>JAKISP010000003.1 GCA_021648525.1 Gammaproteobacteria bacterium
ATGCCAGTAACTGTGCACGTTTTAGCTTTTTCTTCTTCACTAGCTTGCCTGCTTGATTACAGCACACGACATGAAATACCTCTTTTGCCAAGTCTAGCCCAACCGTAGTAATCTTCATGTGGTCTCCTCCTGCTTCTGTTTGACGGAATCTACACTCCCATCATGGCGCATTATGACGCCGATTAGGAGGTGGGAGGAGACCATCTCATCGGGCTACTTGCTTGTTATATCAGTTTGTTTAAATATCCTGATACGAACTACGGTGGGCATGTATATGCTAATTACGCGGTTGATTACAGTCCAGGAAAATACGTAATGGGTATTAATAAGGGGCAGGATTAATGGGGTGAAGTTGAGTTTATTAGCAATAAATTGCCAGTGCCATCTCGCGTGCAACTCCACCCCTGATTAATAAAAGTAGTTGATACTGTTTCGGTGATCAGGGCTGGGCCGTGAAAGGCCTTTCCCCTGGTCAGCGAGTCGCGCGCAATAATACTAACGTTTGAGAATAGATCCCGAGGGTAAATTGATGTACTGTTGTCTGGTGTTTGCTCGGTAGTTAATGATGATAGTGCTATCGATGGCATTGGTCCGTGCAGTCCTGTGCGTACGTTAACAAGTTCTATGTTGCAGTTGAGTCGGTGGCCATAGCGTGACTCATGTGTTTGATGAAAATTACTGATTGCGTCGTCTATTGAATGATTTGAAATTTTCCATGGAATATTCAACGTGCTTGATTGTCCTTGATAACAGAGATCAAGTGAGAGGCGAGTGGTGATCTCGGTCTGGTTAAGCCCTTCCTGTTGTAGCGCTGTGATACCTTGTTGTTTTAATCGTTCAAACTGTTCGGTTATCTGTGCATCATCTAATGCGAGCAGTGGCTTATTCAGCGTGCGTGATAGTTGGCGTGCGCGTGGGGCGGTGAGCATGCCGAGTGCAGAGAGTACGCCGCCGTGGATCGGTACCAGTGCGCGTGTCATACCAAGTTTCTCAGCGAGTGCGCAGACATGCAGGCCGCCTGCACCGCCAAATGAGACCAGGGTGAAGTCGCGTGGGTCATGCCCTTGCTGTACTGAGATCACGCGCAGTGCCTGCGCCATCTGTTCGTTGGCGATTTCGATGATGCCCTGTGCGGCCGCTTCAATCGATAAACCCAATGGTGTGGCGATTGTTTTAACCGCTGTCCGTGCCGCATCGGTGTTGAGCTTCATTTTGCCACCAAGAAAGGCGTCCGCCTGGAGTCGTCCCTGTACCAGGTTGGCGTCGGTGACGGTTGGCGCAGTGCCTCCCTTGCCGTAACAGGCGGGGCCGGGGTGTGCGCCTGCGGATTCCGGGCCGAGCTGCAATAGCCCACCTGCATCGAGATAGGCGATGGAACCGCCACCTGCGCCGATGGTGTGCATATCGACCATCGGTACTGCGACAGGGTAGCGCCCGATCTTACCGTTGTTGGTGAGGGTAAGCTCTTCATCGGGGCGACTGTTGAGCATCGCGACATCGGTGGAGGTACCGCCCATGTCGAAACTCAGTAGTTTTTGCTGACCGCTTGCGGCTGCGGTGTAGCGCGCACCGGCCAATCCGCCAGCTGGTCCGGAGAGCAGCATGTTGACGGCCTCATTACCTGCGAGTGAAACATCAATGGTACCGCCAGTGCTTTGCATCACGGTGATATTGGCATTGGGCAGGCTATCGTTGAGTCGCTGCAGATAGGCTTGCACCAGTGGCCCGACCCATGCATTGAGCCAAGTGGTAATACCGCGTTCATATTCGCGGTACTCCGGCAGGATCTTTGATGAGCGTGAGATAAAGATGCCATCGGGGATGATTGCTTCAATCGCCTTCTCAAAACGATCATCGATAAACGAAAATAGCAGATTGATCGCCACCGCTTCTGGTTTTAGCCGTTCGATCTCTTTTTTTAGCAATGCCAGTTCGTCATCGCTTAAATCTTCCACCACAGAGCCATCGGCACCGAGTCGTCCTCCCGTTTCAAGACAGAGTTCACGTGGTACGGGTGGCGTGACTGGAGATGGGTGCCATGCGTAGAGTTGCTCGCGTGTCTGTCGGCCAATGGTCAGCATGTCACCCAGACCGTGATTAGTAATAAAGGCGGTACGTACCCCCTTGCCTTCGAGCGCAGCATTGGTGGCGACGGTTGAGCCGTGCACGATATTGAGCGGTTCATCTAACAGGCCGAGTTCAGTCACGCCCTGGATGATCGCCTCTTCCGGTGCATGAGGGGTGGATAGCACTTTATGGATCTTAAGCTGCTCGCCATCGAACAACACAAAGTCGGTAAAGGTGCCGCCGGTATCGACACCGAGCAATTGAGTGGTTAGTTTCATAATAGGGTGAGTTAAACGATGTGCTATTCTATTCTATTTTGTATTGTTGTCGGTATGAAAGTACTATATAAGCGATGAGTATGGATAGTCTAATTACCGTTGAAAACCTCTATCGTTATTATGGTGAGCTGTGCGCGGTGCACGACCTCTGTTTTGAGGTGCGGCGCGGCGAAGTTCTCGGTTTTCTGGGGCCAAACGGTGCGGGTAAATCGACCACGATGCGCATCATCGGCGGTAACCTTGCACCCAGTGCTGGGCGGGTGCTGATCAATGGTGTTGATATTCTTGACCAGCCGGTACTGGCAAAGGCGGAACTCGGTTTCCTGCCTGAAACGCCGCCACTCTATCGTGACCTTACTGTTAATGAGTACCTTGTCTATTGCGCGCGCATTAACCGTATTCCACGCTCGCAGCAGCGAGCGGCAATCGACTCTGCCAAAGAACGCTGTGGCCTGACGGAGGTAGGGCGACGTCTGATTGCGAATCTATCCAAGGGGTATCAGCAGCGGGTCGGTATTGCGCAGGCGATTATCCACTCACCATCGGTGGTGTTGCTGGATGAGCCAACGGTGGGGCTTGACCCCATTCAGATCCGTGAGATCCGCGCGCTCATCCGCGATGTGGCGAATGAGCATAGCGTGGTGCTCTCGACCCATATTCTGCCGGAGGTGCAGTCGGTGTGTGATCGGGTGCAGATTATTAACCGCGGGCGACTGGTGTTGAATGAGTCGATTGAGCAGATGCGTGAAAAGTTACAGGCCACCACGTTATTGATCGCGTTGCGCTCGATGCCGTCGATCAGTGAACTGGAATCCGTTGCCGGTGTGGCGTCCGTTGAGCTGGTTGAGGATGGGCGTGTGCGTATTGGTTATGGTGCAGAGAGCGATCCCTCTGATGCGATTGTCGAGCAGGCAGTGGCAAATGGATGGGGGTTGCATGAGTTGACCCCAGAGCGGATGACACTGGAGCAGGTATTTGTGGATATCACTAGCAGTGATGCCCACGCACATGGCGAGTCTGGCAAGCATGGCGGCAAAGGTGAGGCGGCATGATCTTTACGATTGCTGGACGTGAATTGCGTGGATTGTTTTTGTCACCGCTGGCGTGGTCTATCCTCGCGGTGGTGCAGTTGATCCTTGCCTATATGTTTCTGGCGCAGATCGATTTTTTTATGCAGTTGCAACCGCGCCTACCGACCCTGCCGGGAGCGCCGGGTATTACTGAGATAGTGGTGGTGCCATTGTTCGGCAATGCGGCGATGATTCTGTTGTTGATTGTGCCGTTGATTACCATGCGCTTGATTAGTGATGAGCGCCGAAATCAAACATTGCCGTTGCTTTTTGCTGCGCCGATCTCAATGAGTTCAATTGTACTGGGCAAGTTTGTTGGGGTGATGACCTTTCTGTTAATTATGTTACTGATGATCTTGATGATGCCGTTGACGTTGCTATTAGGTAGCTCACTCGACTTTGGAGTACTGGCGGCTGCCACGCTTGGGTTGTTTCTGCTGTTGGCGAGTTTTGCGGCGGTGGGGTTGTTTATGTCATCACTCACCGCGCAGCCAACGATTGCGGCTGTGAGTACCTTTGGGGTGTTGTTGTTGCTGTGGATTCTGGATTGGGCGGGTAACAATGCGGATGGTGGGAACGGCAGCGATGTGCTGGCGTATCTATCCATCCTGCGCCATTACGAGGCACTATTAAAAGGTGTTTTCAATAGTGCAGATGTCATCTACTACTTGTTATTTATTACGGTATTCCTGGTCCTGTCGATTCGTCGGCTGGATGCAGAGCGGACACAGCACTAATGAAAGTCACGCTTAAATCCCGCCGTTTGATGTTGTTGCAGAACCTGTTGTTTGTGGTGCTGTTTCTCGGTGCGATTGGTCTGGTTGGCTGGTTGAGTACCCAGTATAACTATCATGCAGACTGGACTGAGAATGGGCGTAATACGTTATCGGAAACCAGTGTGGCGTTGTTGGGTGAGATCTCGCAACCGGTGGTGATCACCATTTTTGTGCGCGAGACACCGATGTTGCGCAAACATATCAGCGAGCTGGTGGCGCGCTATCAGCGTTATAAAGCAGATATTGAACTGAAATTTGTAAACCCCGATGCCGATCCGCAGCGGGTGCGCGAAATGAATATCACCACTGAAGGTGAGATGGTGATTGAGTCTGGAGGGCAGCAAGCGCGGACTAAACATATCTCGGAAGAGGGAATCAGCAATGCGCTGCAAAAGGTACTGCGTGGTGGTGAGCGTAAGATCGCTTTTCTACAGGGGCATGGCGAACGCGATTTTCTTGGGGCGGCAACCTACGACCTTGCTACCTGGGCGCAGCAACTTCAGGCGAAGGGCGCGCAGCTTTACGGCTTGAACCTGGCCAGCGAGGCAGTTGTGCCCGCTAACACCTCTCTGTTGGTGATTGCGGGGCCGCAGGCAGATCTGCTGCCAGCTGAACTGGTGGCAATACAGGGTTATCTCGATCGTGGCGGTAATTTGTTGTGGCTGGTGGATCCAGGCAAACTGTTTGGGCTGTCGGGGATTGGTAAGCAGATGGGGGTTGAGTTTCTATCGGGCACCATTATCGACCCCAATGTCTCACAGGTTGGGATGCAGCTGTTTGGTACCGATGATCCTCGGATGGTGTTGGTGGCGAGTTATGGTGCCCACCCGGTGGTGAGTGATTTTGACTTCAACACCCTGTTCCCGATGGCGCGCGGCATTGAGATTAGTGATGCTGGTGAGTGGCAGCCGGTGACATTGTTGAAGACGTTATCGAATGTCTGGGCCGAGAATGGTGAAATCGCAGGTAGTATCGGTTTTGATGCGGGTGATATTGCTGGGCCGCTAAATCTTGGGGTGGCGCTCAGTCGTGAGGGTGATGATGCGCAGCAGCGCGTGGTGGTGATTGGCGATGGCGATTTTCTGTCGAACGGCTATCTTGGTGTGGGCGGCAATCTACAGCTGGCAATGAATATCGCTAACTGGCTGGTGAATGATGATACCTTGTTGTCGATACCGGCACAAAGTTCATCTGATATCACACTGGATATGGATGAATTTGAGCTGGCGATGGTAGGGTTGGCCTTTCTAGTGGCATTACCGTTACTGCTACTTGGCAGTGGTTTTTTTATCTGGTGGCGACGTCGTCGTCGATGAGGGTCTGAATGCGCGCTCGCGGGTTATTGAATCTCCTGTTGTTACTAGTGGTGGTGGGGTTGGCTGCGTTGGCCTACCTGCGTCCGGGGCTTGATGAACCGCTCCCGGCTACGCTCTCTCAGGCGCTGCCGGAACAGGTACAGCGAGTGAAAATTG
Source organism: Gammaproteobacteria bacterium (assembly GCA_021648525.1). GTDB lineage: Bacteria > Pseudomonadota > Gammaproteobacteria > SZUA-140 > SZUA-140 > SZUA-76. The sequence goes on from JAKISP010000003.1 coordinate 5,664, forward strand.
AGCGGCCAGGACGAGAGACCATTACGTTTGTGCGCAGTGAGAGTGGTTGGCAATTAACGGCGCCGATCAGCTTACCAGCCAATCCATTTCGGATTGAGCCTCTGTTGCAATTACGCCGGGCGGAGAGTCATTCCAGTTTTCCGGCGGTTGAGGGGGCTTTGAGCCAATATGAGTTGTCGTCGCCACAGATCTGGTTATCGCTTGATGGTGAGCGTTACGCCTTTGGCGCTGTTGAACCATTAAATGGTTATCGCTATGTGTTGCTGGGTCAAACCGTGCATCTGTTATCGGATCGGGTTCAACACTATTTGTTGATGTCGCCGTATGATTTTGTTGCGCTGGAGCTGCTTTCACCGCAAAGTGAGTTAGTTGAGGTGCGGTTTGATCATCGAGTCGTGAGCGATGAGCTTACGCTTGAGGCGTGGGGTGAGGCGCATGCGCGGCGTGTATCGCGTTATGAAGTGCCGGATAGCGATGGCGAATCACTGACGTTAATCCTGAGTGATGGCTCGGCGTTGCCGTTAGATATCCTGTTACGTGAGCCGGAGTTTATCCTGGGTGTACCTGAACGCGGAGTACGTTACCACTTCACTGAAGAAGAGGGCGAGCATTTGTTAGCAATGATAGAAGGTGAGGATGCCTGAGTTACCTGAAGTCGAAACTACGCGGGCAGGCATTGAGCCACATCTGTTGAGGCAGCGTGTGGTTGGGGTAAAGGTCTATCAGCGCAAGTTGCGTCAGCCGGTGACGGCAGGATTGGCTGCGGGGCTGAAAAATAAAAAAATCCAGGCGGTTGAGCGCCGAGGAAAATACCTGCTACTGAAGAGCGAGAGTGGTACCGCGATTATTCACCTTGGGATGTCCGGTAGTCTGCGCCTGGTTGATCAGAGTATACCGCTTGAAAAACATGATCATGTTGAGTTCCTGCTGGCGAGTGGGCAGTCGCTGCGTTATCGCGATCCGCGCCGTTTTGGGGTGGTGTTGTGGACGACGCACGACCCGTTGCAACATCCACTCATCATGAAGCTTGGAGTGGAGCCACTCGAAGATGAGTTCGATGTCGATTATCTCTATAAAATTATGCAGCAGCGCAGTGTTGCGATTAAACAACTCATTATGAATGGCCAGGTTGTCGTTGGTGTAGGCAATATTTACGCTAGCGAGGCGCTGTTTCGTGCCGGAATTCACCCGGCGCGCGCAGCGAAACGCATCTCACGCGCACGTTGTGAGCGACTGGTGGTCGCGATTAAGTCGGTGCTGGCGGCGGCGATCAAACAGGGTGGCACCACGTTACGAGATTTTTATAATGGTGCGGGTGAACCCGGCTACTTTAAGCAGTGTCTCCAGGTCTATGGTCGGGGTGGCGACGCGTGTGTGCAGTGCGGTGCGGTGATTCGGCAGATTGTGCAGGGACAGCGCTCCACCTGGTACTGTGGGCGCTGCCAGCGTTGAGATATTAGTTTAAGCCCTCTGCTTTAGTTATCGCATCGGCTGTCGGTGCGTGTGATGACGTGCCAAACGGATCTGCTGGGGTCTCTTCTTTGATGCGTATTACCACGCCCGCTTCCTGCAGCGACATCGTTTCTGCAATGCCGCTGAGTTCTGAGATGTTTTTACTGAGCCCTAAATTTGCCTCTAGCGTATGGTCAAAGATCAGGTGAGTGATCCCTTTAATGCTACTTAGAAATTCCGCGTTATCTTCAATAGCGTAGGGTAGCGGGAATACATCACGACGAGACGCCAGCATGGTGCGTGCTGGCCATTGGCTGGCAGCTTGAAATGGTTTGTCTGGGTCTGCTGCTTCGGCGGCAAGTTGCTGGATGAGGTCGTCCGTGGGCGACAATAGCTCGCTGTGTAAAATCTGGCGATACTGCTTATCGGCCAGCATAAAAGTGCTGCTAATGATCATCAAAACAACCAGTACGATACCGCGCTGGCCCATCAGGCTCTGGCTGTTAAAGGATTGGTTGAAGGAGACCAGCAGTGCGAGGCCGCGATATAGTAGTAGTGCAATCGCAACCAGCGCCCATTCTGGGGTAGCCGCGGCCAGTCCAATGAGGGTTGCAAATAGTAGTGCGCTACCCATCAGGTCGTTAAACAGAAATGCGCGATCTTTGATGATGACGATGATGAGGAGTAGCATAACAATGAACCCGCTAATCCAGCCTGCCGGCCCACCAAATTCCACGGCCCCATTTTGCAGGGCGTTAGAGAGGGTGATGATCGGATTGCTAAACCAGACGATATCTTTTTGCCAGCCGCTTTGAAAAGTCATGATTAGCGGAATGGCAATTGCCAGGCCAACCAGTATCTGTCTGCGCTGTTGCTTGTTCAGCGGGTCTCTGATCCAGAGCCATGCGAGCGCGAGCGCGTAGCCAAGACCCGCGGGGTGTAAACTCACCGCGGTGATCACAACCAGCAGTTGAATAAAGAACCAGCCGCCAAGTGGGCGTGGTTTGGCACGATAGGTGTTACTGACCCACAGGCCGATGCCGAATGTGAGTAGCAGCATTGGGCCTGTACCAACTGAGCTGATTTGAGTGATGGTCAGTGGGCAGATCAGCAGTAGTGCGGTGGACATCAGTGCCGATTCATGGTTTTCTTTGCGTGCCCAGTAATAGAGGAAGAGCGCGCCAAAAAATGCCAGCATAGCGGCAAATATTTTGGTGGCAAGGATGCTACCAGACCAGTAGATAGCGACGGGTAGTAGTAAAATGGCACGCATATCGGGCGTACCAAAAGTGGCGACCGGGTTTGCGATGCGATCGATAATCGACCAGAGAAAAATCAGCGCCTTTGCCGCGCCTTCATTGAGGCCGTATGGTGTCAGGTTAATGAGGTTAAATCCCCAGAAAAGAGCGGCAATCCAGATTGCGAGTATAATCAGCCTCAGGTATTTTTCAGGGATAGCGACGCGCATGTTCTCTCCGGGTAAATAAATTTGATATCAGACGATACTATATAGGCACCTGCGTTTAGCAAATCGTAGTGGCAGAGAACCCTCGCCGGTAGAAATAAAAAAAATGGTATTTAGTTCGAGCGGAGGGCCTGGTGACTTATTTCGATTTACGAGATTCTAAAAACAGAACACGCCCCATTGGGGCGTGTCTTCTATCTGCTTAACTTGATTCTACAAATGTAGCCAGGAACCCTTAGTTAGCAAGCAGTAGAGGCATAAGTACAAATATACTCAAAACTATTACAATTGTTGCTGCTGGAAATGCGCCCATGATCAATCCCCTCCCAATAAATATCTAAATTTTTAGCCTGATCTTACTTATATTCGTACCAGATCAAGCCTTCTTTTACTTAACTTAAGATGTAGAGAGTACCTGGGTTGCAAGGGTGATGTCAATAACTCTACACATCGTAGTTTTAGTCTGAAATGTTCGATTGTCAGCGCCTGGCGGTTAGTTTATATTACACGAGAGGATGGGGATCAGTACGTGGCAACTTTGACATGGTGCCGCGCTGAGCTTGCAATAATGATTTTTTTATCGGAATCAAAATTTAAGGGTATAGCGTGTGGGCATAGCGGGTTTTATCAGGTGCTCAGCAATTTAAAGGGATTTAGAGCTTGAACTAAATTGATTGGTCATGTTATATATCATCATCCTTGGGTATTCGACCAGACATGCAGTGCATGCATGGGATCGTCTACTTTAAGATTTTGGGGGGTATAATGCGCGAATCATTTAAGAATTCGTCGCAATTAGCACTATTTTTGAGGCTTTGTTAGGAGGGATTGGAAATGTTAGAGACACCAGCGATTGCAACACTGTACCTGCTTTGGTTTATCTTGGCTTTTGGCCTGGCGGCAGTAATGCTGAAAATGAATTCGTAAAAAAAATAGCATTTAAGTTTAGCCGGATGACGTTTGATGGCGAGGGCCTGTTCGCACCTTCAAGTAAGATAGGTACGATAAATTCTCAAGATCATCTGGAAAAAAATGTATAAAATTTGGGAGGGGTCTTGAAATGCGTAGGTACTTAATATTGATGTCAGCCATGGCGTTTGTTGCAGGCACGCTTGCACCAACAACGGCTATGTCAGCTGCTCAGTACTCGAAAGGGGATGGCAACGTCAACAATGGTAAAACCATCTTTGAACAGGGTAAGGGCGATGTTCCTGCCTGTAATTCATGTCATGGTATGGACGGTGACGGGGATGACAACCTGGGCACACCGCGCCTGACTGGTCAGGGTTTTACATTCTTGCTGAAACAGCTGGAAGATTTTGCAACTGACAAACGTATGGATGAAACCATGTTTGTAATGAATGCCAATGCGAAAGGCATGAGTCCACAGGATCGTAGAGACGTGGCCACATATCTATCACAGAAGCGTAATAGCTTTGCCGGTTCTGATCTTAAAGAACTGACTACTAATGGTGTTGCCACAGGTAAAACTAACTTCGGTAAGTCTTTGGTAGAAATTGGTAGTCCTGAGCTGTCCGCATGTAAATCATGCCATGGTCATGCGGGTCGCGGTGCACCACCGATTTATCCAGTGATTCTGAACCAACGTTATACTTACCTGGTCAGTCAACTGAAAAAGTTCCGTGATGGAAGTCGTGCAAATGACCCAATGGGCCAGATGCGTGCGATTGCCAGAAAAATGACTGATGATGACATTCACAATGCAGCTGCATACCTGACGACGGCCAAAAATAGCACACCAGGTAACATCCACACGCCTTATACATTTCACTAAAAAGGTTTGTAGTAAAGAAATCGTAAAAATTGGAAGAAAGGGCGGGCAAATAAGCCTGCCCTTTTTTTTCTGTAAAATTTACACATATGAGCGCTGAATGGCGTCATTACTCTGAATTGGTAAACTTTCTAGCATGGCAAAAAAACAACCTCTAAAATCTGGTGAGAAAATATTGCTGGGTATATTTGGCGCATTCTTCTGCCTCGCTGCAATTGGCTATGTAGTGCTGGAAAGCGTTCGTCTGACATCTGATAAACCCATGTTCACACAGACGACATTTTTTAATTTTTCTAAAGAAGGGAAGGAGGGGCACGGCTATTACATGAAAGCAAACTGTAATGCCTGTCATCGTGCGCTACGTAGTGGTACCAGTATGGGGTTATCTCTGGATGGCGTTGGATCAAAAAGAAGTGTTGATTGGTTAGAGGCATTTTTATTAAACCCAGAGCAAGTTTATGAGGGTGCAACGATTGATCATGGCATTGGGAAGGAGGCAGGAAGGATCGTTTCCAGACTTTCTGAAGATAAGATTAGGCCTATTGCTGTATTTCTTTCAGAACTAAAGGCTGTTGCTGGTTCTTCTGTTTCAAAGATACCCCCACCAGAGCGATCAGAGTTTATTGATGGAATGGTGGGTGCCTGGGCGCCTGAAGGGTGGAAGGACAGGTATGAAGATGTGCGTGATCGAATTAAACGTGAAGAAGCGGAAGCCGAAGAGGACGTAGTTGATGCGCGATAGGCCCTGGACACATGAGCGAGAGCAGGATTATCGTAAATACACATTGTGGTTTATTTACGCCTGTGTGATCTACAGCATCATTGGTTTTTCATGGGGTGTTGTAGTGGGTATGTTTCCCGATTTAAGGGAGTTTATTAACCACCGTCCGCATGGTAATTTGATTATGCTGGGCCACGGCCATCTTAATTTGTTAGGCTGGGTAGAGATGGCGATATTTGGCTCGATCTACTATATTATTCCTCGGCTAGTAAGGCGTCCTATTTATAGTTTTAAATTAGTAAAAATACATTTCTGGATGCATAATTTTGGCTTGCTGGGAATGGTTGCCTCATTTGTAGCGGCAGGGGTGATGGGTGGGATCGCGAGTATGACAATGTCACCAGCTGAAACCAGTGCAATTGTACGCCCGATTATGATAACAGTCGGGATGTTTGGACTCCTCGTGCTAGTAGCAAATATTATCTGGGGATACAATATTTTCCGAACATGTATGGGATGGGAGAAAGATTATGTTAGAGATAGTGCGAAGGTTTAATCGTTTTTTATTAATTGCGGGCATTACAACTGCTCTTTCTGCTTGTCTTACAATCAGCGATACCACGCTCAGGGTGGGTGAACCGGCCCCTAGCTTAAAAACAAAAACACTTGCCGATGTTGATGGTGATTTTAGCCGTATTACGACCTACCGCTATCCTGACGAACGGATGTATCAATACTCTATTGATGATGCACTAACACAAGGAAAGCCAGTAATTGTCGAATTTGCAACACCTGGCCACTGTACCGTGTGTGATAAGCAATTGCAGGTACTTAAAGGGATTTTGAACAAGTATGAATCAGAAATAATTATTGTTCATATGGATCAGTATCAGAATCCTGAGGCATTCATCGAATATAAGGTTACTGGTGATCCCTGGACATTTGTGATTGATAAAAATCAGAAAGTTGTTTTTAAGCGTGCAGGTCGCCTGCTCTACAATGAAATTGATCTTGCACTGCAGCCGCTGCTGGCCGCTCAAAGTTAATTTACAGGAGTTTTTGTAGTGGCTAAGAAGCAGTACCAGGTTTCGCTTGTTCAAGATAAGACCGGAATGTATTGGGATCTCGCGCTTTATGTCCCGACAGTCATTTTTCTAGTCTCTATTGCACTTAAGATGTGGTACACCGCAGATAAGAACTGGGCGTATCTATTGATGTTTATGGCAACCTTCTTCTTGATGGCGGGTACAAATCGGATACTTAAATCCCGAATGATGCTGACTGGCTCATCTCCTATCAGTATTGATGCAGATAAACAGCGGATTTTATGCGGTCTGCGCAGTGGCGAGCAGGTTGAGTTAGTAAAGGGTGTTAGATATTTTCCAGACTTCGCGGGCAAGAGCTTTGCTATTACTGGCTTAGACCTGAATGGCAAGAAATGCCAGTATGTATTTCATCGTGGGCAATTTGCCGATGTGGGTGAATATAAGGAGCTACGTGAATTCCTACGGATCTATGGCTAGCCCTTCCCCATCGCGCTAAGCAGGTCGGATGATGGTGTTGCCGATTATCATCAGCTGCCTCCAGTGCGCCGCCTAACAATATCCCACCCTAAAAAAGCCATAACAATTACTGTAATACCAAGCACGATAATGGTGATCATATCTTGAGTCTCTTCTTCTACGAGGCCGCCTACAAACATATGGACGGTGTATGCCATTAGAAGTAGCGAGCTGATTGCTACAATTAAATAAATGATGGTTTCTTTCATTGTTGAGCCTTAGTTGATCCGTGTGTTTGTATTGAAAAACCAAACAAACTGAATCTTCATGATATATGAAATTGTCACCGCGATCACTAGCCGCTAGTCTATTTTAACTCGCAGTCGAGTGTATGAAAAAACAGAGCGCGAACAGCGTGTTATGTGACATGAATGGCAGTCAATAAAATGATGGTGGATTGCCTGGTTTTCCCGTGAAAAATAGAGTTAATCGCCTCTGAATATTTGTCACAAAGACCTTGACGGTATTGACTTACATGTGTCAATATCTTCGATCAAGTTCCCTGTCTCCTTGGTGAGTTTTTAGCCTCGGAACAGAAGTGTAATTACCTGATCCGGAACAGTGGTTGGGGAATACTCTTGAAATTGAGAGTAAAGCGCATTTTATAGGGGGAGAGGAGAGGTGTGCGTATACACAAGCGATAACTATCAATTGTACGTACGATAATAAAGATCGACATGGGAGGGTGGAGATGAAAAATAAATTGTCATTAGGCAATACCTTTTGGGTACTGCTAATTGCTGCATTTACAACGGGCATGGGTAACGGAAGCGTGTTTGGCGCTGCTATGATGTGTGCTGTAGGTCGTGGTCCGTTTGAAAGTTGGGGCGGTTGGGGTATGGAAGCATACAACCCATCTACGTTCACTGGCTTTATTGACTGGGTAATGTTGGTCTTTGGTCTCGCGTTTGCGATTATTACTGGCCTGGCATTGCAGAAGCATGGCGCACTGGAAGCACGCGGACAGTCTAGCGGTACCTGGTAGTATTTGTGTTTTTAGATTTAGTTTTAGACATTCGTTTTAAAGATTAAGTAGAAGGGGGAGTAAAATGGCAACATTTGCAGGTGGGTGCGGAATTCTCTTAGCGATCTCGAGTATGTGGTTCTCTTGGTATCTACTGAACAAAACAACAGAGTGATAAAAGCATTAAATTCGGCCAGTTGAACTGAACCGAATAAATTGCGATTTATGGAGGAGAGGGTAAATGCTAATTAAATATTTATTTGCAAAAAACGAAGATATCCCGGCAGGTTCGTCGTCGGTATTCTTTGGTTTTTCTGCAATTTTCTGGTTTGTTATAGGGACGGGGCTAGGTTCCTTCAATGCCGCTAAGCTGGCATTTCCAGACTGGGTAACTGGTTCGGAAATGTTTGCTTTTGGCCATATGCGTCAGGTGCACGTATTAGCTGTAATTCTTGGTTGGATTTCGATGGCATTCGCGATGACCATGATGTACATGACGCCAGCATTGGGTAACACCAAGCTGTGGTCTGAGAAACTGGGGTTGTGGAATGCATTCATCTGGAACGTTGGTCTATCACTAGGTCTATTTCTATTATGGATGGGTATCACTTCTGGTCGTGAGTACTCTGACATTATCTGGCCTGTTGATCTGGCCATCATGTTTGGTGTTCTTCTCCCGCTAGGTATCAACGTCTGGATGACCATCGCACATCGTAGAACGCAGGGTATCTATATTACTAACTGGTTCTTTGGCGCATGCGTCTTTTTTATTATAGTCGTCTTTGCTGTTGGCCAATCTCCAGAGCTATTCAACCTGACCGGTTTGACTGAAGCTTATATGACGTTCTGGTTTGCGCATAACGTGCTAGGTTTGTGGATTACACCGGTTGCTGCAGCGATTGCGTATTACACGATTCCAAAATTGACGGGTAACCCACTCTATTCTCATAGAATTGGTCACCTTCATTTCTGGTCAATCATCGCGTTTTATTCAACACCTGCATCGCATCATCTGATGTCTGCACCACTGCCAGAATGGCTGAAGTCTTTTGCATCTGTAGAGGGTGTATTAATTCTGATCCCAGCAGTTGCTTTCGTAGCGAATATCCTGCTAACCATGAAGGGCAAATGGAGTATGTTTGTTGAGAATATTGAAACAAAATTCTCTATCACAGGTGTACTGCTTGCAATTCCGTTGAACATGCAAGGTGGTTTCCAGCAAACTCGTGCAATTAACTGGTATATACATGGTACAGGCTGGATTGTTGCTCATGCTCATCTGGCACTATTGGGTATGTCTACATTCCTGGAAATCGCAGCGGTATACTTCGGTCTACAGCAGATCCTGAGAAGAAAACTGTACTCTCTGGCATTAGCTAACTTCCATTACTGGTTTGTACTGATTGGATTCTGTATCTACTGGATCTCTATGACTATTGCTGGTCTGATTCAGGGCGCAGGTAAGATCTACGAAGTTCCATACATTGACGTAGTGGTTGCAGAGCATCCATACATGATCGCCCGTTGGGTTGGCGGTACGATGGTATTTACCGGTAACCTGGTATGGCTTTACAATATGTATATGACCGCTCGTGAAGGAACCGTGGTTCCAGCCGGTCGTTATGCCCACGAGATGGCTTACGAACGCTAGAACATAGTTCGCAATCATCATACGTGTCCCTCTCACTTTGCAAGTAAATTGCAGAGTGAGAGGGGATAAAAAAGATAAATGGGAGGGTATATAACGTGGCATTTCAACAACATAAATTAGGGGCAGCGGCCATCGGGGGGATGCTTGGTCTCTCGATGACAATTACGCTGATGTTCCCAAGTTTTGACTTTCGTTCAGCGGAGTCAACATGGGTTGGTCTGGATAAATCATTATCTAATGGTCGTGTTATTGGCTTTAGTTATGAAGATCCAACTGTAACGGGTGCGAACAAGCCGATTACCGTAATTTTGGACAAAGATCCAAAAACCGGTGAAAAGATTGATCCGCCAATGCGTGCATATGTATACGAACCGGGCGTACCATTTGCTCCGGCCGTGCGTCATCCTGCTAACACAGGGCCAACTGTAAGTCAGTTGAGCTTGAGCGTTGGTAAAATGGGTGAAGCAACTGAAGCACAGGGTGCAGTTTTCGCTATTAATCGTGGTGAAGTAAACGGTAAAGACTGGGATTACATCGAAAACCTGACGGCACTTAAAGGCTGGACGCCAGCTGATACATTGCGCGCGGCTACAGACGAAAATACTCGTTACGTAGGTAAAGGTAAAACTGTATATATCACCGAGGGTTGCTGGTGGTGTCATACACTTCTGCCTGAGCAAACACAGGATTGGCAGATCTTTGGTGCACCTCCAATGCTAGGCGATTTCAACGGTGAAATGCCTACCGCTTTTGGTTCTGATCGTAAAGCACCAGATATACTACACGTCGCTTCGCGTAACTCGTCAAGAGAATGGATGGATATGCATTTCTTCAATCCACGTCTTGTTCAGCCTAACTCTATCATGCCGCGTTTTGATTACCTTTGGGGTGAAACAGACGCACATGGTAATAAGATTGATTTCGACAAATGGCGCACTGAATATAAAGAATACCGTGCTGGAACCAGGATCTATCCGCCTGAAATTCCAGAATATGCTGGTAATTCTGAAGTCCGCGCACTTGTCGACTGGATCTTAACGAGTCTTAAGTAAAATTGGGGAGAAATATTAATGGCTATTAAATTTGACCAACCGTTCTACTCTCTCTCTGACGAGGCTGAGCAGAATAGAATAATTGAACTTTGGGAGGCCGAGAAACACGGCGGTTTATGGGAAGGGAATAACCGCTTACCATTCCCATTGGTGCTTCTGATGGCTTTGATTATTTTGACTGCGTTTTTGGTAACAATGCCTATTTGGGGGCAGCGTCCTACCGCACATGATTTTGTTGAGCATGTTGCACTAATGGATACCCCAGAAATCCAGGCGATCGAAGATCCAGTCGCTAAGATGGCCAGAATCGATGAAATCGCATATCAAAGGGCTGATTCACGTGTAAAAGCATCGTTAGAACGCCATCCTATTAGTTGGGATGACCTTCTAAACATCGCCCCTGAAATCAAAGAAGCACAGGCATCTGGTAAATATCCTCTGGATTATTATTCAGTGTTAGCTGATACAATCGTCTTAGCTAATTTTGAAGGTAATCCTACTGCTGATGGTTCGCCTGAAAGAAAACAGCCCTGGTGGGATAAGGGATACACAATTGATGTATTCTATGTAACCTACTTTATTATCTTTGCTTTCTTTGTTTGTAAGCGCCTACCACATTTCAGTCGCAAGCCTGATATGTCAAACACCAAGTAATAATGGGAGAATTGTAATGTTAGATATTGATCACGGACCTACAGTCTTTGGTACTATTATTATATTTGTACTTATTCTGCCGGCATTATATGGCATCTTCTTTGTCGATAGTTACTGGAAGGAGCATAGAGATAATGCTTCTGAAGGTAGTGATGATGTTTTCAACTAAAGGTTCTTTTAGTTGAAAGAAAAGCCGCTCGTTAGAGCGGTTTTTTTTTGAGCGACAGTCAATTGTCAATGGGATATAATTTACAGTACTTTAGTATGGTACTGTTCGCGAACAAAAGTGTATTTATGAAATGATTTTTGATTTAATTGGTAATAGTTCATTCTTGGCTAAGCTTTGGCTATATCTCAATGAGGCCATGTTTACGGTTCAGGAAGTTGCTGATAATAGGCTACTTGGAATTGATATGAGTATTGAGGGGCTGCGCTCTCAATCATTCAGTGTTGGTATATTTGTATTTTTAGTCATATCACTTATTTTCTTTTCGATGATAATTTATTTTTATTTACCTCGAGGAAAAGATAATAAAAACAAGTTAAAAACTGGCGAAAAGGTAATGTTTGGCGCGATAATATCAGGGATTTTTATCGCAATCGGAATGGGCTGGTTACAGCTTATTGAAGGGTACTTATTGTAGGGGTGGAATGTGAAAGAATATATGCAATCATTGCCGGATGGCTGGACCATTTACTTATGGATGGTGGCAGCTGCCGGTATTTTAATCGGAGCAGCATTTCTGCTCCGCTGGGGATTCAAAAACAACCAGTTTGATGAAGATATCAAATACGTTGTTTTTGATGATGACGATGTCGATAAAATGAGCGATGAAGATTTTAAAAAATATAAAGAAGTAACGAAAAAACAGGAAAAACTACGCGAAGACGTATTGAAAAAACGGGCAGAGCAGAAGCTAGAAAAACAAAATGAAAAAAGGTGAAAAAGTAATTTTTGGTCTGGTCGGTTTAATTGCGATTGTATCCATTACCAATCAGGTATGGCAGACCGCAAATATTACTGAAGAAGATCCTGGAATCCCATATTACACGACGGCCTCTATAGAGCTGAAAAGCAAAGCGGGTAAGTTGTTGAGAGAAAATTCATGTAAAGAGTGTCATAAACTTTTCTTTTTAAACAATCTGACTCAAAATGTTCCATCCCCATCGTTAGATGGTATTGGTTCACTGAGAGAAGAAGCGTGGTTTTATGATTATTTTTCTGCAGAAAATCCGCAGGAAATCATTCCATCAAGGTTAAAGGCTCGTTTTCAGATGCCTTCATTTTCGCATCTTCCTGAAGAGGAGCGTAGGGTGTTAGCCGCGTACATGGCGAGTCTTAAGGTAGAGGACTGGTATCTTGAAGAGACGCGGAAAGCAGCATATGAGAAACGTACCGGTGAAGCGTATCAACCTGAGTAGATATTATGTCGTTTAGATCCATCGTTAGAATGTCTCCCAAAGATATCGTATGGAGTATATTTGCTGTGCTCGTTGGTGCGGCAGTTATCTATGTCGGCGATCGCTTGATGGGAATAAGTTTAGAGGTGTTTTATGGCGTTCAGACATTTAACCCGATGTGGATCATTACTTTATTCTTTGTCCCATTTGTAGCGGGTGTTATCGTTTCACTGATATTTGGCCTGGGGGGTAAAATATTAGCTTACTTCTCACCCATTATTGTCAGGGTGTATGAGTATAATGCAATCCATGACGTTCGATTTGATTTGCCAGACGGAGTGACGTTGTTACCAGTAGGTTACTGGATTCTGATAGTGATTCTGGCGGTTGAAGCTGCAGCGATTGGCGGTGTGATAGGTGAAATTGTTAATAAGAAGGTTTATGGCCGTTCGGCCAAATCAAAACTCCACAAGCGTTACCAGAAAAAACAGAATGATTCATCAGATAACGTGTAATTATTTTTCCTAATGATGACATAAGATACGTAGTAATTATGAATATGATAAATAACCAGGTGCCTTTGAATGAAGAGCAGCGGATGATCCGCAAGCGTTATATTGGCGCGACCTTTGTGACATGCATTGTACTTTCTCTCGTTGGTGGAACAATTCACGTGCTGGAGCTTGGCTCTAATCGAATGCATGACATGCGTGATAAAGCGGGTATCGACCTGGCGGATGAGCATGACCATATTCGTGCGGCTGGTGAGGAGTTGTTCAGGCAGGTGGATTTTGAGTTTGGTGTTGAGCAACAGACGAGCTACAAGATTGACGAAGCTGAAGCGCTTTTAACGCCAGAGCAGTGGGCGGAGGTTGATCAAACAATTCTGATACCCGCAGGTGAGTTTCTAATGGGCACAGATCGTAAGCAGTCGAATATTTATAATCGCCCACAACACAGCATTTATACAGATGCATATAGAATTGATAAATATGCGGTAACCAATGCGCAATACGCTCGCTTTGTCGCAGCAACGGGACATCGTCCACCGCTTGACTGGAAGGATGGACAAATTGCTGAAGGCAAGGAGCTTCATCCTGTAACGATGGTCTCATGGCAAAATGCATCCGACTACGCGGCATGGGCTGGTAAACGCCTACCAACGGAAGCTGAGTGGGAAAAAGCAGCGCGTGGTACCGATGGAAGGCGTTGGCCCTGGGGTGATACTATGGAGCCTGATCGACTCAATACCTATTATAACGTTGGAAGTACAACTGTTTATGATGCCTACCCAGAGGGCGTTAGTCCTTATGGTGTGTTTGATATGGTTGGTAATGTGAGTGAGTGGACCTCCGATGATTTTACTGCCTATGAAGGCAGCGCGGCGCCTACCAATATATTTGTAGCGAAAAGGGCTAAAGAACCGCGCCAGGGTGCTGCTAAGGCGATGAAAATGGCCGAATTTGAAGCGACGGACCTACCTTACAAGGTGCTACGTGGTGGCTCCTGGAAAGGAGACCCATTCTCGACTGCTACATACCATCGAAACTATGCATGGCCGAATTTTGCATCTGATTTTTTCGGCTTTAGGTGTGCTCAAACACCGTAATTTACAGGTCTTAATATGAAACGCATTTTATCTATCTTTTTTGTTGCCGGTCTCGCCGCAGCGCCTGCCGTCTGTTTGGCCGCTGACAGTTATCGTTGGTTGCATGTGACGATTGATACGCCATGGATGATCTTCCTTTTTTTACTGCCAATGGTGCTAATTCCTGCGATATTAATGGCTGTCCTTTACTGGAAATTTGCAGGTACGACACCTGAGTCTCGTAAAAGAGAAGAAGCCAGGCTAGCAGCCTCCAAAGATCGAGCAAAACAGAGTGAGTCGACTGATTAATGAAATTTTTATCTCGGGTTTCAATGCTATTTGTTTTGTTAACATCGGTGCTGCTCTCAAGCATGAGTACGTCTGTGCTTGCCGCCGATGAATCAGGTGCCGATAATTCTCATGCGGTACTCGCGCCTTTTATTGATAAAGAAGAAGTACTTGGTGAGGCGGTTGCGATTGATGATGAGCAGAAACATAAGATTCTATTTTACATGGGTGTTCTCTTATTAATATTAATCGTGACGACAGCTGTGATTGGTTTACGGATGGCGCTATTTGGTAAAAAACTTTTTGTACCGCATATGATTTCCGCAGGTTTTACGGTTTTCCTGGCATTCGCGCATGCGGTAACCGCAATTGTCTGGTTTTTTCCCTTTAAACTGTAAATCTTCAACGCGCCTCCATGGCGCGGTTGATGTTTCCCTCTAGTCGCTGATACCCTGGTTTATTTGCTCTAGCCCTTTTTTATGACGGGCTTGCAGTGGCAATTGTTTCAAAGGATAAGTGGGGTAAACTTTGTTGTATTCCATTCAAAAAAGAAGCGTATGGTGGGCCTGGTCGCTCGCGATCGTTTATGCAATGTCTGGTATGGCAGCACTCTCGTATGAGGTGTTGTGGGCGCGCATGTTATCGCTTCAGTTTGGCGTTAGCATCTTTGGTATTGTTGTTACCGTTTCTGCGTTCATGACGGGTCTGGGTGGTGGTAGCTTGCTTGGTGCGCGCTTCGTACAGACATTACGTAACCCCCTTTTAATTCTTGCTTTACTCGAAGTCGCCGTGGCTCTGTTTGCCTGGTTTACACCACAGCTTTTTCAGGCGATTGATTTATGGATCGGAATGAGCGCAGAGGATGGTGGTCTGCTGCAGTGGTATGGACTCCAGGGGCTGGTTGTCTTTCTTGTTTTATTTATCCCGGCGTTTGCTTTAGGGCTTGGTTTTCCAATGGTGCTTGCAATGATCGTGGATAGTGACGTCTCGCTTAGTAAGGCCTATGCACTGAATACATTGGGTGGTGCGCTTGGTGCGTTAGTGCCGCTTGGGTTGTTACCACTATTTGGCTGGACGGTGTCGATTCGTCTTGTTGCGATACTAGGGTTTACTGTTGCCCTGATGATATTTCTACTTTCGCGTGGTACCAAAGCAATACCTTGTGAGGAAAACGGTTCTCATACAACCACGCAATGGCTAGCGAGTCGTTATCTGCTTGCATACGCCGGGATTGGTGCGGCTGCGTTGATTCTTCAAGTAGCCTGGACGCGGCTCTTTGGCATGATTTTGTTGCGAACAGAATATGTGCTGGCGGTAATGCTGGCGATATTTTTAGTGGGTATCGCATTGGGTAGCGCGTTGGTACGGCGGCATTCATCATCGAACTGGTTGTCATTATTACCTGTGATTGCTGCAACATTTGCGGTGCTGACGCTATGGGGTTTGCCTTACCTTGCTGAGTGGGCAGAGGATGCGCAGTATCAATCGTTATTTGATGCGCTATGGCGACAATCGCTTATATTGGCACTGCTGACACTACCGGTAACATTGGCGTTAGGCGCATGGCTACCGCTACTGGTTGCGTATCATCAGTCTGGCGAGCAGTCACAAAGCAGGTCGGTAGGTGCGCAGTTATACGGTGCAAATTCGCTTGGTGCTGCATTGGGTGCACTTGCGACCGGCTTCATTTTACTACCACTTATCGGTGCGCCAGGCACCATTATACTGGCGGGAGTGATGTTGTTTGTTTGTGGCATGACCTGGGTTCAGTCAAGTCGGTTATGGTTGACGGGATTGTTGGTGATTGCGTTGGCGACACCGGTGATTCATTTACCAGCAGTGAATGTGTTGTTGCCACAAACACAGGTTGGCACCGAGGATCTTTATCGCCATGAAGATGCCGTCTCTATTACGCATGTGATTGAACGTCAGGATGGCCAACGCTTATTGCTCGGAGACCTGCAGCGGATGGATGCTTCATCTGATCCCGCTGCGGTAGTTGCACAGATGAACCAGGCGCGCCTGCCATTATTGCTGCACCCAGCACCATCATCGGTACTCTTTCTTGGCATTGGCACGGGTATTTCAGCCGCTGGCTCACTTCCCTATCCCGGTTTAATGCGTACTGGCGTGGAGTTATCTCAAGGAGCGATTGATGCTGCCTCTGAACTGTTTGAGCCAGTCAATGGCGGGGTCATGCAGCAGATGACTATTGTGCGTGATGATGCACGTCGTTTTCTGCGTGCTGATGGTGACCAGTATGATGTCATTATCGGTGATCTATTCCATCCTGATCTTGTTGGGCGTAGCGCGCTGCTGTCAGTACAGCAATTTGAACGTGCCAGCGAGCGCCTGAGTGACGGTGGGCTGTTTGTACAGTGGCTAGCGCTGAATCAATTTGATGCTCGTTCGCTGAGTATCGTGTTGCGTAGTTTCGAGCAGATTTTTCCGCAGGCAATGCTGTTTATTGATGGTTTCAGGGTTGGGATGGTGGGGCCAAAAGGTGAGTTTGGTGGGGCACCCGCGGTATTGGCTAACTTGAAGCGCCTGAGTGTTGAGCAGCAGGCAGCAGCGACCGGTGGCGAGGGGGGCTGGACCTGGCTAGGGCGCTTTTGGGGCCAGATTAACGAAGGGCAGGGGGTGGTGCAGGATGAATGGGCACCTCAACTGGAATATGCTTTGCCTCGACTGCGCTTTAGCGATGGGGGTGCCTTGCCTCAGTTACTCGCTTCCTTGCTGAATAAACGCCCATCACTGGATGAAGCGGTGACATTGCTGCAGATAGCAGATGATCAGCGAGAGCAATTTGAGCGTAGTTACGTTGCGACTGGATTAGCGGTACAGGGATGGTTAGCATCGATCCAGGGTGATTCAAGTGAAGCGCAGCGCCTCATACGCTTTGCCTATGAGGCTAACCCGCAGGATCACTGGATTGGCTTTGATCTTGCGGATGCGATGTGGCAGACTTTTTCCGGGATGATGGCTCAGGGCAGAGATGAGCGCCAGTCATTGCAGGCGATTCTACAGGTACGCCCTGATCACGAGATGGCATTGAAAGCGATGTGGCAGCTTGAGTTGCGAGAGGGCAATGTAGTACAGGCTGAGGAGTATCGTATGCAAATTAAGGCGATTAGCCCGCTAGGGCGTGATATTTAAGGGTGTTTTAGGAATTTCAGACGAAAAAAAACCCGGTATGCCGGGATTTTTTTATCCGTTGTCGGGGGACTGGCTTATTGGCCTTCACCGCGACGCTTGATAACATCTCTGAATGCAGTATCAGAAACTAGATACGAACCAACGATCAGAAATAAAAATATACCAAGTGGAATCAAAATGTTTACACCAATTTGCTCAATCATAGCCCTCTCCTCTAAAATATCTTGTTATTGTCAGGCCTGATGTCCCCGCATCCGGGCCAGACCGAACGCTGACTATATCCAATCTACCATCAAAACTCAATAGCTTATATCGATAAGAATGGGGGGGATGCGGGGACGGCGGCGAGAAAATGGCAGATGAAAATCACAGCTATTGAGTCGAGCTAAATAGCTATCTGAGGGCTAAACCGTCAGGTGGTGTGGTAAGCTTAGGTGGTTACGAGGAAGATATTTATTATGAGTGCCAACGAAGCCTTGAGTAAAATCCCGGTTGTTTCCACGGGGTCAAAACAAGCAACCCCGCAGCAAGGGCTCTACTGGAAAAACCGCCTGGTTAGATTCGGTTTTATTGTGCTGCTGGTCCTGGTTCCTATGCTGGGTATCTTTCGTATTGATGTTTCTTCTGGTTTCGTCATTCTTGGGCGACAGATCTGGTTCGCTGATTTCTTTTTAGTCTTTGGTTTCTGGCTGACAGCGGCTTCTCTTCTGGTGGTTACGTATTCAATGCTGGGCACCGTTTTTTGTGGCTGGGCATGTCCACAGAATACCTTTTCTAGCTGGGCCAATAGCGTGACTGAAAAGCACCTGGGCAAACGTGCAGTGGTTGACTGGAATAACGAGGTGTCTGCGCGCATCGCTAACGCAAAAAACAAATGGGGCAACTGGGTGCTACTGAGCATTAAGATGTTGTTGGTTTCGATGGCGCTGGCACTGATCCCGATGCTCTATTTTAATTCGCCGGGGGCCGTCTGGTCATTTGTCACACTCCAGGAGGATGATCGGCTCGCGGGTTCATTGCACTGGATCTATACCGTTTTTGTTTTTATCGCGTTGGTGAATCTTGCGGTGATTCGCCACTACATGTGTCGCTACATGTGTATCTATCGCATATGGCAGTACCTGTTTAAAACACGTGATACCCTTCATGTTGAATATGATGAGAGCCGCGCGAGTGAATGCGAAAAATGTAACTACTGTGTGACCTCTTGTATGGTGAGTATCGATCCGCGCCAAACTAAAACGTTTGACAGTTGTACTAACTGTGGTGAATGCATCTCTGCCTGTAATACATTGCAAGAGAAAAAAAATAGTGTGGGGCTACTGAGGCTTAAATTTGGTAAACGCAAAAACCGAACGACAGCTGATACAGTAATGATGACCAGTGGTAAGCAGCGTGCAGTATTAATTACACCAATTTTCCTACTGGGGCTTAGTCTATTTATATGGGGGTTGTGGTCGTACCAGCCATATCAGTTGACTGTCTATCGCGCTGAGATACTGCATGGTCAGCAGGTCTTAAATTATCGTGTGAATATTGCGAATAAGATCTATGATGAAAAATCGTTGACGATCGAAGTTGAGGGCTTGCCTGAATCGATGTATTCATTAGAAGCGACAGATGTCACGTTTGAGTCCGCGGGGCGCCAAGATGTCAATTTGAAACTTAGCGACGCTTTGCCAAAAGGTCTGGTAACATTTATTGTGCGAGTGACGGCCGAAGATGGCTGGACTGCGCATTACCGAATACAGCATTTAGTGGACCGGGGGTAATGATGAGTAATGATTCCAATAAGAATGAGACACTTGAGCCAATCAAGGAGGCTGAGTGGGGTAAGATTGGCAATGACCAAATGGGCTATGGCAGTGAGGAAGAGCGCTATGCTAAGCGTGGTCTTGAAGACTGGGAAATGGTCGAAAAGATGGAAACCTCAGAGCATCGGATCCCATACTGGTTTTTTGCACTCTTTGGGGTGTTGTTGTTAGTGGCGGTTGGTTTAACTTTTCCTTTCTGGGGCGTTCGTCCAGGTTATGAGCGTTCGTGGTTTGACTGGGGGATTCCAATCGGCGTTGCATGGTGTGTGACGATGGCCGGTGTTATCTACTACATGGTGGATTACCGTCATCGAGACAGCGATGCCAGGGCCGACCAGGCGCGTAAAGAAGCTGAGTTAGATAGCCTGTTGCGTAACGACAAAAAAGACCTGTAGTTAGATATCAATTTAAGCCAATTCAGAGAAGTGATATGTTTGTTAGTGCAAAAAAACGGATGATGAAAATCGCTAGCCTGTTGCTGGTATTGCCGCTGCTGTTAGTCGGGTGTGTTGGTGGTGAAGATACAATGGAGTTGCCTACGAAACAGTGGGGTGATATCCATGTAACGGTGCAGACGCGTCCGCCAAAGATAAAGGCGGGAATGATCGAGTTTATGGTGCTGGCCGCGACTAAGGGGCGTAAGCCAGAAAATGAACTGGTAGTCTCATTGCGAATGGAAGGTTCTCAAAAGTGGCGTCAGGCGATTCAGGATGGCTTTCTTGGGGTTTATCGACGCGTGGTTCAGGTGCGCGATCCCGCCAGGGATGTGCTAGCGGTAAAATTAAGAGTTAAAAAGTCAGATAAAGAGAAAATACTTTATTTCCCACTCGCGTTGCAGCAGCCAACAAACACGGAGAGCGAGTAAGCAGCCTGGTCGCGCCAGGTTATTTATTTTCTTTTAAGACCGGGTGCATCGACCCAGTGGCGTAATAGCATAATTCTATCATTGCCCTCTGTTCTCATGCAGTTAGGGCAGTTTAAGTGACTGATGTAGAGCTCTTTGGGACGCTTACCTGATTCAATCAGGCCAATCGACATCTCACGTACTGGTATCTGTACGGTACTCATGTTGCCTTTGTGAATCTGTACCCGCACGTTAAAGGGGCCTGGCAGAAAGCTGATACGGCGTGATGCTGAACGGTTATGCGTCAGCAGGCGGATACGTTGGCCGCGGAACATGCCGGAACGGGTCAGTGACAGGCCTGGCCATTTTTCTTCTAATTCCAGGTTTTCAATCTCAGTCTGCTGTCGCTTTGCGTAAAGTTCATAGGCGATCGGCATATGCAAAAAGCATGAGGTCGGCATGGTGTGAATGCATTGGCCTGCCAGGTCGATATCCTGGTTATGCCACTCAGGGGATTCACTCGGACAGCCGCATTCACGAATCATGGCTTTTGATAGGACTTTTTGATGGTCGCAAAGACGTTGAAAAAGAACACCCAGAAGCCAACGCCCATGATGGTCGAGATGGTGGCGATCACGGGTTTGAACAGCTGGTGCATTTCGTCCATTCCTTCCAGGTCACCGGCGAGTAGCAGATTTCCCTCCAGGACGCCGAAGGTCATCAGCGTGGTGTAAAAACCGAGCAGCCCAATGGCTGTCCACCAGAAGGTGTGGAAGACCAGGCGGCGGGACCAAAGTGCGACGCCGGTAATTTTAGGCAGCATATAGTAGGTGGCCGCCATACAGAGAGTGACTACGCCGCCAATCAGATTCATGTGGGCGTGGGCGAGCGGATCAATCATATGTCCCGGGCCGCCGTATGGGCTGCCAATGGAGTCTAGCCACTCACGTACCGGTGGCTGGATCTGCCACACGCCATGTATCGTGCCGACCATTAAACAAAAGGTAGAAAAAAACAGAAACTTAATAAGGTCGCGGTCTTCCGGGTATGCAATTGGCTGTGTTGTCATCTAATGTAAGTCTTTGATTTTTATTTCATTACATATGCGAGCAGGTGATTTTACCTGCTACGCTTGGTATTTTTTTGAGCGCTAAGTCTATCTAATTCATGGGGGGGGCGCAATCGAAGCCCATTTTGGTAGTGGCTCAGTTTGAAATTTATTAATTTTTGATGCTTGAGCGGTCATGCTAGAATATGGGCATGGCTAAGAACCCAAAAAGACCCCGTGACGCAAACCAGCTTGCCAAGTCTATCGTAGACCTGACTACTGGTGCGGTCGAGGAAGAGCCGCCAGAGGGCTTAGGAGGCAAAGACCCCGCCGCCGTTGCCCTAGGTCGGAAAGGCGGACTGAAAGGCGGCAAGGCTCGTGCTGAGAAGCTGACCGCCGAAGAACGGTCAGAGATTGCAAGAATAGCAGCATCGGCCCGATGGAAAAAATCAGACTGAGGCTGCAAAAACCAATCTACGCCGCATCGTCGATAGACTCCGCATGCTGCATCTCAAGAACGTCATCAGTAAAATCTAAAACCACCTGTATTGGCTCAATTGTTGAGTTTTTATCATTATAATAATCAACATCAGTTTTTAGCTGATGGCAATCTCCAACAACTTGCTTTCTACGCTGCGCAAACGCTTTGACCATATGATCCCTTGGCGCGGTGTCGATATCTGCCCATAGATACAACTGCTTCCCATTCTTGCTGTATTTCACTACATGCTTTGTTCTTACTCTTCTACCTTTGACATCTGTTTTATATTCTTCCCTCAACGCTTTGGCCAAATCATCTGCGCATTGACCAATAATGTCTATCGGCCTTGGTTTCCATAGTCCATTATGGACGGCCCATTCAGCGACATTGTGTTTTGTTGCTGGAGTAGGCATCCCAGAAGATTCGTATTGCGCCCATATTTTTTGCATTTGCTCTGAATATGTCATAACAATTCCTTAAAGTTCAGTGGGTGCAACTTCACCCCAGCCATCAACTATTGCGCTCTTTACGATATGACCTCGAATTGGCACCAAATGCTTTCTAAAAGTGTGCCACTTCTTCGTTCGGTTATGTATTTGGCCAACTACTAGTCCTGGATGCACCTCTTGTAACGAAGCGAAGGCAATAACATCCTTATCAGAAATATAAGGGGCTTTTCTTAGATAAAAAGAATTCATCTTTTCTTGATTTACACAAAAGTTTGCACCTGCAAGATTAGCCACTTTTTCGTCTTCGTCTTCGAATTCTTTTTCTTTGCCAAGTTCGATATCTATAATTTCGTGCTCTTTCCCGTGTTCGCGAATTACGTGCTCAAGCTCATGTCTCAGGACAAACCAAAAGTTATCAATGCGATCATGGAGAGTGGTCATCCCAACAACTGGTGAACTTTCGTCGAGCCAAAAACATACACCATCAATTTTTGATTTGGGCAAAGCCTCAACGACCGCAAAGCGTATACCGCATTCGGCAAGCAAGCGAGGCACATGCCTTATTTGCTCAGGTTCATTTCTAAGGTTCTTCAGTTTCTCAACAAGATTGAGTACGCTTTTTTTACTGTACTCAGGTACTACAATTTCTTTTGCTATCTGGCGCACCCGAAAGAGCCAAACCAATTGTTCTACTGGCATTTCGCTATACAATGTGGCTTTTGCCGCATGCGCAAGTTGCGGCGTTTCGTCAATGCTTTCAACTTCAAAAAATCGACTAAGCTGCGCCTCCATTAAACAAACATCATCCGTTTCTTCAATCCAGCCTCGACTAGACATAAGCTTCAGAGGGTAGCGCTGTAGCTTAGCCCGTTTTTCTATTTCTTTACTTGGCTCATCAGCCCTGGATAACTCATAAATTTTCTGAAGATTATTGAGAAACTCAGGGGATACAGAAAATGCCATGCCAAGAGACTTGGCCATATCTGGACTTATCCCCTTCTTTTCATTAACGAGCAAGTTTACAGACTGAACTGTGCAGCCAAGGATATAAGCTAGATCAATCTGCGACCATTCACGCGCCTCTAGCTCTTCGCGAATGAAAGAGCCGGGGTGATCTATCCATTTTTTATCTGATAAAAACATATTGGCCCCTCTAAATTAATGATAATCTTCAATTGACAAAATTGTGGCGGTCATGGGATCGGATGCCGTATTGAGAGTAAAAATGATTCTCCACTTTTTATTCACCCTAATTGATTTTTGACCCTTTCGTTTACCCTTCAAGCTTTCGTAATAAAAGCTTCTGAAGTTAACTAAATCTCTTTCATCAGTTGCGGCTGACAACCTCACCAGCTGTCTTCGCGCGCCTTGAATTACGTTTATTGGCAGCCATGGAGCGGGAGTGTCTTCAGATATCTGTTCAAGTTTTTTGTTAGCAAATTCGACCCTCATTGGGGAATTATAGTACAACGACGGCACTCAATCAAACCGCATTAATGTATGCAGTTAAACTGAACGATAATGCTTGACAGAATTGATCGGTCAAGTATAATGTTCATTATGAATCAGCTAGGCATCAAAAAACGCGCTCAAATCCTCCATATGCTGGTAGAGGGTAATAGCCTACGCGCTACGGCTCGCATGGCTGATGTTTCCCGCAACACCGTAGATAAGCTACTTCGTGATGTTGGCGCTGCGTGTCTTGCCTACCAGGATGAATACCTGCGCAACCTACCGTGCAAGCGTGTTCAGTGTGATGAAATTTGGTCTTTCGTCTACTCAAAGCAAAAGAACGTCCCAGAAGGTATGGAAGATGACGCGGGTGATATCTGGACGTGGGTATCGATTTGCTCAGATACCAAAATCGTTCCATGCTGGCACGTAGACAACCGTGGCGCTGCTGCTGCAAAGAGCTTCATGGATGACTTAGCCGGACGTTTGGCTAATCGCGTACAGCTCACCACGGACGGTCACAAAGTCTATGTTGATGCGGTCGAAGGTGCCTTTGGTGCTGATATTGATTATGCAATGCTGGTTAAAATCTATGGCGGTGATAAAGGTCAAGAAAAGCGCTACAGCCCTGCTAGTTACGAAGGCGCGAAGAAAACCAGAATCACAGGCTCACCAGATAAAGCGCATATCTCAACCAGCCATGTAGAACGCCAGAATCTTACAATGCGTATGAGCATGCGTCGATTCACCCGCCTGACTAACGCTTTCTCAAAGAAAATCGATAATCACATGCATGCTATCAGCCTGCATTACATGTACTATAACTTTGGTCGCATTCACCAGACTTTGAGGGTTACACCAGCTATGGAAGCCGGTGTTTCAGATCACGTTTGGACACTAGAAGAAATTGCAGGGCTTGTTCCAGACGAAGAACCAAAGAAACGCGGCCCATATAAAAAAAATAATATTCCTTTTATATCAACGATATACTGAAATTCGCCGATATAATACTAAGTGATTTATCCCTTGATTTAAGGTATATTTGACAAAGTATGACTATTTCTTCTTTATCCGCCGCCAAAGCGCTATGCGAACTATCCGAGTGGAAGTTCTCGAATCTTGTTGTTCAAAAAATACTGTATATCGCCCACATGGTGCATCTTGGCAAGTATGACGGGTCTCCACTAGTCGATGAGAGCTTTGAAGCGTGGGACTATGGCCCCGTGCTACCTACTGTATATAGGCGAGCAAAGCCTTTCGGGGCGAATCCAGTTAAAAATGTTTTTCGTGGCATTTCAAATACAACGGATGGAACAGAGCTTGCCATTCTGACTGAAGCGGTCAATAAATTATCAAACTCACGCCCCGGTGATCTTGTCGCAATGACACACCGGGATGGTGGGGCGTGGGCTAGATTTTACAACCCTCAAGTCAAAGGAATCATCATACCTAATTCGGCAATCATTGATGAATACAAAGGGCTAATCAATGTCTAATGGGTTTGATCAGATTATTTCGGCAAAAGGAACGGTAAAAGATCAGCAAATAGAAAAACTTGAAAACGAACTTCAACGTGAAAAAGAAGGCCGCCAAGAAGACCGTTTTGTTGCGCTACTAATCACCGTAATGATTATTGATTTGGCAGCATTTCCAAGCATGGAAAGCTGGGGCGGCCCGGTGTCAATATTGATCATTCAGTTGTTTTTGCTAATCGTCGCTGCGAACCGAATGGGCGTTGATGTAATTGTCACTTGGCTGGATAAAATATTGAATGCAGTATCCCCTGACAGCAAGCCAAAATAATATTTTTCAAACTGAGCCACTACCCCCATTTTCAGTTATTTGATAATAGACGCTTGTCCGTTACCACGTGGGTCGCTGGCGGCCATGACCCTGTTTTGGGCGCGGTCCCACAGGATTGCCTGCATGTTGCCGTAATTACGGTTGCGTTCTTTTAATTGATGCCCCATTGCTTTTAGTGCTGAAATTGTTTTTTCATCAAATATGCCTGGTTCAAAACTAAGCTGGTCGGGCAGGTATTGATGATGAAAACGCGGTGCGTTGACCCAGTCGTAAGGTGTCTTATGAGCGGCGAATTCGAGTGCAGCGAGCAGCACCATGGTGATAATACGGCTGCCACCGGGAGTGCCGAGGATGGCGATGCGATTGTCATCTTCCAGAAAAGTGGGTGACATGCTGGAGAGCGGGCGCTTGCCTGGTGCGATCTCGTTGGCGCGGTTGCCCACTAGCCCGTAAACATTGGGGATGCCAGGCTTGGAGGAGAAGTCGTCCATTTCGTCGTTCAGTAGTACACCAGTACCGGGTGGCACAAAAGCGGCGCCAAACGGGTAGTTGATCGATAGCGTTGCGGCGACCCGGTTGCCATCGCGGTCGAGAATAGAAAAATGGGTGGTATCGGTACCTTGTCGATTATCTGCAATGCCGGGTAACTGGCTGCTGGGTGTCGCCTTGCTGGGATGGATGGTGCTGGCGAGTCCTGCGGCGTAAAAGGGGTGGCTGAGGCGCTCGACTGGCACCGAGACAAAGTCTGTATCGCCAAGGTATTCTGCACGGTCGCGGTAGGCACGGCGCATCGCTTCGGTAATCAGGTGAATGCGAGTGACGCTCTCTAGTTGATCAAGCGAATAATTTTCGAGGATCTGAAACATCGTCGCCAGTGCGATGCCGCCTGAGGAGGGTGGTGCAGCCGAGGTGATCTCAATATTTTTATAGCGCGATTTTATTGGTGTTCGCTCTTCTATTTTATATTGCGTTAAATCATCTAATGTCCAGATGCCCCCGGCGGCGCGTGTCCCTTCTATCAGTCGTTTGGCTACCGGCCCGCTGTAAAAGCCTGCAGCACCATTATCGGCCATGGCCTGTAGCGTATTGGCAAGGTCTGGTTGTTTAATGATGTAGCCAACATCGGGGGCTTCATTATTGTGCAGAAAAATTGCGGCTGCAGCGGGTGATTGTTGCATTGCTCTGAGGCGAAAGTTGATCAGGCGTTGATAACGCTTATCGACAGCAAAACCGTTGTGTGCGAGCGCAATAGCGGGTGACAGGCTTTGGCTGAGTGGTAGCGCACCGTATTTATTGGCGAGGTGTTCAAGTGCCGCGGGTACACCGGGAATACCCGCTGCGAGTGGCCCGTTGATCGACAGCTTTGGGATGATGTTGCTTTTTCGGTCCAGGTACATGTCACGATGGGCCGACAGTGGTGCCCGTTCGCGACCATCGAGCATGGTCTGAAATCCGTCGGATGCGCGATGCAGCAACCAGAAACCGCCGCCGCCGAGGCCTGAACCGGCAGGCTCAACGACCGCTAATGCTGCAGTGACCGCAATCGCGGCATCAAAGGCGTTGCCGCCCTGATTGATGATGGTGATACCCGCTTTGGTGGCAAGTGGATGAGCAGAGGCAATTGCCGCCGCGGGTGGTTTAGAAATCTCAGTAGCCGCCACTGTCAATGGTGAAAAGATGATTAGTGTTGCAGTGAGCAGTAGTCTTCGGTAGCGCATAGGATGAGTAAGTACCGTGGTTGGTGGGGCTCGCCTGGGCGAGGGGTGTGCTGTCAGGTTAATCCTGTTCGGTTTCGCCAGCCTGAATGCGCTCGTATCTTGCCTGTAACGCTTCTTTGGTATCGACGTTATCAGGGTCCATCGGAATACAGTCGATTGGGCACACTTCAATGCACTGAGGGGTCTCGAAATAGCCGACGCATTCGGTGCACAGGTTGGGGTCGATCTCGTAGATCTCATCGCCCTGTGTAATTGAGCCGTTGGGACATTCCGGTTCACACACATCACAGTTGATGCATTCGTCTGTAATCATTAAAGCCATAAAGGTATTCCTGCGTTAAACGTACTGTTTTACAGCGCTAATTTTAGCGCATTTTGTCGCAAAGCGCAGTCTCGATCCTGGGGTGCACAAACTCAGAGACATCACCGCCGAGCGATGATATTTCACGCACCAGGCTTGATGACAGATAGCTGTATTTTTCAGCGGGCATTAAAAAAAGCGTTTCAATATCGGCTGCCAGTTTACGGTTCATTCCTGCAAGCTGGAATTCATATTCAAAATCGGAGACGGCACGTAGGCCACGGATGATCACACTGGCCTGTTTTTCACGTGCAAAATCGACTAGCAGCTGGTCAAAACCGCACACCTCGATATTATTGATCCCATTGAGAGCGATCTGCGCCAGTTTGATCCGTTCATTCGCGCTGAATTGGGGTGTCTTACCGGGATTGGTCGCGACCGCGACAATGATGTGATCAAATAGTCGTGCGGCACGTTGTACCAGGTCGCTATGGCCATTGGTTAGTGGGTCGAATGTGCCGGGATAGATTGCTATTTTGCCCATGATTAATGTTCCGTGGCGTTAGTGAATTGTTCAATTTAAGGCTATATTTTAACAGGCTGCAGGATCAAGCCCAATAGGTTTGCTTTCGGGCAAACCTATTAATTCATGAATACGCATCTTGAACCCCCAATACGCCACAACGGCATTACAATTCTTGCCAACAGACTCGCTGCGGTGTGCCTCCCTGGGTATTACCAACGATTCACGTATTGCTGCGGCAAATCTTGATCTCCACTTCTGTGCTCATCATTAATAGAGATGCTCTTTAAGTTGTCGCGAATGGCGAGTGCGTAACAGACCTTGCCGCTCTGTTTTTCACGATGCACCTGCCAGTCTGCGGGCAGTTGAGGGGGTGGTGACCCCTTTGCGCGCTCCATATAAATCTGTGCGTGTGGTGCAAGCCAGCCGTTTGATTCCAGTTGCGAGCAGTAACTTTCAAGGCTGTTAGCCTCAAATGGCGGGTCGAGAAAAATGATATCGAATGGCTGTGCAGGTCGTTTCAGGTAGTTGTTCGCATTGCACTGTTCGATCTGTGCGGCATCTGTTTTTAGCCGCGTTGCATTGGTGCGAAGTTGTTGCGTGACGGCGCTGCTCTGCTCAACCATTACCACTTCGCTTGCACCGCGCGAGAGCGCTTCAAAACCGAGTGCGCCGCTGCCGCTGAAAAGGTCGAGGCAGCGTGCATCCGTAATTGATGTTTGTAGCCAGTTGAAAAGCGTTTCGCGAATTCGATCTGGCGTTGGGCGCACGCCGGGTTCTGTGGCGAAGTCGATTTTACGACCTCGCCACGAACCGCCAATGATGCGCAGCTGGCCTGCTTTACTGTTACTCGCCATTCTGTCTACTCAAAGCCGGTTGCGGCCTTCGTCTCAGGTAGTGGTGCACCCACTGTAATGGTAAACATTTTGTCGGGATGCACGCGGCGTTTAAAGGCATCTTTGATCTGTTCGATGGTGACCGCATTGATGTGATCGTTATAGGTATCGAGGTGATCAAGCGGCAGGCGATAGAAGCCGATGTTGCCAAGGTAACCGAGGATTTTGCTGTTGCTCGCAATGCGCAGTGGGAAGCCGCCGGTGATATTGCGTTTAGCGGCTTCGAGTTCCTCTGTTGTCGGGCCGTTATCAATGAATTCCTGCAGCGTGGCAAACATCACTTTAATCGCATCACTTGCCTGATCATTACGTGTTTGTAGCCCCATCAAGAATGGGCCCGCTGCGCGCATCGGTGAGAAAAAACTATAGGCGCTGTAGGCCAGGCCACGCTTATTACGAATTTCATCACTGATGCGTGAGGTGAGTCCGCTGCCGCCAAGGATGTGATTGCCGACATAAAGTGCAAAGTGGTCAGGGTCATCGCGGGTCATACCGGGGTGGCCGATCGATATGTGTGTTTGTGTTGATGGGTGATCGATAGTGATCATGGCCCCTTTTTCGATTGCGGCGGGTGGCACAACGCGTGGTGATGCTTTTCCCGCAGCCAGCCCTTTGGTGAGCTGAGTGGCAATTGCCTCTACGGCAGCACGGTCCAGGTCTCCTACGATGGCGACGACTGCATTTTTAGCGACGTAGTACTGTTGGTAATATTGAACCATGTCATCGCGGGTCAATACGCTTACGCTCTCTTTAAAGCCGAGAGAGGGGGCGCTATAGGGGTGATCGCCATAAAGAGCCTTAAAAAAAGCCTTGTCGATGATCGATTGCGGAGATTGAAGCTGTGACTGAATGGCAATTAATGTCTGTTTTTTATTGCGCTCAAAACTTTCGGCAGGGAATGATGGATCGCTCAGGGTGAGGGCAAACAGTTCAAGCGCGGGTGTTAACAGTGCCGGGTCGGTGAGACTGCGTAGCTTCATCAGCGCCATGTCACGATAAGAGCCGGTGCCAAATTCTGCGCCAAGGCTATCAAACTGTTCGGCAATCTGGTCGGCATTCAGTTCACCGGCACCTTCATCAAGCAGTGAATTGGTGAGATGGGCAACCCCTTTTTTATCGTGATCGCGGGCGCTACCGGCATCGAAGGTGAATTGAATGTCGACCATCGGCAGGCCCGGTGCGGCAACAAAGTAGATACGCGCACCGTTATCCGTTGTCCAGTGTTGGATAGTTGGGGTGGCATGAGCAGACATTGCCATCAGCGCAAAGAGAGACGCCAGCAGCCCGGAAAATAAGTGTTTAAATGTTTGCATGGTGTACGCTAGTCTCTCTGGGTTGTTGATCGTCTGGGCGATTGTTTTGCGGTTGATATTAACGGCCATGACCACCACCTCCGCTCATGCGGCGTTTTCTGGTCTCGAGGTCTAGCGGTTGTGGGAGCAGTGTTGCGATGGTGAGGTTGTCATCAATCAGGTATTTTTTCGCCACTTGCTGAATCTGCTCGGGGGTGATGGCACGAATGCGTTCAACATAATCGTCGAGTATTTTCCATGATAGGCCAACCGTCTCAAGGATGCCGATCTGCATCGCCTGGTAATAGATCGAGTCGCGTTGATAGACATCAGCGGCGACCACCTGGGCTTTGATGCGTGCCAGTTCCTCTTCGCTGGCTAACTCATGATGGAGGCGCTGTACCTGTTCGCGGATCGCGAATTCCAGTGTTTCAACTGTCTGTCCTTGCGCTGGGGTGCCGCTGAAACTTAGTAGGTCATTATGTAGTCCGGTCATGCCGTAGCTAGTACCGATGTTGGCGGCGATCTGTTTTTCGCGCACCAGGAGCTTTTCAAAGCGTGCACCCTTGCCGCCATCGAGTACTGCT
Organism: Gammaproteobacteria bacterium; assembly: GCA_021648525.1. Classification (GTDB taxonomy): domain Bacteria; phylum Pseudomonadota; class Gammaproteobacteria; order SZUA-140; family SZUA-140; genus SZUA-76. The sequence goes on from JAKISP010000003.1 coordinate 36,618, forward strand.
GCCAGCACTTCCAGGGCGTAGGGTTCCCACGAGTCCTCGGGGGTTAGTGTGGGTACTTTGTAACCCATCATTAGATAAGGCAGTTCTGCCGGGGCTTTAACTAGCGCCCGTTTTTCACCTTTCTGAGCTGCTTCGATTCTTGGTTTGGTGGTGGCCACTTTACCGCGTTGATGTACCCCATAATATTTTTTTGCCATCTGATAGACTTCATCGGCATTGACATCACCCACGACGACAAGTGTTGCATTGTTGGGTGCGTACCACATTTCGTACCACTTTCTAAGGTCGTCATTATTCATGTTTTCGAGATCATTCATCCAGCCGATCACTGGATTGCCATAGGGGTTGTTCATAAATGCCGTTGAGGCAAACTGTTCATAGGTGAGTGATTTAGGATTATCTTCAGTGCGCAGGCGGCGCTCTTCCATTACCACCTGTATCTCTTTGGCAAACTCATCATCGAGAAGCTTGAGGTTGCGCATGCGGTCGGCTTCCATCTCGAAGCTCACTTCAAGGCGGCTCTTTTCCAGTTGCTGAAAATAGGCGGTGTAATCACGCCCGGTAAAGGCATTTTGATTACCGCCATTTTCACTGATGATGCGTGAAAACTCACCAGGGGCATGTTTCTCCGTACCCTTGAACATCATGTGCTCCAGCACATGGGAAACGCCCGTGATGCCGTTGTGCTCGTAACTGCTGCCGACCTTGTACCACACCTGGGAAATCACCACGGGAGCGCGATGATCCTCTTTAATAATCACCTTGAGCCCGTTGTCGAGGGTGTACTCATGTACAGCGGGGTTATTACCCGCCCACACGGTGACAGAGATGAGGCTAGCGCAGAGCGCCACCAAAGACTTTTTCAACATATTAGGTTCCTTGTGTTGGTTAATGCCCATACAATGCCTGTAATAATGATACGATCACTATTTAGCATAACGAAAGTGTCGACCTTTGTAATGTGTTCGATAGCCTAAAATTCAACCCGGTAATAACTGTAAGATTTTGATTTATGTTTGGATTCGGAAAAAGTAAGCAAAAAGAGAAAGAAGAGACGAAGTCGCCGGGGATGTTTGGCCGCCTGCGAGATCGGTTAACGCGTACTCGCGCCAGTCTGGTTGGTGGTCTTGGCAATCTGATGATGGGCCGCAAAGAGATTGATGACGAAGTGCTGGAGGAGCTGGAGATGATGTTGCTCACCGCCGATGTCGGTGTCGACGCCACCCAGCAGATTATCAATGACCTCACTGAGCGGGTGTCGCGCAAACAACTGGGTGATAGTGGCGCGCTCTACGCCGCATTGCGCGAGGATATGTTGAAGATACTCGCACCTGCTTGTCAGCCGCTGGTGTGTGATGCAGAGAAACAGCCCTATGTGATCTTGATGGTCGGCATTAACGGTGTCGGTAAAACCACCACTATTGGCAAATTGGCGAAGAAATTTCAGGCCGAAGGTAAGTCGGTGATGCTGGCAGCCGGTGACACTTTTCGTGCAGCGGCAGTGGAGCAGCTACAGGTGTGGGGTGAGCGTAATAATATTGCGGTGGTGGCCCAGCCGCGCGCCTCAGATCCCGCTTCGGTGATCTTTGATGCGATGGATTCAGCGCGTTCCAAAGGGGTGGATATCCTGATCGTCGATACTGCGGGTCGTCTGCATACTCAGACCAATCTGATGGAAGAGTTGAAGAAGATTCGCCGTGTATTGTCGCGTCATGATGAAAGTGCACCACATGAAGTGATGCTGGTGGTTGATGCCGGTACCGGTCAAAATGCGATTACGCAGGCAGAGCAGTTTCACAAAGCGGTTGGTCTGACGGGTCTCACGTTGACCAAGCTTGATGGCACGGCCAGGGGGGGAGTGCTGTTTGCGATTGCCAGTAAGCTGAATGTACCGATCCGTTTTATCGGTGTCGGTGAAGGGATAGAAGATCTGCGCCCCTTTGATGCGGAGGAATTTGTTGACGCGCTCTTTGGTGAAGAGGCTTCACAGTAGGCGGTTAAAAAGGTTTTAGTTCCTTCTCCTTTTGGGAGAGGGGGCAGCGATTAGCGATGTAATACGATGAGATGAAGTGAGCACTCATGATCCATTTTGAGAATGTCGGTAAGCGATACGCTGAAGGAGGCGAGGCGCTGAGTGGGATCAACCTGCAGCTAGATGCGGGCGAGATGGCCTTTCTCACCGGTCATTCCGGGGCGGGAAAAAGCACGATGTTAAAACTAATCGGGCTGATTGAGCGCGCCAGTTATGGACAGGTGATTATCAACGGTAAAAATTTTTCTAAGTTGGGGCGGCGGCATATCCCCTATGTACGCCGCGACATTGGTATCATTTTTCAAAACCATAAACTTCTGAATGACCGCACCGTGTTTGATAACGTGGCGCTGCCGTTGGTGATTGCTGGCCAGCCGCATCGTGATATTCAGCGCCGTGTTCATGCGTCGCTTGATAAAGTCGGTCTGCTTGATAAAGAGCGTATGTTGCCGTTGTCGCTGTCGGGTGGTGAGCAGCAGCGAGTTGGTATTGCGCGTGCGGTGGTCAATAAACCACCGCTGCTGGTGGCGGATGAGCCGACCGGTAATCTTGATCCCGCGCTCTCTGCCGAGATCATGAATCTCTTTGCCGAGTTTAATCAGGTGGGAGTGACGGTGTTGATCGCCAGTCATGATATCGATCTGATTAACCGTATGGATAAGCGTGTACTGGTGCTGGATAAGGGGCGATTGATCGATGGTGCTGGTGAACAGGGCGAGGTGCTACAGTAATGGCACGTCAGGCAACGCGTCGCTCGCCGCGTCGCTCAGCAACACGTGTCACGTCGACTGATGCCGTACCGAAACGTGGCACCAGTACGGTTCGTCGCCCACGTGGCAAAGGGTGGCTTCGCGGTTATTTTAAAGGCCATTTTCAGGCGCTTTTTCTGAGCCTTGGGCGCGTTAGTCGTAACCCGCTATCGAGTTTGATGACCATTGCTGTGATCGGTATTGCACTCGCACTGCCTGCTGGACTACATGTTGTATTGAAAAATGTTCAGGGCGTTAGCGCCGGTTGGGAAGATGCGGTGCAAATTTCGCTCTTTTTAAATCAGAGTATTGAAGCTGCAGAGGCGAGACGTCTCGTCGAAAAAATTAGTGCAATGCCGTCGATCGAAGAGGTAGTTCATGTCACTCCACAGCAGGCGCTGGGCGAGTTTCGTCAATATTCTGGTTTTGGTGATGCGCTTGAAGTACTCGATGAAAATCCACTGCCCAACGTGTTGCTGGTGCGTCCGATAAAGGAGGCCAGCGAACCGCTGATGGTGGAGTTATTGCTGCATGAGCTGCGCAGTCTGCCATCGGTTGAAATGGCACAGCTCGATATGGAGTGGCTTAAGCGACTCTACGCGATTATGGCGATTGGCGAACGTGGGGTGCTGGTGTTAGCGGTGTTGCTGGCGTTGGCGGTACTGTTGATTGTTGGCAATACAATTCGTCTGGCGATTCAGAATCGCCGCGATGAGATTGAGGTACAGAAGTTGATTGGTGCAACGGATGCCTTTATTCAACGCCCATTTTTATACAGTGGTCTGTGGCAAGGAATGCTGGGGGCGGTGATGGCGTGGCTGCTCGTCACCCTTTCGTTGTGGTTGCTGCATGGCCCGGTGCAACAGCTCTCGCTGCTCTATAACAGTAACTTCTCCCTTGGTTCGCTGGAGCCTGTGGGTATTTTGGTGGTGCTGGTGGCCGGTGGTTTACTCGGTCTGCTAGGTGCGTGGCTGGCAGTGGGGCGCCATTTGCGAGATATTGAGCCGACCTGATTTTTAACTCATTGAATTATAAGGTGTATAAAAGTTATCCCCGCTTGCGGGAACTTATTTAGAAATTAGCACTCTTACTATTGGAGTGCTAAGATGTAATGAGTGTTATCTTAATGAGAGGGTATTAAGTGATGACTAACGATTTTGAACTAAGGCTGGCAACCCCTGACGGACATATCGTCCCGACAGGTAGTATCGAAAGCTACCAGCAGGGAGTCAGCGAGATCCCGGTTATGTGCGCTGATGAAGAGCGTCAACTAGCACGTCGTTTTCGCGACCATGAAGACCTTGAAGCCGCGCGTGAGCTGGTGATGTCTCACCTGCGTTTTGTGGCACATATCGCGCGTAGCTATAGCGGCTACGGTCTACCGCAGGCCGATCTGATTCAGGAAGGTAATGTTGGCTTGATGAAAGCGGTAAAACGCTTCGATCCTGAGATGAATGTACGCCTGGTCTCTTTCGCGGTCTACTGGATTCGCGCTGAGATCCACGAATATGTATTGCGCAACTGGCGCATCGTTAAAGTCGCCACCACCAAGGCGCAACGCAAACTATTTTTCAAACTGCGCAGCAGCAAAAAACGCCTCGGCTGGTTTAACCAGGAAGAGGTGCATGCCGTTGCCCGTGATCTCGGGGTTAAACCGCAAGAGGTGATGGAGATGGAGAAGCGCCTGAGTGCGCACGATGCCTCGTTTGATCTGCCGGTTGATGGCGACGACGACAGTGATCGCAACTTTGCCCCCGCTACTTACCTGCAAGACAGCAGCATGGATCCCAATACTCAGCTAGAAGAGAGTGACTGGGAAGCGCATAACACCGCGCGCCTGCAGCAGGCGATGTCTAGCCTTGATGAGCGCAGCCGCGATATCCTCGCACAGCGCTGGTTGGCTGATGAAAAGAAAACATTGCATGAACTGGCTGATCAATACGGCGTTTCAGCGGAACGTATTCGTCAGATTGAAAACAATGCGATCAAGAAATTGAAGGTTGCGATGGTGGCTTGACAGAGCTGTCAAAATGATTGTTAACACCCCTAAGCCTCAACAAAAAATCAACATCTAACTTCTGCGAGGCACTGCTAACCTCTTTCGTATCCATATGTGGCAACGTACCCAGCAGCGGTGCCTTAATATTATTCCTTAATGTTAAAATATTTTTTTCAATCATCAACATGTCAGGGTTGATGATGTTGGCAATCCAGCCGACTAAATAATTGCCACTTTGTTCAATGGCGGCTGCCGTTAATAGCGCATGGTTGAGACAGCCAAGCCGCATGCCAACGACAAGAATGATATCGAGCCCTAATGCTTTTGGGATGTCAGCCATGCTTTCGTTTTCATTGAGTGGCACTTGCCAGCCGCCTGCCCCTTCAACAATGAAATAGTCCGCGCTTTTTTTGATGGTATCAAAAGAGTTAGCGAGCTGTGCAATGGTGACAGACTCATCTGTTTCCTGAAGTGCAAGGTGTGGGGCGATGGGCGAGGACAGTGCGACAGGGTTAACCTGTTGGTAGCTAAGTTCAATGTTTGTGTATTGCATCAGTCGCAGTGCATCATCATTTTGCCAACCACTGGCTGTGTATTCGCAACCGGCTGCAATGGGCTTCATCGCGCCAACGCTAACACCTTTGTCGGCAAAGGCCTGGAGTAGGGCGCATGCAGCAAAGGTCTTGCCGATGTCGGTATCCGTTCCTGTAATGAAGTAGCCCTTTTTCATTTTTTAACGCCCATCCGTTGCCGCATACGGCTTAATGGAATCGAAACACTACCGTCTTCATTAGTGTCACCCATATTATTTTCATCTCGCGGTAGTGGTGCCCAGGCATGACCATAGATCACTTCATAGGTGGCTGGTAATAGCCCATTATCCAGGCGGAATTGTTCGTATGCTTTGATTACTTTTTGCAGGCGCTGTTTTCCGGTGAGGCCGTGAGGGCGACCTTCGGTGACATTGTGTGCACCGACGGCTTTTAGGTCGCGCATTAATGTGGTCGCTTCTTTGTAGGTGAGGGTGAAGTTTTCAACATCCATCACTGGGTCACTAAAGCCGATGCGCTTTAAGGCATCGCCGATATCATGCATGTCGAAAAAGGCGTTAACGTGATTGTATTGATCCACACCGCTCCAGCTCATGCGCAGTTCTTTGAGTGTGTCTGGGCCGAAGGTGGTGAACATCAACAGACCACCAGGTTTTATAATACGATGAAATTCTTTGAAGGTCTGTTCGAGATTCATGCACCATTGAATGGTGACATTAGAGACAATCATATCAACACTTTGATCGCTGAATGGTAACTGTTCAGCATCGGCGCAGATAAAACCTTCGGGTTGTGTAATCGGTTGCTTGCGTGCGTAGTTCAGCATCTCGGGTGCGAGGTCGAGTGAATAGAGACGGCTGCCAGGGTAGCGCTCTGTTACCGCACTGCTAAGACGTCCGGTACCTGAGCCGATGTCGATAATGATCTCAGGTTCAATCTTGATGAATTCGAGTCGATCCATGATGCGCTGGCCGATTTCATGTTGCAACACGGCGGCTTCATCATAGCCATGTGCCGCATGATCAAAGGCTGCCTGTACTTTGCGTTTGTCTACTGCGTAGGGTTGAATCTCTTTTTGATGATGACTGCTCATGGATCATTGCTCTTTGATGAACTGTTTGATTAAATTAGTGACGTGTTCGTTGTGCGATAAAAAAGGGGCGTGGCCGGCACCGTCGATAATTTCTAATCGTGCATCAGGCAGTAGCGGTAACATCTGCCTGGCTGCTTTTGGTCGAGATAATGTATCGCGTTTGCCAAAGATCATTAATGTTGGCTGGGTGATTTTTGAAAGCTGATCTCGCAGGTCGACTTCCCGCAGTATTTTCAGGCCACCCTGCAGTGCGGCCGGGTGAGGTGTTTCGTTTGAATTCATCAGTTCACGCAGTCTGCGACGTATTACGCGACTCTCATCGCTGCCCATTATCTGTAGCGCAATAAAGCGTTGTAGTGTTTGTTGAGTATTGTTATTTAATGACTCAGAAAACCCCTGTAAAATTTTTGTTGAAATCGCATGACGCCAGTCATCATCGTGCACAAAGCGGGCGATGCTAGCGACGAGGATTAGCTTTTTAATTTTTTGTGGATGGCGCAGTGCAATCTGCATCGCAACCATTCCGCCGAGTGACCAGCCAATGAAATTCCCCTGTTTGGGTAGAGTTTCTGCAATCTGGTCTGCAAGTGTTTCAATATTGTAATCATCGGCTGGCATTGGGCTGTGCCCGTGGCCGGGCAGGTCGATGCAATTAACCTGTGCGTTGTTTGCTAATGTGTGAGCGGTCTCCTGCCAGATCGCAGCGTTAAATCCCCAGCCATGCAGCAGTGCGATGTGTTCGCCGCTATCGCCACTTTTGATGCTGTTAATATTATTTATCATCGTGTTTAATCACGCTGTCGAGCACTGACAATAGTTGCTCGATATGTTGCTCGCTGTGATTTGCTGAGAAGGCAATGCGTAATCGTGCAGTGCCATCGGGTACTGTTGGTGGTCGGATTGCACTAATCAAAATTCCCTGTTGTTGCAGTGCTTCGCTGATGTACATTGCTTCACACGAGTCACCAATCAACAGCGGCTGTATTGGTGTGGTTGATGGCATTAGGTTTAGCCCCAGTTGTTGTGCGCCACTGCGAAATCGTTTGATTAATGTTTGCAGGTGTTCTCTGCGCCACGCTTCAGTCGCTATTAATTTAAGACTGGTCAATGTCGCATGTGCGATGGCCGGTGGTAGTGCTGTGGTATAGATATAAGTGCGCGCCCGCTGAATCAATGTTTCAATTAGCTCGTCGCTACCGGCGACAAATGCCCCCGAGGTACCAAACGCCTTGCCGAGTGTGCCCACTAATATCGGCACGTTATCATTGTTGAGTCCGAAGTGCTCAATACAACCCCGGCCATGTTTGCCTATCACGCCGATGCCATGGGCATCATCAACCATCAATATTGCATTGTGCCTGGACGCTGTTTTAACCAGCTGTGGTAGCGGTGCGATATCACCATCCATACTGAAGACGGCATCGGTAATAATAAAGGAATGGTGGTGATTGGATTTTTCGAGGCGCTTGTTTAGCGCTTCGGTATCATTATGTGGGTAGCGCCGCATTGTTGCACCGCTGAGTTTTGCGGCATCCATCAGTGACGCATGGTTAAGGCGATCTTCATGAATCACATCTTGTTTGCCTGATAGCGCGCTGATTGTGCCGAGGTTTGCCATATAGCCGCTGGAGAAGAGTAGTGCGCGTGGCCGCTGGGTAAATTCAGCAAGTGCCTCTTCGAGTGCATGGTGTGCGTAACTATGTCCGGTGATCAGATGTGATGCACCGCTGCCGACGCCATAACGTTCGGCACCTTTTTTTAGTGCTTTGACCAATGCGGGATGATTGGCGAGACCAAGGTAGTCGTTGCTGCAAAACGACAATAAGGGTTTGCCATCGCATTGCAGCTCAACACCCTGAGGGCTATCGATCACCTTGCGTGACCGATAGAGAAGTTGCTCTTTTTGTTGTGTTAGCCCAGATGTTAGCCGGGCAGTGAGATCGAATGCCATTGCAGCAGGTCGATTTGATTTAGACGGTGATTGCGCTGCGGCGAGTCTGGGTATCTTCACGTGCGGTAAGGTGCAGATCCTGAATCATCTTGATGTCCTGCTCAACCTTGCGCCCGCTGGTGGTGAGGTAGTCGCCAATCATCACCCCGGAGGCACCCGCCATAAAGATCATTGATTGCATGTCGCCAAGAAAATGGCGACCACCGGCGATGCGAATTTCAGCCTGTGGCAGCATGTAACGGAACACAGCAATGCTCCTGAGAATCTCCTGTGGCACCATTGTGGTTAGCTCTGCCATCGGGGTGCCATCCTGTGGATTGAGGAAGTTGAGCGGCACTGATTTAACATTGTTCTGGCGTAGTGTTTCGGCCAGCTCAACACGTTGTTCCAGTGACTCTCCCATGCCAAGAATGCCACCGGCGCAGACGCGTAGCCCCGCTTCGGTGGCGTGGCGGATGGTGTCGATATTTTCCTGATAGGTGTGGGTGGTGCAGACGTTATCAAAAAAACTTTCGGCGCATTCGAGATTATGGTGGTAGTTTTCCATTCCCTGTTCTTTGAGCATCTCGGCGGTTTCGCGGTCGAGCGCGCCGAGGCTAGCGCAGCGTCCGATTTCGCTATGTTTTTTTAGTTCGCTGAAGTATTCCTTTAACTGATTGCGTTCTTTGTCTGAGCGAACGCCCCAGCCTTTGGAGACGACGCCGAAATCACTCGCACCCCATTCGCGTGCCTGTTTCGCCTGAGCCACTAGCGTTTCCGATTTAATGTAGTCGTAAACGGGTGCTTTGGTCTCTTTATGGTGGCCGCTTTGGGAACAGAACGAGCAGTTTTCGGAGCAGTTGCCAGAGCGAACATTCGAAATGGCGCACACTTCGACTTTGTTGCCGCGGAAGTGGCGGCGGATGCGGTCGGCACCTGCCATCAACCAGGTGAGGTAGTCGTCATCAAGATTGATCATCCAGCGTCCTTCATCGGCTGTCATTTCGCCACCCTTAAGGATGCGCTGGGTGATCTCGTCGATGCAGTTGTAGTTCTCGCTCATGCTGGCTCCAGAATTGATGGGGATTGTACTATTTAATAAAGGGTGTAAATATTGAGGGGTAGCGCAGTCGCTGTCAACTTCCAGGGAATGGAGATGGTTAACAACTGTCTAAAAATTATACATAACTATCTGCTGCCCTCAGTTTGTGTCACCTGTGGTCAGGAGGCGGGAGGTGTGCTGGATCTGTGTCAGGGCTGTCTCGCGGCCATGCCCTATTTGGGACATGCATGTCGACGATGTGCTTTACCGTTGGCGACGTCTGGCGTTTGTGGCAGTTGCCTGCAAGTGCCTCCGCCGTTTGAGCAGACCTTTAGCCTGTTCCGTTATGCTCATCCGATTGATCATCTGATTCAACAGCTCAAATTTAATCGACGGCTGGTGAATGCGCGTTTGCTGGGGGCACTGATGGGGGAATCGCTGCAGCAGCAGGAACAGCGATTGCCAGACCTGATTGTGCCAGTGCCACTACATCGGCGACGTTTGCAGACGCGCGGCTATAATCAAGCGGTCGAACTGGCGCGACCGGTGAGCAAGTTGCTCGGAGTGCCGATGGCATTTTCTTGTTGCCATCGCACCCGAGAAACTGCGGTGCAATCTGATCTGTCTGCAAAACAGCGTCGTTCCAATATTAAAGGTGCTTTCGAGGTGGATGGTGCGTTAACCGGTAAACATGTGGCGATTATCGATGATGTGATGACAACGGGTAATACTGTGACAGAGCTAACGCAAATTATGCGGGATAGTGGGGTGCAAAAAATAGATATATGGGTATGCGCACGTGTCCCCTGGTTGGGTTGATTGTGTGGCTGTGGTAGATTGAGGCCAATTGGTCATTGTTCTGGCTCAAATGGGCCGAATGTTAAGGAGTAAATGAATGTTTAAGTGTTACACCACCTTATTTTCAGCTGCGATAATGTTGATGTCTACATCGATGGTAAAGGCTGATGCACTGGATCTTAATTTGAACAACGATAGTGTTCAACTGCTTTATATTTCACCGTTTACGAGTGATTCTGGTCTTGGTGGCGCGAATCTGGAAGTCGGTATGATTTATACTGAGGCGGACGATTATCTCGGTATTGTTGGGTTAGATATCAGGGGTGAAGCGGGTAGCGGTTCACCAGGTTTAGTGGCGGGTGTGGGTGTTCGAGGTTATGGGATTGGCATCGATACCGTGGATATTGGTGCGCTAGCGATTGGTGGGTTGTTGCAGTATTCCCCGCCTTCAATGAACCGTTTGAGTATTGTCGGTCAGGTTTTTTATGCGCCTGAGATTTTGACATTTATGGATGGCAAAAATATGCAGTCTGCTGAATTCAGAGTCGAGTATAAAATTTTGACTCAGGCGACTGTTTATCTGGGTTACCGCGATATTGAAGCTGATTTAGATGCTGTTGGTGGCGGCAGTGTTGAAATTGATAATGGCGGGTATCTTGGTCTGCGTTTTATGTTCTAGGACTGGTGCTTCTGACGACCCTTTTTTATTCATTTTGAACACTTCTCGGCAACATATTGTGGCGGCGGCAATCGTTCGCGATGGCAAGCTGTTGCTGGCGCGTCGCCATGTTGAAGCGCACCAGGGTGGTTTGTGGGAATTCCCTGGCGGAAAGGTAGAGTGTGGTGAGGATGTGCGCACTGCTCTGGCGCGTGAACTTGATGAGGAGTTGGGTATCACGCTTGAGTCGGCAAGGCCGCTGATTAGCGTGCCGCATGATTATCCCGATAAATCGATTTTGCTGGATGTGTGGCGTGTCGATGGTTTTTCAGGTGATGCCCATGGTAGAGAAGGGCAGCCGCTCATGTGGGTCGCGATTGATGAGTTGCAACAACATGACTTTCCTCGGGCAAACTTACCGGTGATTACCGCTATGCAGTTGCCCGCTCATTATTTGATTACGCCTGACCCTGTGAAAGAGGGTGATCAATTTTTGAAGCGCCTGGAAGTCTCACTGCAAGCGGGTGTACGTCTGGTGCAGTTGCGGGCTAAATCACTGGCGAGGCCTGCGTACTGCGCGCTTGCCGTTGAAGTAAAGGTTTTGTGCCGTCGCTATGAGGCGAAGCTGTTGCTGAATGGCTCGGCTGATATGGTGTTAGCGGTGGGGGCAGATGGCTTGCATCTCTCGGGAGACGAGTTGTCATCATTGAATAATCGCCCGCTAGGGTGTGATTATAAGCTCTCGGCTTCTTGCCACGATGCGGCTGAATTAAAGCAGGCGAGTGATGTCGGCATCGATTTTGCGGTGCTTTCGCCAGTGATGCCGACTAATACGCATCCGGGGGCTGAAACACTGGGTTGGCAGCAGTTTGAGTCGTTGCTGGAAGCTAGTCAAGTACCTGTTTATGCGCTTGGTGGAATGATGCTGGCTGATTTGGCAACGGCACAGAATGCTGGTGCGCAGGGGGTTGCTGCGATTGGTGCTTTATGGAATTTGGAAAGTCTTGAGGTTTAACTGTTAGCGATCATGGATATCGGTCTCTTCATCGGGATGAATTTGTGTTGTCCCTGGAATGCGGTGTTCTTCATCACTCCATTTCCCCAGATCGATCAGCTGGCAGCGTTCACTACAGAATGGGCGCCAGTGCGTGCTTGACCATTCAATCTGTTTGTTGCAGGTAGGGCAGTTAACGTTCATTCGGTAAAGCGCTAGATTGCACAGGTGGTGAGAATAAAAGCGATATCTTGCGATGATTGAGTCGGACGATCCTGGAGGTTGGTGCTCATAAAACGCACCGTGAAGCGATGTTTACCGCCACTAATTTCAGCGAAGCAGGGAATATTTTCTGGCATGGTGACGCGAATTAATTGAAACGGCGCGCTGGTTTCCAGGGTACGCTGGAAAAAACCCGATTCGGCAATCTCGTTAGTTGAGGTGGCACTGTCACGAATGAGTTTTAGTATCAGGCTGATGGAGGCGCGGATATCATCGAAGTTTGATATCCACAGCTGCAGGTCTTTCAGGCGTTTCTCTGCAGAGCGCTCCAGCCAGTAGTGATAGCTAGGCAGGTCAAAATCACAACTACCACCGGAAATACTGCTGCGTTGCTTGATGCTGCTGAGGAACTCATTTTGGCGAAGCTGATGACCAATTTGCCCCTGAGCGCCGTGAAGCAGGTCGACTAAGCGATCAATTTCATCGAGCAGTGAAGTCAGCATTGTCGTATCAACACCGGGTGTCTGTTCAAGTCGAGCGAGCCCAGTGCTGATGCGTTCTAGCTCCATAATGACTTCGGTTTTCAGATCCGATCGGCTGAATATGTTCAGAACATCTAACAGGGTGGCGAGTGTCGCCCGGCTATCCCATGCAGCATCACGAGGCAGTGTATGGTCGATCTGTTGAAAAAGAAAATCGAGTCTTAAAAAGAGGCGAATTCTCTCATTCAATGGTTGTTCGTATGTGGTTTGCCTCATTTTTTCCGACTGAGCTAATAAGTAGTTTTACTTTGTTTTACAGATTACTGAATACTAAGGACTTTTACTGTCCCTCTAAGGCCTCTATCGGCTCCATTGTCTATCACCTTAGGTCGAATGGCAAATTAGCTTGTTAAGATGCCTGGCTATATGCCAGGTATTTTTGGTGTAACCCGGCAACTTGTTGTTTTAGTTCTTCTAAGCTGCCATCGTTGTGAATGACCTCATTGGCAGCGGCGAGCCGCTGGTCACGTGAAGCCTGTGCTGACATGATCGCAGAAATCTCGTTTTCTGTTTGATTGTCACGCAGGGTGACTCGGGCGAGTTGAGCGGACTCAGGTGTGTCGACAACAAGAATGCGATTTGATATTCCTTGCTGGTTGCTTTCAATCAGCAGTGGGATGACGATGATACAGTAAGGTGCAGTGAGTTCTGAGAGCTGACGTGCCACCTCTTTTCGGATCAGTGGGTGAAGGATTGACTCTAGTTGTGCTTTTTTTTCTGCATTTTGAAAGATTATCTGACGGAGTTTTGCTCGGTCAAGCGAGCCATCAGCAGAGAGGATGGTAGGGCCGAACTGATTAGTGATTTCACCTAGTGCGGCGCTGCCTGGTGCGACAAGCTGGCGCGCAATGATGTCGGTATCAATAATCGGGGTGCCGAGGGCTCCAAATAACTGACTAACGGTGGATTTTCCGCTGCCAATCCCTCCGGTGAGTGCGACAACTAACATGGATGACAGGTGGCCTTTATTGAATTAAAGACCCTATTTAGGGGGAGATACTCATCGTTGTCAAATATGTCTGAATGATTTGATCGCCCCATAATAGTGTGATCCAGCCGGCAGTGGCGAGATAGGGGCCAAATGGAATGGGAATGTTTTTATCACGACCGCGTACCACGATCAGGGTGATGCCGACGATAGCACCGACTATTGAGGAGAGCAGGATGATGGGCAGCACGGCTTGCCATCCTAACCAGGCTCCCAGCATGGCCAATAATTTGAAATCGCCATGCCCCATACCCTCTTTACCCGTGGTTAATTTGAATAAAATATAGACTGACCAAAGACTTAGATAGCCCACTAGCCCACCAATAATAGCCGATGCTGGGTCGGTGAAAACACCGGTGAGGCTAATCCCAAGGCCCAGCCAGAGAAAAGGGAGTGTGATGCTATCGGGTAGTAGTTGATGATCAAAATCGATCACGGTGAGCGTGATAAGTGCCCATGTGAGTAGCAGTGCTGCTGCGGCCTCCCAGGTTGGGCCGAAATGCCACGCGACGGCAATTGATAGTAACGCAGTCGTGGCCTCGATAATGGGATAGCGCGCCGGAATTTTGATGTCGCAATCACTACAGCGACCTTTTAAAAATAGATAGCTGAGTATTGGGATGTTCTCGGTGGCCTTAATCTCATGATTGCACTTTGGGCAGTGAGAGTTGGGGGTGACTAGATTGAATGGTTTATCTGTTTGTTCATCAGTCTGGGTGATTTCAAGTAATTCATTGCATTGGCTGAACCACTCTTTTTCCATCATGATGGGAAGGCGAAGGATAACAACGTTAAGAAAGCTGCCGATCAACAGGCCGAGAATGGCTATTACTGATATAAAGGCCGTAAGGTTTTCGTTAAACAAGAGCAGCATGATTTTTTATTTAAGTTCCGTTAGGGGTTTAGTCTGTCGGCTAAACGACTTCTCCCATCTTGAAAATGGGGAGATACATAGCAACGACCAGGCCGCCTACGATAACACCCAGGAATGCCATGATCAGCGGTTCTAAAAGACTGGTAAGGCCATCAACAGCATCGTCGACCTGTTCTTCGTAAAAATCGGCGACTTTGGATAGCATACTATCAATAGAGCCGGCCTCTTCGCCAATCGCAACCATCTGAACGACCATGTTGGGGAACAGTCCTGATTGCTTCATCGTTATGTTGAGTTGGTTACCCGTTGATATTTCATCGCGCATTTTTAAAATGCCAGTGGTATAGACCGAGTTGCCTGCAGCACCCGCTACGGTGTTCATGGCTTCAACAAGTGGTACGCCAGCAGCGAACATGGTGGCAAGTGTTCTAGCAAAGCGAGCAATGGTTGCTTTTGTGATAATAGGGCCGATAATGGGTGCTTTAAGAACAACCTTGTCTAGTATTTCGTTGAATTTTTTTGAGCGCTGTTTTGCCAGTTTTATCACATGGAATATAATGCCGAGAACAATTAATGCTGCCCACCACCACTCTTGAGCTAGTTTAGATAACTGTACCACTAACATTGTCAGGGCTGGCAGATCAGCGCCAAAATTATTGAACATATCTTCGAATTGCGGTACGACAAAGATTAACAGGATGGCCGTGATAATGAAGGCAACCACAATCACTGCAAGTGGATAGAAAAGCGCTTTCTTGATTTTGCCTTTCATCGATTCAGTTTTTTCTTTATACGTGGCAATTTTTTCGAGTAGTGTTTCAAGGATACCCGCATGTTCGCCCGCGGTGACAAGATTGACGTAGAGAGAGTCAAACTGAAGCGGGTGTTTTGCAAGAGCATCCGCAAAAGTGTTGCCACCTTCTACATCCGCCTTAATCGCCATAATCAGTGTCGACATTGCAGGGTTATCATGCCCTTTGCCGATGATATCGAAAGATTGCACTAAGGGTACGCCAGAGGACATCATCGTAGACATTTGTCTGCTGAAAAGGGCGATATCCTGGGGAGTGATTTTTCCTTTCCCCACCCCGCCGAAAAGTGACTTTGGCTTCTTTTTGACTTTTTTTGGGGTGATGCCCTGGCGACGAAGCTCGGCTTTCACTAATGCAGGGGATATGCCGGCTATTTCACCGCTGACTCTGGTGCCTTTTCGGTCGGTGCCTTCCCACAGAAAAGTGTCTTTGCGCTTAGTTTTAGTGGCCATTTGAATTTCCTGAGATTAATCTGAGGTGACGATACGATTGAGTTCTTCCAGGCTGAGGATGCCTTGCCTGATCTTGATGAGTCCTGATGCATGAAGGTCGTTAACGCCCTCCGCTTTTGCCAGGTCTGCCAGTTGTATTGCATTGCCACCTTCCATGATGAGCTTTCCCATTGCCTCTGATATTGGCATCACCTGGTAGATACCGACTCGACCTTTGTAACCATTAGTGCATTGGTCGCATCCCACCGGACCAAAAATAGCCAGGTCGTTAAGCTCCTCTTCCTTGAAACCCTCTTTTAACAAGGCTTCCTTGGGGAGGTCAAGCGGCTGTTTACAGTGGCTGCATAAACGGCGCCCTAGTCTTTGTGCAATGATTAAACTCACGGCTGAGGCGATGTTAAAGGGTGCGATGCCCATGTTGATCAGGCGTGTTAATGTCTGTGGCGCATCATTGGTGTGAAGCGTGGAGAGAACAAAGTGACCGGTTTGTGCTGCTTTGATGGCAATCTCACCGGTTTCAATATCTCGAATCTCACCCACCATAATAATATCGGGATCCTGGCGAAGAAATGCTTTCAGTGCTGAGGGGAAAGTGAGGCCTGCCTTGGGGTTTACATTGACCTGATTAATGCCTGAGAGACCAATTTCAACGGGATCCTCAGCGGTTGAAATATTGCGATCATCCGTGTTTAGAATATTAAGCGCGGTATAAAGTGAGACTGTTTTACCGCTACCGGTTGGCCCTGTCACCAATACCATGCCATAAGGCTTGTGGATTGCGTCCATAAAGAGTTTTTTCTGATCTTCTTCATAACCCAGCGCATCAATCCCTAGCTGGGCACTACTGGGATCAAGAATACGCATCACTATCTTTTCACCGAACAGTGTGGGGCAAGTGCTGACACGAAAATCGATCGCACGTGTTTTTGATAGCTTCATCTTCATACGCCCATCCTGGGGAACGCGGCGTTCAGAAATATCCAGTTGAGAAAGCACTTTTATGCGTGCTGAAATCTTTCTTACCAATGTGATAGGGGGGTTGGCAACTTCCTGCAGGATACCGTCAATACGAAAGCGTACGCGGTAGACCTTTTCATAGGGTTCGAAGTGAAGATCTGACGCGCCTTTATTAATAGCATCTAATAGCACTTTATTAACGAAGCGGACAACGGGCGTGTCATCGACTTCTGTTTCATCTCCATCCTCTCCAGCCGCGTCTTCTTCGCCACTTGAAATATCGATGTCGTCCAGATCGGTATCATCCAGGTCATCCATTGAGGTATCTTGTTCATTTAAGACGGTTTCGATGACCTTGGCTAGCTTATCTTCTTCAACCAGGATTGCTTCCGCATTGGCACCGACGTTGAATTTAAACTCATCTAGTGCATCTTGATTGGTTGGATCTGAAACGGCAACAAAGAGTCGGTTGCCACGTTTAAATAACGGCAGTGCATTGTGTTTCAGGATCATCTTATGGTCGACCAGGCTGGTCGCGGCAGATTCGAGATCCATGCTGTTTAAATCAAATATTGGTGTGCCAAATTCGTGTGCTGCCGCATGGGCGATGGCGCTGCTATCTAAAATTTCTTTTTCAACAAGATAGCGCACAAGCGGGGTTTTCTTTTTTGCAGCCTGCTCATGAGCTTCGATGGCTTTATCTTCTTCTAATAAGCCATCCAGCACCAATTTTCTAGCCAGGCCACTGAGATTTGTACTGGTTGATGGTGTGCTCATAACTATCTGGATTAATAGGGGTTATTGTCTCATTGAAACTATCGGCCAGGCTTGCTAATTATTTAGCTGTAGCGAATAAGGTGTTATTTAGTGGTTAATATGGTTTTCTAGCGAGAGACTAGCATTAAGGCGTTTTTTTTGATGGTCGTGTTCAGATGAGCATACTTTCCCTTGTTGCCAGAATCTGGGAATAAATTGAGCGGTGGTCGGCTCGTGAAGCGCGATGGTTTTTTCAGGGGAGGGGCTTTGATTGATGCCGATAACAAGTAAACTAATACTGAGTATCACGATGCCTGGAAACAGCGTGTTGGTGATGTTTGATTTTTTTATTTGAGGGTGAGAAGAGAGGTGTATGCCTATCATCCAGCCGATGATAAGAACCATCATTGTTTGGCTGACCGGCATCACGATCACGCCGCTAAACAGCGAGTGGGTAGTTCCTGCTATCAATGATGCAAAAAGCGCAATACGTATGTTGAGGGATTTGGTGGTTTCTTCAGTAGTCTGAGATTGATTATCTCTTTTTATCCAAAAATATAGCCCGTATAGAAAAATAAAAAGCGTAATAAAGGCGGCGGGCAGTCCCCATTCTGCTGCTATTTGAAGGATTGAATTATGTGGGTGGGCCGCGATGAAATTTTGTGGATCACAAGCGTAATGCATGGGCCCGATGCCGAGCAATGGATTTTGCTGGATAAAGAGCCATGAGCGTTCCCATAGGTAGAACCTGGCGTTGACACTCGATAACCGCGTGATGGGGGTGTCGCTGATGTCGGTCGTTAGCATGAGTGGCACGATATAAAAAAGTAAGGTATAGAGCGCAACCCCTGTTATGGCTGCGATAACCTGTAATTTTATCCACGTGATGGCATGTTTTTGATAGATGGTTAGTGAGGCGATCATCGCGATTGTTATCGCCAGCATGGTGCCGCGAGATCCAGAGATCAACAATAATAGCCACCAGCAGGCACTCATTAACAGTATGCCTGCACAGTATCCCTTGTGCTTTTGTGCATAGAGAATGAAAGGCAGTACGATGAGTGGTAACGTCCAGCTCTGCAGTTGATTAAAAAATCGGATATTTGAAAAGCCTAAAAATAGGTCGTGAGGATGCCAGTGATTGTTTGAGGTGATGGCTGCCGTGTATGCGGTGAGTACTGACGTGCTCTGTATTAATACCAGGGCTATGATGCTGAACAGTATGATTTTCTGGCACTCATTGGGGGCGGCGATGTATGCCGCTGCAATGGATAAACATGCGATAAATAAAAGTGTGAATTGCCCGGTTTCTATCATGGAAAGGAATGGGTAATCCGCATTGATGCTGGATAGTATGCCAATGAGTAACAGTAAAAAAAACAGGTTCTTTATAGTGCCAAGAAGTTGATTTAACACCGTGTGAATGTTGTTTCGAAACAGGGTCGCTGCGCAGATTGCCAGGAAAATGAGCAGGGTGATCTGGAAAAATCGACTTTCGTTATAAGGCCCTAAGTTGTTAATAAAATCAATATTACTGGTTGAAAAAATAATGTACAAACAGCATAGGCTAACGGTTAAAATCCCTGATAATCGTTGTGTTGGTGTTTTATTTGAACTTTGCATGTCCTGATATGAGGTAATAAAAAATCCTGCCCTATCAAAATATAGAGCAGGATTTTTTAGTTGACTAATGTAAATTAGCGACTGTTGCTAGCTAGCACCCTTCACGAATTTGGTACATGCTGCGTCTGCAGTAACCGGTATCCATTGCACCTGGCCAGCGGCGGCATTTACTACAGGCCTGATGTCAAAGGTGCAGCCGCCCAATTCAGCCCCCTGATCGTCGATATTAATACCTGTAGCTGCTAATGTGACAGTGGAGCCGTATTTGCTAGCTGGCATGGCGGTGATGCCGTAAGGAGCCAGGTCAGCTATTGCATCACATGAGCCAAATAAACCACCGTTATCAGTGATGCACTCGCCAACAGCTAATTTTACTCCGGCGATGTTTGATAACTCATCGCCCCATTTAGCACGTGTGATGTAATCCTGGTAGGCTGGAATGGCAATCGCGGCCAAAATACCGATAATCGCGACCACAATCATTAACTCGATGAGTGTGAAGCCCTGTTGCAGGGATTTTTTCATATCGAGTTTCATGCTGCTTAATGTGCCTGGTTGTAATTTTTTCATTGCTGTTCTCCTGGGTGTGATAATCATTAGCGCTTCTGGCGTTGCCCTTTAACTCTCCATGCACAGGAGATATGCTTGCCTCGCACATTGGTATCTGCATGCACCGTGCCAAACTTTAGTTTTTTGTGGGGTGTGGGTGGATTCCGCTGTTTTGGCTGTCAACTTGTGATGGTGGTCACAAAAAGCAGTGGTTTTGTTCTGCATTACGAGAGATTGACTGGGGATTTCAGGATGATTAGTTGCGCATTTTGCGCAAAATATGCGCTTAATGAGCAGTGGTTGATTAGTTGAGCTATTGTTGGAGAGGTGAAATTCACAGTCCTAATTTTTTCATGCGGTAACGTAGCGCACCAAATGAAATGCCGAGCATTTTTGCTGCTGCGGTTTTGTTATATTTGCTCTGTTCAAGGGCCTTGACGATGGTTTTCTTTTCGATATTCCCGAGTAGTGGATCAAGGGACTGATTGTCTGTTACTTGTGGTGCAGTGGCTGGAGGAGCGGCTTGTTCTAGTGGCGAGTTGTGTACTAATTGTAGGTCTTCGACACGAATAGTCTCTTTCTCGCACAAGGTCATCGCGCGTTCCAGGATGTTTTCCAGCTCTCTGACGTTGCCTGGAAAATGATATTGTTGAAGTGACGAGAGGGCATCAGTATCAATGGCGGGTGTGCTGGCACCGTTATCAAGCGCTAGTTTTTTTAATATATGGTCGATGAGTGGTGGAATATCTTCAGTGCGTTCCCGTAGCGCTGGCATGTGGAGTTCGATCACGTTGATTCGGTAAAATAGATCTTGCCGGAATTGCCCTTCCCTGACGAGTTGAGATAGATCTTTATGGGTGGCGCTAAGGATGCGTACATCAACCCTGGTTTCCTGATGTGCACCGACGGGTCGAACTGCTTTTTCCTGGATGGCTCGCAGCAGCTTGACCTGCATATGAAGTGGTAAATCGGCCACTTCGTCCAGAAACAGCGTGCCACCATCTGCGGCCTGGAAGAGGCCATCTTTATTGGTGGTTGCACCGGTAAAGCTGCCTTTTATGTGGCCGAAAAATTCGCTTTCCACTAATGCCTCAGGGATTGCGCCGCAATTGACCGGGATAAAGTCTTTGTCTGCCCTGGCCCCTTGTTCATGTATCAGGCGAGCGGCAAGTTCTTTGCCAGTACCTGATTCGCCGCTGATATGTACTGGGGCCTGGCTGCGCGCCAATTTTCTAATGGTCGTTCGAGTGTTTTCTATTTCAGCGGAATTGCCTAGCAGTGTGAGTGCGGCTTCTGGTGTGTTTTTTTGCTGTTTTGGGCTGAGCTTAAGTGCGGTGGTGACCAGTGAGCGTAACATCCCTAAATCCACCGGTTTTGATACAAAATCAAACGCCCCTGCTTTTAGCGCGAGAACGGCGGATTCCATGTTTCCATGGGCGGTGATGACGGCGGAGGGGACTTCAGGGTGGCGCTCCTGTATGAATTGCACAAGCTCGATACCGTTACCATCTGGCAGTTTCATGTCAGTGAGACACAAGTCGATGTCAGGGTGTTGTAACAGCACGGCTTTGGCTGCGGTGACAGAGTCTGCGGTATGGCAGTCGATTCCCATTCTTAACAGGGTCAGTTCCAGCAGTTCGCAGATATCAGGTTCATCGTCTACTACAAGGGCGGTTGGTTGGCTCATATTAAATTACCTGTCGTCTCCTGGGGTCGGCAAAGGTGATGCGAAAGCAGCTACCCCTGATAGTATCTGGGCTAGCATCTGGAATATAATGAAGGTGGGCCTGGTTGGACTCACATAGTTCGCGAGAGATGTATAGCCCAAGGCCTGAGCCATTAGCGGCGGTGGTGAAAAATGGTTCAAAGATGTGTTCGGCAAGTGCCGTCTCTACCCCTTTGCCGTTGTCGATGATTTCAAGGTAGGGGATGTTGGATTCTTTAACGATTCCTGCCTGTAGCCATAGTTGGGGCAGACTGTCCTGGTCGCCATGGTGAAGCCCATTTTGACAGAGGTTTAGTACAACCTGTTGTAGTTGGCTGTCATCAAAGCGAATGATATTGACCTCATCGGTTGGTGTGTGGTGTATCTGAGAATTCAGCACGTCTTCATTAAGGCAAAAGTCATCTACAAATGATGCAAGCCATTGATTGAGATCAATCTCTTCTGGACTAGAGCGATCCCGTCGGTTTAGTTGCATGATGTTTTCAATAATCGTATTGACTCGTTGAGAGTGGTTCTGGATGATTTCAGTGAGGCGTATTTCGCTCTTATCGAGGTTTGATGATTCTGCGAGTAGTTGCCCTGCATGGCTAATTGCGCCCAGTGGATTGCGAATTTCATGGGCGATACTGGCGGTCAGGTGGCCGAGAGAGGCCAGTTTTAATTGTTGTGCCTGTTGAGCAATAGCGGCCATATCTTCAAGAAAGATAAGTGTGCCTGAGTCATTATCTTTTCCCAGGTGGGCAAAGCGAGGCATGATGCTGGGGGCGCTTTCTGATGATTTAAAGGGTTGTGGCTCATCGTTTGGGTGGGTCCACCAATGTTCGACCTGGCGCATAAGCGGGACTGATAATTCGCTAATCGTCGCTTCATTTGATCGTTTTTCACCTAACAGGTTACGAGCAGAGGCGTTGATAAGGTGGATTTTTTTGTGGTGGTCGATCACTAAAATACCGGTTTGCATGCGCTGGATGATGTATTCAGTTAGTTGTGCCATGCTGGCGAGGTCTACGCCGCGTTTTTCAGCAAGGGCCTCACTTTCGTGTAGTCTTTTTGCTAATGCTTGAGCAAGGATGGCGGTCGCGAAGAGGCTGGCACCCAGCAGGCCAGCCTGGGTGTAATTAGTGTCCCATATTGGGTTACTCCATGAAGTGTAGATCTGCTCGGATAGTAGTGCGATAGTCGCAATTGAGGCGATTAAAATGGCAGCTCGACCAAAGATCAGGAGGCTTCCACCGGCGACAGCGATGACGAGTAGTATCCCTATGCCGCTTCCAATGCCACCGCTTGCGTGCATGAGGAGGGTGATGATGGCGATATCGACAAGGACATGAGCGTAAACCTGAGATTTAAAGTGCGGTGCCTGTCTTTTGATCGATATGACATTTAAAAGGCCTACAATGAGATAGACAATGCTAGTGGTGTAGAACAGGTTGAAGTTGCTGGAGCCTAGCGGATATGGGATTGAGTCCGAATAGCAGAGAATAGAGGCCAGGCCTGCGAGCGTAATGCGATACAGATTTAACAGACGCAGGGGAAACCACATCTGTGTATTGACTGTCTGCCTGGTTTTGCTGTTACTCAGCATGGTCGTTGGTGTTTTTCTATTCTATGTGGACTATTTAAGCTATCGTCATTCAGATTGTTTTTATTAAATTTCTATTTTTCCTGTATCCTGGTTTTTATGAAAAATGCGTTGATTTATCTCGTTTCTCAGTCACCACGTCGGCGTGAATTGTTGTACCAGATTGGTGTTGAGCATGAGGTGCTTGTGGCTGATATCGATGAAACGCCGTCTGTTGGCGAGGTGGCAGAGTTGTATGTGACCCGTATGGCATTAGAAAAGGCACGTGCGGGGCGGGCAAGCCTGTCTGTGATCGATAAGCCGCTGTTGGCGGCGGACACCTCGGTGGTGGTTGATGATGAGATTTTAGGTAAGCCGCTTGATGAGGCGGATGCGTGTGCGATGCTGCAGCGCCTCGCTGGGCGAACCCATCGGGTGATCAGTGCGGTGGCGCTGGTTGATGAGGCGATTGAGGTGAGTCGTTTGAGTGTCAGTCATGTCGCATTTCGTGATATCAACGATGAAGAGATACGTGCTTATTGGCGCAGTGGCGAGCCTGCGGATAAGGCGGGTGGCTACGGTATTCAGGGGGCTGGCGCATGCTTTATCGAGCGACTTGAAGGGAGTTATTCGGGGGTGATGGGGTTACCACTGTTTGAAACGGCGGCTTTGATGCGCGATTTTGGGATTCAACTGCCAATTTTTAGTGCTAATACCCACAAATAGAGCGCTAAAGCCCTCTTCTGGTGATGTTTCTTGTGCGTAATAAGGGGTAGACTCTGTCGGCTACAGATATATAGTTCGCGGCCTTGGTGGAAAAATGACCCATGAGTGATGAAATACTGGTAAATGTGACGCCACAGGAGACGCGTGTGGCGGTGGTTGAAAATGGTCTGTTGCAGGAGATCTATATTGAGCGTAGCTGTAAACGCGGTCTGGTGGGGAATATTTATCATGGTAAGGTGAGTCGGGTATTACCGGGCATGCAGGCGGCGTTTATTGATATTGGGCTTGATCGTACCGCCTTTTTACATGTTTCGGATATTCAGTTGCCTGAACGACTTGCGCTGGATGATGAAAATGCTGGTGCAAAACCGGATGTGCCGATTGAATCGCTGCTACGCGATGGACAGAAGGTGATGGTGCAGGTGTTCAAGGATCCGCTGGGCAGTAAGGGTGCTCGCCTGACGATGCAGATCAGTATCCCTTCGCGTTATCTTGTTTTTATGCCGTCAATAACACACATCGGTATTTCACAAAAAATCGAGGATGAGGCAGAGCGGTTGCGACTGCGTACGATACTTGAGTCGGGGGTGGACGATGAAGGTGGTGGCTTTATCGCGCGTACCGCGGCAGAAGGGGCTGAGGAAGGTGAAATCCTCGAAGATATGGCTTTTCTACGCAAACTGTGGTCGTCGGTACAGCGGCCAGAGCAGTCCACTAAACCGAATAATATCGCGGTGCTGTATGAGGATTTGCCGTTGGTGCTGCGCATGTTGCGTGATGTGCCTGCGGCACAAATCGACAAGATCCGCATTGATTCGCGCGAGGCCTATCAACGTGCGCTTGAATTTGTTACTCAATTGATTCCTGAACTGGTGCCGCGTACAGAGCATTATCCGGGTGAGCGTCCGATCTTTGATCTCTATTCTGTTGAGGATGAAATTCAGAAGGCGCTGGATCGTACGGTGCAATTGAAGTCTGGCGGTCACCTTTGTATTGATCAGACTGAAGCGATGACTACCGTTGATGTCAATACCGGTGCCTTTGTGGGGCATCGCAACCTTGAAGAGACTATTTTTAAAACTAACCTTGAGGCAGCTCAGGCGATTGCGCGTCAGCTGAAGTTGCGTAACCTGGGGGGTATCATCATCATCGACTTTATTGACATGATGGAAGAAGATCATAAAAAGCAGGTGTTGCGTGCATTGGAGCGAGGTCTGGAAAACGATCGCGCGAAGAGCTTTATTTGCGACGTCTCACCGTTGGGGTTAGTGGAGATGACGCGCAAGCGCACGCGTGAAAGTCTTGGGCATATTCTGTGTGAGCCCTGCGCTGTGTGTGGAGGAACCGCATCAGTGAAAACGCGTGAGACCGTCTGTTATGAAATTTTTCGTGAGTTGATGCGTGAGGCGCGCCAGTTTGATGCTACCCGATTTCTTGTGCTGGCCTCTCAGGAGGTGGTGGATGTGCTGCTGGATGAGGAATCGACCAGTGTCGCGGAACTGGAAGAGTTTATTGGTAAGCCGATCCAGTTGCAGGTTGAGATGCTGTATACCCAGGAGCAATTTGATGTGGTGTTGATGTAGTCAATGTTGGACTCTGCATGTCAGGTTACCTAAAAAACATATCGTGATACGTACCACATTAAATCACTGCTGGCTAGTGGTAGCCATCACCATTATGGTGCTGGCGCTGCTGGTCAGTGGCGCGCGCCTGCTACTACCTTATATGAGCACCTTCCACCTCCAGATTGAAGAGCGTATCAGTCAGGCGGTCGGTGCTACCGTCGAGGTGCGCTCGCTTGATGCCTCGTGGCATGGTGCTGGCCCGCAGTTGAAGCTGCGTGGCGTACGCGTATTGAGTGGTGAGATGGAACTGCTCAATTTTGAGAGCGGCCGCATCGGGCTCAATCTTTTGCAAAGCCTGCGTCATCGTTCGTGGCAGTTAGGTGATCTGGTTGTCTCGGGTGTTGAACTGGAGATTATGCGTGATGAAGCTGGAAAAATCAGCGTGACTGGTTTTGCAGTAGATCCGCCGACTGACTTAAATGATGAGCAGGTAGCGCATAAGGCTACCGATGAACAGGCACTGTTAAGCTGGTTATTTTCTCAACCGCGGATGATGGTTGAGTCAGGTGAAATTAACTGGCGTGACATGATGCTGGATGGGCGTGAACTGCTCTTTACAAATGTCGACTTTGAGTTGCGTAATCAGGGGCGACGGCATCAGTTAAGTGGTGAGGTTGAACTTCCTGTGCACCTTGGTCGAACGCTCTCTTTTGCACTGGATATCGAAGGCGATCTAGCAGATGCTAATAATGACTGGGAAGTTCTTGGTTACGTCGAAGGTGATGAGTTGCAAATTGCACAATGGCTAGAGGGACGAGAGCCGTCAGGTGTTCGTGTTGATGATGGCCAGGTTGAAACACGTTTGTGGTTTGAATGGCGAAATGGTGCCATGCAGCGTGTTGATGGTGAGTTGTCGTTACGACAGCTGTTGTTGACACCGATTCAGAGTGCTGCTGCTGATGACACGCGTGATCCAATGAGGATCGACCTGGTATCTGGTGCATATGCATGGCAGAAAAATGCGCTGGGGTGGTCGTTTAGCATCAATGATTTTATGTTGGGGCGGGAAAATAGAATGTGGCCGCCCAGTCAGCTTAGCATTGCGGTATCAGGTGAATTTGGTGGTGAGCAGGTGATTGAGGCGACGCTCGGTTATGCGGAGATCAATGACCTGAATGCGTTGTTAGTGATGAGTGATGCGATTGATGAATCGCTGCGATCGCAGTTGCGATCATTTGCGCCTGGCGGTGTATTGAGGGATGGCTATCTTCATTATCGACGTGGCTTTGTTGGTGAAGAGAAGCGTTATGTATTAACCAGTCAATTTGACAATATTGGAATTACTGCGCAGAGCAGGCTGCCCGGTGGACAAGGGCTTGATGGGTCGATTGCACTCGATAATAGCGGTGGTGTTATTTTCCTGGATAGCAAAGACGCGACATTATTGATGCCTGAGTTGTTTCGTGAACCGCTCGCTGTTAATGCACTACAGGGGGAACTCTACTGGCAACTGAATGAGCAGGGTTGGCAGCTTGAAAGTCGCGCACTGAAGTTGCAGAACAGTGATGTGGCGCTGTTGCTGGATTTAGCGCTAAAAAAAGGTGAGTCCGCGCCTGAGATTGCATTGCTAGCTGAGTTTGAGGCTGCCAGTGTTGCTAATGTTTCACATTATCTACCGGTGGGAATTATGTCGGATCCGCTGATTAAGTGGCTGGATCAGGCGATTGTGAATGGCAATGCTTCTGTTGGACAGGCGATTTTTTATGGGCCGCTTGATCGCCATTTCCCTTATGACAAAAGCGATGGTCTGTTCGATATTCGCTTTAATCTCATGGATGGCATCCTTGACTATGCACCGGGATGGCCGCGGCTAGAAGAGATAGAGGCTGAGCTGATTTTTGCAGGTAGCGGCATGGAGATTAATGCCGTGGCGGCCAAAAGCCTGGATGCTGATGTGACGCAAGTGTCGGTGCGTATTGAGGACTTTCGTGCACACCCTGTTTTGTTGGAGATTGATGGTCAGGCACAGGGGCGCTCCTATGATGCGTTGGATTTTGTTAAACGCAGCCCTTTGTATGAGCTTTTTGGTGACTTTGTTGATGAAGTTGAAATCGCTGCCGGACGTAGCAAATTAGACCTGTCGATTAAATTACCACTGGCAGATCAACCTGCAACAGTGGACGGGGTCGTGAAGTTTGATGATGCGGATATTTATCTTTCAGGGCGTGCTGTTGACATCCTGAATGTTAATGGGGCGCTACAGTTTTCGGAAAAGGGGATCGAGATAAAGCAGGCGAAAGCGCGCCTGTTAGGTATGGACAGTCTATTGGATGCCCAGACGATGTCGTCCTCAAAAGGGGGCGTCACCATTTTTACTGCCGTTGGTGTCGCCACCGCTGAGGATGTACAGCGTTTGGTTGATGTTCCCCTGCTGCTTCATCTTGAAGGTAATAGTCAATGGCTGGCAAGATTAACCATTCCTGCAATGGATGTGATGACAACGGGCATTTCCCTGCAAGTGACCTCCGATCTGAAGGGAATGGCCTCAAATTTACCTTATCCACTGGCTAAAAATGGACAGGAATCAGGTGCTTTTATGTTTGAGACTGTTTTTCCACGTAGCCTGGATGTGCCGTTGATCCTGCAGTACGGTCGTCAGCTTAAGGCGGTGTTTGATCTTGATGAGGGCATGGGTTTGCAACGTGGTGCAATTGCTTTTGGTGGTCTGTCGCCAGTGATGCCGAGAGAGGCATTGATTAGCATGGCCGGAAAGCTTGAGCACCTTTCGCTGGATGAGTGGGTGCCATTTATGAGTGGTGCCGATGGGGGGGCTGATGCTAGTGATGGAAGCTCGGTGAAGGTTGAGATTGAGCGGCTCAATCTGGAAATCGTTCAGCTGTCGGCTTTGGGTTATGACTTTCACTACACCTCGCTTGATTTAACACAGACGCTGGATACCTGGCTGGGACGAATCAGCAGTCACTTGATGGCAGGTAATATACAGATACCGCTTGATTTCAAGCGTGGTACGTTGGCATTAGAGCTGGATTATCTGATTTTACCGGATGTAGAAGAGGGTGGGGGTGGTGAAGTTGATGTTCAGGATGATGACGAAACTGAAATTGATCCTCGGCAGCTACCCACGATGGATATTCAGAGTCGGTTTTTTAGTCATGCAGGGCAGCCTTACGGTCAATTAACGTTGCTAACTGTGCGTACAGGGGATGGATTGCATGTTGAGCAATTTGCATTGAATTCCTCATGGATGGTGCTGTCTGCGCGTGGTGACTGGCTGATGGATAATAACAAGCCGTATTCTTTATTTGATATCAGTGTCAATAGTAATGATTTTGGTGGCATGCTGGTAAGGCTGGATGTTGCGGATAGCATTCGTGATGGTGAAAGTAGCGTCAGTGTAGAGGCACGTTGGCCGGGTTCGCCGATGGCCTTCGCGCTGGAGCGGCTCAGTGGTAATATGCAGCTCAACGTCGAGAATGGACGATTGCTGGATATTGAACCGGGGATGGGGCGCGTTTTTGGTTTGATCAGTATACAGGCACTGAGGCGTCGATTTTCGCTGGATTTCAGTGATATGTTTAAAAAGGGTTTTAGTTTTGATCGAATGGCGGGTGATTTCGAGATAAACGGTGGTAATGCGGTGACCTCAAATTTTAATATTGTCGGGCCATCGGCTTCGATTGCGATGACTGGACGAGTGGGGTTGATTGCAAAAGATTATGATCAGCAAGTGACAGTTGAGCCCCACGTGGGGTCATCACTTCCGGTGGTGGGTGCGGTGGTGAGTAGTCTGGGGACGGGTTTAGTCATATGGGCGGCGCAAAAATTGTTAAAACTTGATGAGGCGGCGCAGGTAAAATATCGGATTACAGGGCCGTGGGAGGCACCGATGGTCTTGCGAGAGGGTGAAGTTGTGTCCGAGCGCACAGAAAAACAATGAACGGGTTTCCTTGAGAAGAGAAGATAGGATGGGTGTTGTGTCTGTTGATAATAAAAAAATAGATGGTCATCTTGATGGTGAAAATAAATTGATTCAATTGCGTGAACTGATGAAGTTGCTTGAAGGGGAATGGTTATGAGTCGTGTTGCGGCGATACAGATGGCATCGGGGCCTAATGTTGGGGCTAACCTGATTGAGGTAAAACGATTAATTACTCAGGCAGTCGAAACAGGCGCAGAATTGATCGTCTTACCTGAAAATTTTGCCATTATGGGTTTGACTGAAGCCGATAAGGTTGGCTTGCGTGAAAAAGAGGGTGAAGGCCCGATACAGGACTTTCTTTCACAGCAGGCAAAGGACAATGGTGTGTGGATTGTGGGTGGTACGATTCCTCTGGAATCAGGCGATGAAAATAAAGTGCGTGCTGCCTGTCTGTTATTTAATGCCAAAGGGAAGCAGGTGGCGCGTTATGACAAGATCCATCTTTTTGATGTGATGCTGGAAGAGAATAAAGAGAGTTATATCGAATCAGAGACAATAGAAGCGGGTGATAGTTGTATTGTCGTCGATACACCGTTTGGTCGTCTCGGCATCGCGATCTGTTATGACCTGCGTTTCCCGGAGCTTTTCCGTGCCCTGTTAGATCAGGGGGTCGATATTATTGCAGTGCCCTCCGCATTTACTGCGATTACGGGGCGCGCCCATTGGGAGACGCTGGTACGAGCACGCGCGATTGAAAACCTGAGTTATGTGATTGCGGCGGCCCAGGGTGGTTATCATGTCAATGGCCGTGAGACCTATGGTGATAGTATGATTGTGGATCCGTGGGGCGGCGTACTGGATCGCTTGCCAAGTGGGTCGGGGGTGGTGAGTGCTGAGATTGACCCGATGCGACTGGCGCAGACACGTCAGAGTTTTCCATCAATCTCACATCGTAAGCTTTTTTGTGAGGTAAAGTAATGAACCATCAACAAGGACATGTGAACGGATGAGTATACCGATGGATGCTTCGATTGATAGCGTAGCGCAACAGCTGCTAGTGCCAGGTGGTCTGGATATGAACAATCTGGAGCAGGTACTAGCGAGCATCATGACGCATGATGTCGACTATGCTGACCTCTATTTTCAGGCGAGTCGTTTTGAATCCTGGACGCTGGAGGATGGCATCGTCACCGACGGTGTGCACAGTGTTGAGCAGGGCGTTGGCGCGCGTGCGGTGAGCGGTGAAAAGAGTGGTTTTGCCTATTCTGATGAGATTGCCCTGTCGCCGTTACAGGAAGCAGCAACAGCCGCACGTGCGATTGCACGCCAGGGCCAGGATAAAAGCGTCAAGGCGTGGACGCGTAGCGTGGGGCATAATCTTTATTTACCGACCGACCCATTGGGCTGTCTTGGTGATAAAGCAAAGATTGAGTTATTGGAGATGCTGGATCGTGAGGCGCGTAAGCTTGATCCACGTGTGAAAGAAGTCATCGCATCATTGGCGGGCGGCTACGATTCGATTTTACTCGCCGCTACTGATGGCACCCATGCGGCGGATGTACGGCCGCTGGTGCGCCTCAATGTGAGCGTGATTGTTGAACAGGACGGGCGTCGTGAGCAGGGTAGTGCGGGTGGTGGTTGTCGCCGCGATTACCAATATTTTATTGATGAAGATCGTGGCATTGATTATGCCAGAGAGGCGGTGCGCCAGGCTTTGGTTAACCTGGAAGCGAAGCCCGCTCCTGCCGGTACAATGCAGGTGGTGCTGGGTTCTGGTTGGCCGGGTATTTTGTTGCATGAAGCGATTGGTCATGGTCTTGAAGGCGATTTTAATCGTAAAGGAACCTCCGCCTTCTCTGGGCGTGTGGGTGAAAGTGTCGCGTCGGATCTTTGTACCGTGGTGGATGACGGCACGCTGGCGCATCGTCGTGGCTCATTGAATGTTGATGATGAAGGGGTCCCTTCTGAAAACACAGTACTGATCGAAAAGGGCGTGCTCAAAGGTTATATGCAGGACAAACTCAATGCACGCCTGATGGGGGTTGCATCAACCGGCAATGGTCGTCGTGAATCTTATGCGCACTTACCGATGCCGCGTATGACCAACACTTATATGTTGCCTGGGCAGCATGCAGCAGAAGAGATCATTGCATCGGTTAAAAATGGCCTCTATGCAGTTAACTTTGGTGGTGGACAGGTGGACATCACCTCCGGTAAGTTTGTCTTCTCTGCCAGTGAGGCCTACATGATTGAGGACGGTAAAATTACTTATCCTGTTAAAGGGGCGACCCTGATCGGTAACGGGCCGGACGTATTACAGCGGGTGACCATGGTGGGTAATGATCTCGCGTTGGACCCTGGAGTTGGTACCTGCGGTAAAGAGGGGCAGAGTGTGCCGGTAGGGGTGGGTCAGCCGACGCTGTTGGTGGATGGCCTTACCGTGGGAGGGACTGACGTATGAGCCGTGATATTGTAAAGGCACGCGATATAATAAAAGCACAGTCATCCCTGGAATCTGTCGCCGCGCAAGTATTGGAACTAGCGAAGGCGCAAGGGGCTACCGCTGCTGAGGCAGCGTTGAGCGAAGAGTCGGGGCTTTCGGTTAATGTGCGTCTTGGTGATGTTGAGACGATTGAATTTAATAAAGATAAAGGACTCGGCATTACGGTCTATTTTGGCCAGCGAAAAGGTACCGCGAGTACCGCTGATTTTTCAAGCGGGGCGCTGGAAGATGCGGTGCGTGCTGCCTGTAGCATTGCTACGTTTACCGCAGAAGACCCTTATGCGGGGCTTGCTGATGCGGCACGAATGGCGACCGAAATCCCCGATCTTGATCTCTATTACCCGTGGGATGTGTCGCCGGAAACGGCAATTGAGTTGTCCACTGAATGTGAAGATGCGGCGCGTGGTTATGATGAGCGTATCTCAAACTCCGAGGGGGCGAGTCTTTCCAGCCATGAAGGGACGCGGGTCTATGCCAACAGTCACGGCTTTATGGGTGGCTACTCAACCTCGCGCCATAGCATGAGTTGCAGTGTGATTGTTGAAGATGACAATGGCATGCAACGCGATTATTGGTACTCGGTGGCGCGTGATCGGCATGATCTCGAAGCGGCTGTGGCGATAGGTGAAAAGACGGCAGCGAGAACATTGCAGCGTCTGGGTGGTCGACGCATTGATACCTGTAAGGTACCGGTGCTGTTTTCAGCTGATGTGGCGGGCAGCCTGGTATCGCATCTGATCTCCGGGATTCGCGGCGGATCGCTTTATCGTAAGTCTTCTTTTTTACTGGATAAACTGGATGAGCAGATCTTCCCTGAATTTGTCCATATTCACGAACGGCCGCATATGAAAAAGGTGCTGGGCAGTGCGCCATACGATAGTGAGGGTGTCGCGACCTCTGCACGAGACCTGGTGCGTGACGGTGTCTTGCAGGGTTATGTACTGGATAGTTACTCGGCACGTAAGCTGAAGATGGAAAGTACCGGTAATTCAGGCGGCGTCCACAATGTGTTGATTGAGCCGGGTGAGCTGGACCAAGCGGCGTTGCTACGCGAAATGGGTACGGGTCTGCTGGTTACAGAGCTGCTAGGGATGGGAGTGAATATCGTGACCGGTGATTACTCGCGTGGTGCGGCAGGCTTTTGGGTGGAAAATGGGGTGATTGCTTATCCGGTTGATGAGATTACGATCGCCAGTAATCTTGGTGAGATGTTTATGCAGTTACAGGCGATCGGCAGTGATATTGATCATCGTGGTAACATCAAATGTGGTTCGTTGCTGATTGATGCGATGACCATCGCTGGCTCGTGATTATTAATTAAATTGATCATTCATGGCGAATACAAAAAACAATCTGGTCGAAGCGCGGGGACTAACCTTTCAGTTTGGTTCGCGTACCGTCTTTGACGGTATCGATCTCGATCTGCAGCGCGGCAAAGTAACTGCGATTATGGGGCCGAGTGGCACCGGTAAAACGACACTGCTGCGCTT
Organism: Gammaproteobacteria bacterium; assembly: GCA_021648525.1. Classification (GTDB taxonomy): domain Bacteria; phylum Pseudomonadota; class Gammaproteobacteria; order SZUA-140; family SZUA-140; genus SZUA-76. Next base: position 69,750 of record JAKISP010000003.1, read on the forward strand.
GATCGGCGGGCAAATTCGTCCCACTGCGGGTACTATCCATGTGGATGGTCAAAACGTGCCCGCTCTCTCTCGGCGGGCTTTATTCGAGCTGCGTAAACGCATGGGGATGCTTTTTCAGAGCGGTGCGCTGCTGACCGATCTCACAGTTTTCGATAACGTTGCCTTCCCTTTACGTGAGCATTCCGGCTTGCCAGAGACGATGGTGCGAGATCTGGTATTGATGAAGCTGGAGGCTGTTGGGTTACGCGGTGCTCAACGACTAATGCCTGGCGAGTTATCGGGTGGCATGGCGCGACGGGTCGCTTTGGCTCGCGCAATTGCGCTCGATCCGATGATGATTATGTATGATGAACCCTTCACAGGGCAGGATCCAATCTCAATGGGTGTATTGGTTAAATTGATTCGTGATTTGAACGAAGTGCTGGGGTTGACCAGTATCATCGTGTCACACGATGTCGCTGAGACCTCAGCGATTGCGGACTATATCTATGTGCTGTCGCAAGGCAAGGTGGTGGGGCAGGGAACACCGGATGAGCTGCATCACTCTGAGTCCGAATGGGTACGCCAGTTTATGAAAGGGACGCCAGATGGGCCGGTGCCGTTTCATTATCCTGCTGGTGATTATACTGAAGAGTTGCTGTCACGAGAGGAATTTCGATGATGCTGTTTCAGCAGCTAGGGAGTTGCACGTTGGCATTTTTTCAACGCCTGGGGCGCGCGAATATCTTTTTGTGGGCGGTGCTGTGTGGTGTGCCGGGACTCATTTTTCGCCTGCGATTACTGATTCATCAGGTTTTTTCGGTTGGCGTGTTATCGCTGGTGATCATCGTGGTGGCGGGGCTATTTGTTGGTATGGTGCTGGGCCTGCAGGGGTATTATACACTAGTTGATTTTGGTGCTGAGGATTCGCTGGGTGTGATGGTGGCGTTATCACTGGTGCGAGAACTAGGGCCAGTGGTGGCTGCACTGCTATTTGCTGGGCGTGCCGGTTCGGCATTGACTGCTGAAATCGGTTTAATGAAGGCTACCGAGCAGCTCGCCGGGATGGAGATGATGGCGGTTGATCCAATAAAAAGAATCATTGCGCCGCGTTTTTTTGCAGGTGTCCTGTCGATGCCGTTGTTAGCTGCGATTTTTAGTGCGCTGGGTGTGATGGGTGGTTATCTTGCTGGAGTGGGGTTGCTTGGTGTTGATGAAGGCGCCTTCTGGTCTCAGATGCGCAGTAGTGTCGATTTTAATGAAGACATTATGAATGGCGTGATCAAGAGTATTGTGTTTGGTGTGGTGGTGACATGGATTGCTGTTTTTGAAGGTTATGATGCAGTGCCGACTTCCGAAGGGGTGAGTCGTGCTACAACACGTACGGTGGTCTATGCCTCGCTGGCAGTACTGGGGCTCGATTTTATTTTGACCACGCTGATGTTTGGCGAAGTATAAAAAGGCTTGAGATTAAGGGATGTTGATATGCAAAACACACGACTAGTCGAGACATCGGTAGGGGTTTTTGTCGCCGCAGGCATCGCGGCATTTTTTATGCTGGGAATGAAAGTGAGCAACTTTAATGCCTTTTCTGATGTTGAAGGTTATGAGGTGAGCGCACAGTTTGAGAATATTGGTGGTCTCAAGGTGCTGTCATCAGTCAGCGTAGGTGGCGTGCGTATTGGCCGTGTGACATCGATTGGTTTTGACCAGGAAGACTATGAAGCGGTTGTCACCATGACGATCGATCATAAATATAACCGCTTGCCGACTGATACCTCTGCGAGTATTTTTACATCGGGTCTGTTGGGTGAGCAATACATCGGTTTTGAGCCTGGCGGTGAAGAGGCGTTCCTGCAAGAGGGCGATACGATTTTCCTGACCCAGTCAGCGATTGTGCTGGAGCAGGTGATTGGTCAGTTCATGTTTAGCAAGGCATCGGAGGGGGCGGGCGAGTAATGCGTTTACAATCATTTTTCAGGCGCAGCTTATCTGTCGTGGCACTGTTTGGTGTGGTAACGGGTAGTGCGTTGGTGCTAGCTGCCGAGCCTGGGCAAAGTATTGTGTTGTCGTTGGATGAGGCAGTTGAACGTGCGTTGGCAACGGATCCGCGTATCGAAGAGCGTCTACATCTGGTGAATGAGGCGCGAGCGCTATTACAGCGTGCAGAAGGCAGTGATGACCTGATCTTCGATGTGAACGCCTTTGTTGGTTTGACCACGCAGGTGGAGGGCGGTTTTTTTGAGTCAGGTACGACCACGCCACGTTCTGATAAATATGAGTATAACGGCCTCACTACATGGACTTCGGTGCAGTTCAGTATCATCAAACCGCTCTACACCTTCGGTAAGATTGAACACTTTTCCGATGCGGCGAAAGGCAATATTACAGTCAAAAAAGGGGATGTGCGACTTCAGCGTGCAGAGACCACGCTTGATGTGACGCGCGCTTATTATGGTTACCTGACAGCGCGTGATACGCGTTATCTGTTTGAAGATGTTGAGGGGCGTTTGCAAAAGGCGCAGGATCTGGTTGAACGCTGGATTGCAGAGGAGCGTGGAGATGTGCGTCAGGCCGACCTCTATGCGTTGCAGAGTGGCATGGCGATTGTGAGGCGATACCACGCCACGGCTGAGTCGGTGGAGGCGATTGCGCTGGCTGGGTTGAAAATGTTGAGCGGCATCGAGCGTCATGCAGAACTCGAACTGGCGGACTCGCGTATTCGGCCGGTAGATTTACCGCTGGAAGGTCTGGAGGAGCTACAGCAGATGGCGTTGGAACGTCGCCCAGAAATGAGGCAGCTGGAAGCGGGGTTGCAGGCGCGGCGTTCACTGGTGGCGGCACGCCGCGCGAGTAAGTTGCCCAATGTTTATGCGGGGATTGCGGGCATGGTTGCGTACTCGCCAAGGCGAGAAAGATTAGAAAATCCTTATGTATATGATCCCTTTAATGATTACGGCGCAACACCATTAGTGGGTGTGAAATGGAACTGGGCAACGGGTGTACAGACGGCTGAAGTCGCTGGGGCGAATGCGGCGTTAGCGGCGTTGGCTGAGCGTGCTTCATTTGCGCAGCAAGGGATTCCTTTTCAGGTTGCAGAACAGTTTTATCATGTGCAGGGGCACTATAAGATGGTTGCGGAACTCAAGCAGGGTAGCCGTGCGGCGAGGCGCTGGATGGTTAGCCGCTATGTTGATTTCGAAGCGGGGCTTGATGAGGCGGAGGCGGTGCTGGCTGCTTTTCAGGGGTATGTACTGATCTATAGCGATTATCTGATGGCGGTAAATAACTATAATATGCATGTTGCGCGTCTGCGCCATGTGACAGGGGATTACTTATGAAGCGCTTGTTAACAATTGTTTCTCTATATATCTTCACGTTGTTGCCGGTTGGCGCGGCGGGTGCCAATGCACCTGCGCAACAGCTGGTGATTGATACCACTACCAGGCTATTGGCGCTGATTGAATCTGAGCGGGAAAAAATTACAGCACGACCTGTCTATATTTATGAATTGGTCGAGGGCACTATTTCCCCTCACTTTGACTTTGAGCGTATGGGGCGACTCGTGTTGGGTAAGCACTGGCGCAAGGCCAGCAAAACGCAGCGCGAACAGTTCGTTAAAGAGTTTAGTTTCCTGTTGGTGCGGACCTATGCGACAGCGATGATGGATTACACCGGGCAGGAGGTGATCTACCTGCCTTATCGTGAAGGGAAAAAGAAAGGCGAGGTGGTGGTCAGAACGGAGATAGACCAAAAAGGCGGTTTTCCAATACCGATCGACTACAACCTGCATCTGAAAGATGGCGCATGGAAGGTCTATAACGTCAAGATCGATGCGGTGAGCCTGGTGTTGAACTATCGCACTACCTTTTCAGGTGAAATTCGTAAGCTGAAAGGGATCGATGGTTTGATTGCTCAGCTGCAAAAGCGCAACCAGGATGCGCGTGATGGCCAGTAATAGCGCCGCAGCGCAGCTTGAGTGCCAGGCTGATGGGATGTTCCTGCTATCAGGTGAGCTGAGTTTCTCCAGTGTGCCTGGCGTACTGCGTGAAAGTCAGAAGTCACTAGCAAATTGTATGAACAGTGATGCTGCTATCACGATTGATTTGCAGGGGGTTGGTCGCAGTGATAGCGCTGGCATTGCCCTGTTGGTGGAGTGGGCGCGTAACGCCCGCGGTCAAAATAGTGAAATTATTTTTCTCAATATTCCACCACAAATGCTGGCGCTAACTCACTTGAGTGGTCTTGAGGTGGTTTTGGGGTTGCCAAAAACACCTTCGTAGCGTGTTATTACGCTTAAAACAGAGCTGTTGGTGCTAATCATCTCGCTTTGTAGCGTTTTCTGGTACCATAGCGCGATATTTTCACCATAAACAGAATAGTGATGGTGGGGGCATGATGCCTTTACTATCGATAGAGATTGATTGATGCAAATTGATGAAATAAAGAAGATGATTGAGGCTGGAATGCCTGACAGTCAGGTGAGCCTGAACGGCGACGGTACTCATTTTGAGGCGGTCGTGATCAGCGAGGCCTTTGAAGGCAAAGGGATGTTGCAGCAGCATAGAATGGTCTACGCCACGCTGGGTGACAATATTGAAAATGCCTCGATACATGCGCTTTCAATGAAGACCTACACCCCAGCTCAGTGGGAAGAGGCGCAAAAGCGCAGGGTGCTTTAGTTTCGATTAAATAAAGGCCCTGGTTTTCACCCGCTACATTTCGATAATGGTTTATTAAAGACTAATCATGGATAAATTGATAATTTCCGGTGGAACGCAGCTTAACGGTGCGGTTCGCATGTCCGGCGCAAAAAATGCTGCGTTGCCAATCCTGGTCTCGACGCTGCTTGCGGATGAGCCTGTTACGGTATGTAACGTGCCGCATCTGCACGATATCACTACCACCATGGAGCTATTGGGTCGCATGGGTGTGATCTTAAGCCTGGGTGATAATATGGAAGTGGAGGCTGATGCCTCGGGTATTACTAATTATCATGCGCCGTATGAGCTGGTGAAAACGATGCGCGCATCGATTCTGGTGTTAGGGCCGCTGCTCGCGCGCTTTGGTGAGGCTGATGTCTCTTTGCCGGGTGGTTGCGCGATTGGTACCCGTCCGGTAGACCTGCATATTCAGGCGCTTGAGGCGATGGGTGCTGATATTACCGTTGAAGGAGGTTATATCCGTGCGCGTGCAGACCGCTTGAAAGGCGCTCGTATCTTTATGGATATTGTGACAGTGACCGGTACCGAAAATATTATGATGGCAGCGACGCTGGCGGAAGGCACCACCGTGATTGAAAATGCGGCACGTGAGCCAGAAGTGGTTGATCTTGCTAACTGCCTTAACCAGATGGGTGCCAAAGTGAGTGGTGCAGGTAGCGACATGATCACCATCGAAGGTGTTGAGCGCCTTGGCGGTACCCGTTATTCGGTGTTGTCTGACCGTATCGAAACTGGCACCTATTTAGTCGGAGCGGCAGTGACCAGTGGTAAGATTCGAGTGCGTGATACACGCCCTGATATCCTTGATGCTGTGCTGGCAAAATTACAGGAAGCGGGAGCGAAAATTACCACCGGTGAAGACTGGATCGAACTTGATATGGAAGGGCGGCGGCCGCAAGCGGTCAATATTAAGACGGCTCCTTACCCGGCATTTCCAACTGATATGCAGGCGCAATTTACAGTGCTGAACTCGGTGGCTGAAGGAACGGGTACCATCACTGAAACCGTCTTTGAAAATCGTTTTATGCATGTGCCTGAACTACAACGTATGGGCGCGGACCTGAGGCTGGAAGGCAATACGGTTGTCTGTGTCGGGGTTGAAAAACTGACCGGTGCACCCGTCATGGCAACAGACCTGCGTGCCTCGGCCAGTCTGGTGTTGGCTGGCTTGATTGCCGAGGGTGAAACACGTATTGATCGTATCTACCACATCGATCGTGGTTATGACCGCATCGAAGAGAAGCTTGAGTCTTTGGGTGCCAGGATTCGACGTGTGCCGAATTAATACGTTAGCAACAGTGAATGAATAACATGAGTGCAACCATTACCATTGCCCTGTCGAAGGGTCGTATCTTTAAAGAGACCCTGCCGCTGCTTGAGCATGCGGGCATTATCCCGCAGGATGATCCGACCACCAGCCGTAAACTGATTCTTGATACTAATCTTGATGATGTGAAACTGGTGGTGATTCGCGCAGTCGATGTGCCGACCTTTGTCGAATACGGTGCGGCGGATATGGGTGTTACCGGCAAAGATGTGTTAGTTGAACATGGTGGTGAAGGGCTTTATGAACCACTGGATCTAAAGATTGCCAGGTGTAAAATGATGGTTGCTGGGCCAAAAGATGGTGTAGTGGATGAGAGTCGTATGCGCATCGCGACCAAATATGTTGAGACGGCTAAGCGTTATTTTGCAGCGCAGGGGCAGCAGGTCGAGATCATTAAGCTCTACGGCGCGATGGAGCTGGCGCCGATTGTTGGCCTTGCCGATCGCATCGTCGACGTGGTGGATACCGGTAACACATTGAAGGCCAACGGTCTGGTGGCGATGGATCACATCGCGGATGTGAGTTCGCGTCTGATCGTCAACAAGGCGTCGATGAAGATGAAGCATGAATGTGTGAAACGTTATATCGATTTGATTGCAGAGGCCGTGGCTCAAAAAAATTAATGTTCGAGAAGATGTTTCAGATGGTGAAGAGAGCTGATGGTTCAGCTGACTTGTATCGAAATTTGATGGGAGTTGCCCGTGGTTAAAATTATACGCCTGGATGCGGCTGCATCCGATTTCAGAAAACAGCTCGATGAGCGTCTGGCATGGGATAGCGCTTCCGATGAGAGCGTTAACCAGACCGTGCGCAAGATTCTTGCCGATGTTCGCAAACGTGGCGATGCAGCGGTGGTGGAGTACACCAACCGTTTTGATCGCCTTACGGTTGACAACATGGGTGCGTTGGAGATTCCGTTGTCCGATCTTAAAGCTGCACGTGCCAGAGTTGACCCTGCGCAGTGTCAAGCGCTGGAGTTCTCAGCGGAGCGTCTTTACGCTTATCACAAGCACCAGAAGGTGGCGTCGTGGTCTTATACCGAGGCCGATGGCACGCTACTAGGGCAGCAGGTGACACCGCTTGATCGTGTCGGACTTTATGTGCCGGGCGGCAAGGCCATCTATCCATCGTCGGTGTTGATGAATGCCATTCCAGCCAAAGTGGCAGGGGTTTCTGAGCTGATTATGGTGGTGCCGACGCCAGATAATATTGTCAATGACATGGTGCTAGCGGCGGCAGATATTGCTGGCGTTGATCGTGTTTTTACCATTGGCGGCGCGCAGGCGGTGGCGGCGCTCGCATATGGTACTGAATCTGTGCCACAGGTGGATAAAATTGTGGGGCCGGGCAATATTTATGTCGCAACTGCGAAAGGAATGGTCTTTGGTGCGGTCGGTATTGATATGATCGCGGGGCCTTCTGAAATTCTGGTGATCAGTGATGGGGAGACCAACCCGGACTGGATTGCAATGGATCTCTTTTCACAGGCGGAGCATGATGAAGATGCGCAGTCGATTCTGGTCTCGCCGGATGCGGCGCACTTAGATGCGGTACAGGCAAGTATCGACAAATTACTGCCGACGATGGAGCGTGCGGAAATTATTCGTCAATCACTGCAGGCGCGTGCGGCCTTTATTAAAGTGGCCGACCTGGATCAGGCGGCTGAGGTCTCAAATATTGTCGCACCGGAACATCTGGAACTGTCGGTTGAAGAGCCGCTTGCATTAACGAAAAAAATTCACCACGCCGGTGCTATTTTTATGGGGCGTTATACTGCAGAGGCGCTGGGTGATTACTGCGCAGGCCCGAACCATGTGCTACCGACCTCACGCACCGCACGCTTTTCATCGCCGCTAGGTGTTTACGACTTTCAGAAGCGTTCGAGCTTGATTATGTGCTCGGCTGAGGGTGCTTCAAAACTGGGTAAAACCGCCTCGGTACTGGCGCGTGGCGAAGGGCTTACGGCACATGCGCGTTCTGCTGAATACCGCATTAAAGGCGATTAAAACACCGATTAATCCCGCATACGAGGTGAATAGTTCACCTTGCTGTCGCTTTTCTCAATAGACAGATAAGAGTATGCTTAGCATTAAGTTGCGATGATGCAACTAGTAAGGAGAAGACAGATGACTGCGCGTAAGGCCACAGTCAGCCGCAACACATCGGAAACACAAATCACGATTTCTATTAATCTTGATGGAACCGGCGTTGCTAATTTTGAGACTGGCGTACCATTCCTCGACCACATGTTAGATCAGGTGGCGCGCCATGGTCTGATCGATATCGATGTGAAAGCCAATGGCGACCTACACATCGATGCACATCACACCGTTGAAGATGTCGGTATTACCCTCGGGCAGGCATTGAGCCAGGCGCTGGGCGATAAGCAGGGTATTCGACGCTATGGTCATGCCTATGTACCACTCGATGAGGCGCTGTCGCGTGTTGTGATTGATCTCTCTGGTCGCCCGGGGATTGAATACAACGTCGATTATCCACGTGCACGCATCGGTGATTTTGATGTTGATCTGTTGCTGGAATTTTTCAACGGCTTTGTCAATCACGCTCAGGTAACGCTGCACATCGATAGCCTGCGTGGTAAAAATGCACATCATGTTGCTGAGACAATTTTTAAGGCGTTTGGACGCGCATTGCGAGTCGCGGTTGAGGCAGATGCACGTATGGCCGGGATCCTTCCGTCAACGAAAGGACATCTGTAATTCTGATTCGACGTAAATGATTCACTTTATCGATTTCATCAGTAGAGGTTGGAATAAGCAGTATGGCAACAGTTGCAGTCATTGACTATGGGATGGGTAATATCCGTTCTGTCTCAAAGGCGTTAGAGCATGTGAGTGGCGAGACGAAAGTGATCGTGACTCGTGAAGCGGAAGCAGTACTGCGCGCAGATCGTGTGGTGTTACCGGGTGTGGGTGCATTGCAGGATTGTGTGAGCGAACTCAAGCGTCTCGGGCTAGATGATGTGATCAGAGAGACGGTGCGCAATAAACCTTTTATGGGGATCTGCCTCGGGATGCAGGCGTTACTGGATAGCAGTGCTGAGAATGGTGGTACCGAGGCACTGGGTATTATCCCCGGTGAGACACGTCACTTTGCTGATCAATTAAAAACAATTCCGGGCACTAAAACACTTAAAGTGCCTCATATGGGGTGGAATCAGGTGCATCAGTCGACGGCGCATCCGATGTGGCAGGGCATCAAACAAAATAGTCGCTTCTATTTTGTGCATAGCTACTATGTCGATTTTGTTGATGATTCAGTCGTGAGTGCAACCACACCGTACGGTTTTGATTTTACTTCAGTGATCGCCCAGGAGAATATTTTTGCAGTACAGTTTCATCCAGAAAAGAGCCAGCACGCAGGGCTTGCGCTGTTGGCTAATTTTCTAAGCTGGGATGGAAGTAATTAATGATAACCACGATAGCTAACTTGTTTGAGGAACAGTCATGTTAATGATACCTGCGATTGATCTTAAGGATGGAAAATGTGTACGCCTACGTCAGGGACGGATGGATGACGATACGGTCTTTTCTGAAGACCCGGTTGCGGTCGCGGGACGCTGGGCAGCGGCTGGCGCACGACGCCTGCACCTGGTTGATCTTAACGGCGCGATTGAAGGCAAGCCACAAAATGCGCAAGTGATTCATGATATCGCCGAGGCCTACCCTGATCTGCCGATTCAGGTGGGTGGTGGTATTCGTGATGAAGAGACTATTCAGGCCTATCTGGAAGCGGGTGTTAGTTATATTATTTTGGGTACCAGTGCGGTGACTGAACCTCACTTTGTTGGTGATGTGTGTAGTGCATTTCCGGGCCATATCATCGTTGGGCTTGATGCCAAAAATGGCAAGGTGGCGACCAACGGTTGGTCCAAGCTTTCGCATCATGATGTGATTGATATGGCGCAGCACTTTGAGCGTGATGGAGTTGAGGCGATTATCTTTACCGATATTAGCCGCGATGGCATGATGAACGGCGTGAATATTGAATCGACTGTCGCATTGGCACAGGCGATCACCATTCCGGTGATTGCGTCTGGCGGAATCAGCTCGCTGGATGATATCCGCGCACTGGGTGAGGTTTCTGAAGAAGGCATCACGGGTGCTGTCATTGGCCGCGCACTTTATGAAGACGCTTTTGATTTTGCCGAGTGTCAAAAATTAGCCGATACATTCGCCAAATAGAACCTGTCAATAAAGTCTGTTGAATATAAAGTTGGATCTAGCATGAGTCTCGCTAAACGTATTATCCCTTGTCTCGATGTTGATGATGGGCGTGTGGTTAAAGGTGTTCAGTTTGTCGATATCCTTGATGCGGGTGATCCTGTTGAAGTGGCGCGCCGTTATGATGAGCAGGGTGCCGATGAACTGGTTTTTCTTGATATTACCGCCAGTTCTGATAATCGTGAAACCATGGTGCATGTGGTCGAAGAGGTGGCGAGTCAGGTCTTTATTCCGTTGACTGTGGGTGGTGGTATTCGTGAGTTGAGCGATATCCGTCGTATGCTCAATGCGGGTGCGGATAAAGTGGGCATCAATACCACCGCGGTTAACAACCCTGAATTTGTACGCCAGGCGGCAGAGCGTTTTGGTTCGCAGTGCATTGTGGTGGCGATCGATGCCAAGCAGGTGGGTGAAAATAAATGGGAGATTTTTACCCACGGTGGGCGTAAGCCAACCGGTATCGATGTCGTTGTGTGGGCAAAAAAAATGGCCGACTTTGGTGCGGGTGAAATTTTATTAACCAGTATGGATCGTGATGGCACTCGTGATGGTTACGATCTTGCTTTAACGCGGGCGATCAGTGAAGCCGTGCCGGTTCCGGTCATTGCCTCTGGTGGTGTTGGTACGCTGGAGCATTTGTCTGATGGTGTGATCGAAGGCAAAGCCGACGCGGTGCTCGCAGCAAGCATCTTTCACTTCGGTCATCACACCGTGCAAGAAGCGAAAGATGCGATGAGCGCACGTGGCATTGAAATGCGAGCGCTGGATGTCTGACTGGCTCGACGAAGTTAAATGGACGAGTGATGGGCTAGTGTCGGCCATCGCACAGGATGCGGTTGACAATAGCGTACTGATGGTGGCCTGGATGAACCGTGAGGCGTTGGCACTGACTGTCGAAACAGGTCATGCGGTTTACTGGTCACGCTCACGCAAAAAAATATGGCATAAAGGTGAAGTGTCGGGTCATCAGCAGATTATCAAGGAGATACGTCTTGATTGTGATAACGATGTGATCCTGCTTAAGGTTGAGCAGATTGGTGGTATCGCCTGTCATACCGGTCGTCATGACTGCTTTTATAAGAAATACCAGAATGGGCGGTGGATCGATGTTGAACCGGTGTTGAAATCACCTGAAGAGATCTATCGCTATGCACACACACACCTTCCTTTGTCGTTCTTCAACTCATAGTAATTGATTTGGTTTTTCCTGTATTTGTCGCTTTTATCGGCATGAGTGAGGGGTAGTAAATGATGCTTCTTATTATAAGGTGTATTTTATTTAAAACTTACTTGTAGTATGATTCTCACTGAACTGTGTACGTGGCTGCCATCTTAAATAGTGCTGGGTTTTTGATGATCTGACAAGGAGGTGCCTGAGTAATCGTGGCTGTAGCAGGTGATAGCAAATCAGATTTTTTCATTCACTGAAGCAGTTTTTACCTGTTTCTCAACACTAAGGCTGTCAAGGTTTTGCAGAAAAAACATTCGTGCTGTCCAGAGGTACCTGCAATAACGCGCGTTAATGAAACATCTTTTGTTGCGTTGTCGTCACTGCTATTCGGTCTGCTATTAGCCATTTCGAGTTCTCTCGCATTCGCTGAGTTTACCCTCAATTTTCAGTCCAACCCTAACACTGTTTCTAGTTGGGCCAATACGAGCTGTAATGCCGGCGGAGGAGGTATGGGAGGAGGCATGGGCGGCATGGGCGGTGTCGGTCCTGGTTGTGGGGGCAGTGGCGGAGGTTATTTTTTACAGGAGCTGGTCAACGATAACGGTGTTCAGTATTATCACGTTATCGTGGGCGATCCCGCCGTCGATGATTTTGCGATGGAGTTCTATATTCGTGCATCTGGTTGTTGTTGGTGGGGAGGCGGTGGAATGGGAGGCGGCGGAATGAGGGGCGGGATGGGAGGTGGTGGAACCCCGTTTTCATCCAGTGCTGGCGATACAAATAACCGTCTCTACAATGCGTGGCAACCCCTTGAGGGTGGCTCGGCTCTGACCGGCAATGGTACTGCAAATCCTAACCGGGTCTATCTTCGTCAAATCAATAACGATGATGAGATGAAGCAGGAGTTTATTAAAGACAGAGAATCCCAGAAACCTCATATAATCCAGGTTATCGGTGATGGTGAGCTTGTCTCGACGTTTGACCTTGATATGAGCAATGGCGGATATAACGCATTCAGTGATCCAGCACGTTTTATTAACAACACTGCCATTGTTGATGTTGGCAGTTTTGACCCCAACATAGATACTCCTCGTAATACGGATACTCCAAATGCAAACATCAATGTAACTGCAGGTCGCTATACCTATCGCGCTGATAATCCTGCCGGGGTTTCTTTCGGTGATAGCTTTGGCTCGTATCTCTATGAGGAAGGTGGTTACGATGTGTTCAGTACAACCTGGCTGGACTACTGCCAGCCCAGTCAAAACCTCGACCGGCAGTGCAATTTCAACGCGGCTGGAGGTGGCATGGGAGGTGGCATGGGAGGAGGTATGGGGGGGCGTGGTCGACGATAGATGGTTCGCAGAAGGGGCTTATTGATGATTGCTTCGTACATTGTTAAAATGTCGATGGGTTTTGTTATGTGGACATTCATCCCTGTTGCGTGACACTGTTCAATAGTGATTTGTACCGCATTAGCGGTGAGAGCAATGATTGTCTACTGGCACCACTGCGGATTTGTACGCATCACAGGAGCCGTCTGAAAGCGATCCATGATTGGCATGTGCTGATCCATCAAGATGAAATTGAACGCCGGTTTCTGTCTCCCGAAGGCAGTGCGCTATCAGTGCTGAGCTACATCCGGAATGAATGATTAGTAAGAGCGGTTCACCGAAAATTCGGCAAGTGTGTACATCGCATCGCGATAGGGAGAGGCGGGTAGTCGCCTGATCGCTTCCGCCGCTTTTTCTGCTTCTGTTTGTGCCGCTGCTGTGGTGTAAACAAGTGCGCCAGTTGAGTGAATGGTTTCAATGACGGCATCGATATTTTCAATACCGCTATTTTCAATGGCGTTTTTAATGACGCTAGTTTCGGCTGGTGTGCCGTGACGCATGGCATGGATGAGTGGCAGGGTTGGTTTGCCTTCGGCAAGGTCATCGCCGATGTTTTTCCCCATCTCTTCGGAGGTCGCGCTGTAATCAAGAACATCGTCGATTAGCTGGAATGCGGTGCCAAGATGCATGCCGTAGTCGGCCATTGCTTTCTCAGTTTTTATACTGCTATTGCTGATAACCGCACCCACCTGGCAGGCCGCTTCGAACAATTTGGCTGTTTTGAAGTGGATAACTTCCAGGTAACGCTCTTCTGTGGTGCTGGCATCACCACAGTTGAGTAGTTGCAGTACTTCACCTTCGGCGATGACGTTAGTTGCCTTCGACATGATCTCCATGATGCGCATGTCGCCGACATCGACCATCATCTGGAAAGCGCGTGAATAGAGGAAGTCGCCAACGAGTACGCTGGCTTCGTTGCCCCACACGGCGTTTGCGGTCTCTTTACCGCGACGCATTTCGGAGGCGTCGACTACGTCGTCGTGCAATAAGGTAGCGGTGTGAATAAATTCGATGATGGCGGCGAGATCCACATGTTTTGTACCGCTGTAATTGAGCGCGCGGGCGCTGAGCAGTACCAATAGTGGGCGCAGGCGTTTGCCGCCACTGTTGACGATGTAGTGGCTCATCTGGTTGATCAATGCCACTTCGGAGTTGAGGCGAGTGTGAATCAGTTGGTTCACTGCTCCCATATCGTCGCTGGTGAGTGCGCGAATGGTATTGATATCATTGATCTCGTAAGGTTTTTTTAGTGGTAGATTCACAGTTATGTCGTTCTTTAATAGTATAGCCTGACGTTCGATTCTAAAATTCTCGGCGGCCTGTGGCAAGTTTCTTTAATATGCAGTATTTGTCGGTGCTAAATGTTTGTTTTCTGATTCTGATTTGACCTGAGGCGTTGATACCGGTAAAATCGCCCGGCTTTGGTAAACGAATGTTTTTGGGGTTGCCAATAATCAGTTTTTTTCACGGATTTTTTGGAGTGAAGCATGTACGCGGTAATTAAGACCGGTGGTAAGCAGTATCGAGTGACCGAAGGCGAGACACTCAAAGTAGAAAAAATCGTCGCTGAAGAAGGCGGCTCGATTGATTTTGATGAAGTTTTACTGGTTACCGATGGTGACAATGTGAAAGTTGGTGCGCCTTTTTTGGCGGGTGGCAAGGTCAGCGCAACAGTAAAATCTCACGGGCGTGGTGAAAAGATCAAAATCGTTAAATTTCGTCGTCGTAAGCATTCTCGCAAGCAGATGGGGCATCGCCAGTCTTATACTGAAGTACAGATTACTGGTATTACAGCTGGCACCGCAGCAGACTAAATAAGGGGTTATTGAGAAATGGCACATAAAAAAGCAGGCGGTAGTACCCGCAATGGTCGCGATTCCGAGTCTAAGCGATTGGGTGTGAAGCGTTTTGGTGGTGAGAGTGTACTTGCTGGCAATATTATTGTCCGTCAGCGTGGCACGCATTTTCACGCAGGTGTTAACATGGGCTTAGGGCGTGACCACACTTTGTTTGCTAAGGCAGATGGTCAAGTGTTGTTTGAGAAGAAAGGCCCGAAACAACGTACGTACGTCAGCATCGTCGCTGCCTAAGCAGTTACCACGCTGATGTATGAAAAGGCCCCGTCCAGTGACGGGGTTTTTTTTTATAACCAGCGCGATACCAAATAAATTTGGGCAGATTCAGGTATTAGTGATCAGATATGAAATTCGTCGATGAAGCCACTATTAATATCCAGGCCGGAAACGGTGGCAACGGCTGCATCAGTTTTCGACGTGAAAAATATATCCCCTTCGGTGGCCCCGATGGTGGTGATGGTGGCGATGGTGGTAGTGTTTTCCTCGTGGGTGACACCAATCTGAATACGCTGGTCGATTTTCGCCATAGGCGTAATTATCGTGCGGAGAATGGGCAGCGCGGGCAGGGTTCAAACTGCACCGGAAAAGGTGGTGATGATTGCTTTATTCGCGTGCCGCTCGGCACCATTGTCAAAGATGAAGAGACCGATGAAGTGATGGGTGAGGTGTTGCGACATGAGCAGCGCCTGCTGGTTGCCCAGGGTGGTTTCCACGGCATCGGCAATATCCGATTTAAGAGCAGTACCAATCAGGCGCCACGCAAGGCGACGCCAGGTTCGCCTGGTGAGGGGCGTAAGCTTAATATGGAGCTGAAGGTGTTGGCAGATGTGGGGTTGCTGGGGATGCCAAATGCTGGTAAATCGACCTTTATTCGCGCTGCCTCTGCTGCAAGACCAAAGGTTGCCGATTACCCATTTACTACGCTTCACCCTAATCTTGGTGTTGTCTGTGTTTCAGATCATCGTAGTTTCGTTATCGCGGATGTTCCCGGTGTGATTGAAGGGGCTGCGGATGGTGCTGGCCTGGGTGTACAGTTTCTGAAGCATCTTTCCCGTACGCGTCTGTTGCTGCATATGGTGGATGTTGCACCGTATGATCCCACTATTGACCCGGTTGATGAGGTGGTGACGATCACGCAGGAACTCAGCCAGTTCAGCGATGAGCTGGGCAAGCAGCCGCGTTGGCTGGTGTTGAATAAGCTTGACCTCGTGCCAGAAGATCTGCAAGAAGAACTCTGTGCCGATGTGGTTGAGCGACTCGATTGGCAAGGGCCGGTTTACCAGGTCTCTGCGCGCGAGAAGACTGGTGTCAGGCCGTTGCTGGATGAGATTATGGAGTATCTGGAGGAGGAGATCACGAGGCTTGCTGAAGAGGCCGAGGCTATGGTCACTCCAGAGAGTGGTGTCGAGCGTAGTTCAACAGAAGACTGATTTAATTTAGAACGATGGTAAGAGAGCAAGTCATAAAGGCACGGCGCTGGGTCGTTAAGGTGGGCAGTTCACTGCTAACCAACGATGGTGCTGGGCTAGACCTGGCGTTAATGGCGCTGTGGGTTGAGCAGATCCAGTATCTGCGCGCGCGCGGTATAGAGGTGGTGTTAGTCTCCTCCGGTGCGGTCTCGGAGGGGATGAAGCGCCTCGGGTGGAGTGAGCGCCCGCATGCGCTGCATGACCTTCAGGCTGCTGCTGCGGTAGGGCAGATGGGAGTGGTGCAGGCATATGAGTCCTGTTTTCAGCGGCACGGTTTGCACACGGCGCAAATTCTGTTAACTCATGATGATCTGGCGAACCGTCAGCGCCATCTAAATGCCCGCAGCACCTTGCGCACGCTGTTAAAACTTGGCGTGATTCCGATTGTTAATGAAAACGATACTGTGGCGGTTGAAGAGATTCGTTTTGGTGATAACGATACGCTGGCGGGATTGGTCACTAATCTAATTGAAGCGGAGTTGCTGGTGATGTTGACCGATCAGGATGGGGTGTATGACAGTGATCCGCGTAACAATTCCAATGCAAAATTTATCCATGAAGCGCAGGCGGGTGACCCTGAATTAGAAGGGATGGCTGCGGGTGGTGGCAGTGGGCGGCTTGGACGCGGCGGTATGCTAACTAAGGTGCGGGCAGCTGAGCGCGCGGCGCGTTCTGGCGCGTTGTCGATTATTGCCTCTGGGCGTGAATCAGATGTGTTGTCGAAAATCGCCGATGGCGAGCAGTTGGGGACGATGTTGGTGCCCGCAGCGGAACCGCTGGCGGCGCGCAAGCAGTGGCTGGCCAGCCAACTTAATCTTGGTGGAAAACTGGTGCTGGATGATGGCGCTGTTAAGGCACTGAAGCATTCAGGTGGTAGTTTGCTGGCGGTGGGTGTTTCGCTGGTCGAGGGTGATTTTCACCGCGGTGATGTGGTCACTTGTGTTGATTGGCGGGGGGAAGAGGTGGCGCGTGGCCTGATTAATTACAGTGCTGAAGAATCGAAAAAAATCCGGGGTCAATCGAGTGAACAGATCGAGGCGCTGTTGGGTTATGTTGATGAGGCAGAGTTAATTCATCGTGATAATCTGGTGCTGATGGGCAGGTAGCATCTCTGACTCGAATGGCAGTCAATAAAAAAGCCGCTTTCTTTCGAAAGCGGCTTTTTTCAGTCTTAAAGACTGAGATTACATGGCATGAATATGCTTGTTCATGCGGCTTTTCTGGCGTGCGGCCTTGTTCATGTCGATGATGCCTTTGCGGGCCATCACGTCAAGGATTGGCTTAGCTACCTTGAATGCCTCTTCTGCCTGGGCTTTTTCGCCCGCTGCAATCGCGTTCACGACTTTTCTGGTCGCGGTGCGCATTTCTGAGCGCATGCTGGCATTATGGATGCGGCTCTTTTCGGCTTGCTTTGCGCGCTTTTTGGCTTGTGCTGAATTGGCCAAGGTTGTTGCTCCTGTTTATTGGCAGCGGGATTTTTCCGCTAGCGCCACTATAATCGTAAAGGCCGCATACTATGCGGATTTCTGCGAGCTTTGTCAATCCTTGTGGCGAACTTTGGCACTAATAAATGAGCGCTGGAAGAATGGCTGATGTAGGGGTAAGATCTCGATTTTACAGGAAATTCATAGGAAATAGCGAGCTTGGAGCTGGGCAGGTGAGTAAAAAATTACTGAAATCGACAGCTACCGTGGGCAGCATGACGTTGATTTCGCGCGTCCTTGGCCTGGTAAGGGATATTATTTTTGCCCGTCTGTTTGGTGCCGGTATGGGGGCGGATGCTTTTTTTGTCGCTTTCAAGATTCCCAATTTTTTTCGTCGCCTGTTTGCTGAAGGGGCATTTTCCCAGGCCTTTGTGCCAGTGTTGTCCGAATACAAGACGCAGCGTGAGCATGATGAGGTGCGTAGTCTGATTGATAGCACCGCCATCTGGCTGGCGAGCGTGCTGTTTATCGTCACGTTGATCTGTATTATTGCCGCACCGTTGCTGGTGATGGCCTTTGCACCGGGGTTTATCGATGACCAGCCAAAATACGAGCTGACGACCGAGCTGCTGCGCATCACCTTCCCTTATCTGTTGTTTATCTCGTTGACCGCGCTGGCAGGCGGTATTCTCAATACCTACGGAAAGTTCGCAGTGCCGGCTTTTACCCCGGTGCTGTTGAACCTCTGCCTGATTGGTGCGGCAGTGTTTGTTGCGCCGCTGCTCGATGAGCCAGTCATTGCGTTAGCGTGGGGTGTCTTTTTTGCGGGGCTGGCGCAGCTCGGTTTTCAGTTGCCGTTCCTGTGGCGGATGAAGATGCTGCCGCGCCCTCGTTTTGATCGTGCTCACGAAGGGGTGAAGCGGATATTCAAGTTGATCATTCCGGCGATATTTGGCTCATCTGTAGCGCAGGTGAACCTGCTGTTCGACACGATTATCGCTTCGTTTCTTGTTACTGGTAGTGTCAGTTGGCTCTATTATTCTGATCGACTGGTGGAGTTTCCGCTCGGTGTTTTTGGTATCGCGGTGGCGACGGTGATCCTGCCGGCACTGTCGCGTCGTTATTCTGAGGCATCGCCGGAGGCATTTAGCCGCACTCTTGATTGGGCGCTGCGCCTGGTAGTGATTGTTGGTCTGCCTGCAACAGTGGGATTGTTTCTGTTGGCGGGGCCGATGCTCTCGACGCTCTTTCAGTACGGTGCATTTAGCCCGTCGGATGTGACGATGGCCACGATGAGTCTGATGGCCTATTCGTTAGGATTACTCGGTTTTATCTTTGTGAAGGTGCTGGCTCCTGGCTACTACGCGCGGCAGGATACGAAAACCCCAGTGAAGATTGGGATTATCGCGATGGTGACGAACATGGGGCTGAATGTGCTGTTTGTAGTGCCGATGGTGATGTTTGATATTGCAGGTGCACATACCGGGCTTGCGTTGGCGACCTCCGTGGCTGCTTTTTTGAATGCCTGGTTGCTTTACCGTGGCCTGCGTCGCGACGGGGTGTATCAGCTGCAGAAGGGGTGGGGCTGGATGATGTTGCGTGTCTTACTCGGTGCTGTTTTGATGGCACTGTTGCTGTGGTTTGGGGTGGATGATATTTCGGCGTGGGAAATGTGGCCGTGGTGGCAGCGGATGCTGCAGCTGTTGATGTGGGTGGCCGCCGGTGGCGCACTCTATTTTGCCGTGCTGTGGGCGATGGGGATGCGGCCGCATCATCTGAAGATGGCTGGGAAGTAACGAACATGCAGCATTGTGGCGTGGTAGCGCTATGATACGAGTGCACCCGAAGGGCATTTCACCCCTTGGGTAAAACGATGCTGTGCTTTATAATCGCTGCTTTTATTTGACTTACGATTTACATTTGGCTGACATCGGCATGGAACTGATTCGAGGATTGTATAATCTGCACCCGCGCCATCGTGGCTGTGTGGCGACGATTGGTAATTTCGACGGGGTTCATCTTGGCCACCAGGCGGTGCTGGGACAATTGTCCGAACAGGCTGTTGAGCGGGGTCTGCCGCTGGTGGTGATCACCTTTGAACCATATCCGCAGGAATTCTTTTCGCCTGCTGGTGAGTCCCCGGCGCGTCTGACCCGTTTTCGTGAAAAACTGCAGGTGTTGCGCTGCTATGGGGTGGATCAGGTCTTGTCGCTTGGTTTTGATCAGGCGCTCTCTCAGATGTCGGCAGAAGCATTTATTGATCGCCTGTTGGTGAGTGGACTCAAGGTGAGCTATCTCGTGGTCGGTGATGATTTTCGTTTTGGCTACCGACGACAGGGCGATATCGCGATGTTGCAGGCTGCGGGTGAAAAACACGGCTTTCAAGTGGTGGAGATGCACTCCTTTGAAGTGGATGGTGCGCGGGTGAGTAGTACCCGAGTGCGTGAGGCGTTGGCTGCCGGTGAGTTGAACCGTGCAGCGCAATTGCTGGGGCGTTCGTATCGTATTTCCGGGCGGATTGTGTATGGTGATCAACGCGGTCGTACCATCGGTTTTCCGACAGCGAATATTCATCTGCATCGGCGTGTCGCGCCACTGCGTGGTGTTTACGCAGTGGAGATGTTTGGGCTGTCTGGCGATGTAGAATCACGGTTAAAAGGCGTTGCCAACATCGGGCATCGTCCCACGGTAAATGGCACGCGTTGCCAGCTGGAAGTGCACCTGTTCGACTTTGATCGCGAGATCTATGGCGAATATGTGCAGGTGGAATTCATTAAGCGATTGCGAGATGAAAAGCGTTTTGATTCGTTTCCGGAACTCAAAGCGCAAATTGAGCTGGATGCGGCACAGGCGAGAGCGCTGTTTGATATGTCGAGTGGCAGCGGTGACGATGAGGCAGCTTAATGCTGCCGGACTGAAAAAACAGATAACATTAAATTTGGAAAACTTAACGCAAACAAAATGGCAGACTATAAAAGTACATTGAACCTTCCGAAGACCGCCTTTTCAATGAAGGCGAATCTTGCAAATCGTGAACCAGACTTTCTGAAAGAGTGGTATGCGATGGATCTCTACGGCAAGCTGCGCAAAGCGCGCGCGGGCAAAGAGAAATTTATTTTGCATGATGGCCCGCCGTACGCGAACGGTGATATTCATATTGGCCATGCGGTTAATAAAGTTTTAAAAGATATGATCGTTAAGTCTAAAAGTCTGGAAGGGTTTGATGCCCCTTACGTGCCGGGATGGGATTGTCATGGTCTGCCGATTGAATTGATGGTGGAAAAAAAAATTGGCAAGGCGGGGCGTAAAGTTGATGCACCCACCTTTCGTAAAGCGTGTCGTGACTATGCTGCAAAGCAGGTAGATAAACAGCGCGACGATTTTAAACGCCTTGGCATTTTTGCCGAATGGGATAAACCCTATCTGACGATGGACTTTAAAACCGAAGCGGACATCATTCGCTCAATGGGACGCATTGTTGAAGCTGGTCATCTGCATAAAGGTTTTAAACCGGTTCATTGGTGTAGTGATTGTGGCTCTGCACTGGCAGAGGCCGAGGTTGAGTATGAAGAGCGTATTTCACCTGCAATCGATGTGCGTTTTGAAGTGCTTGATGATGAGGTGCTATTGCAGCGCAGTGAACATGTTGATGGTGCAGTCGGCGAAGGTAAGATTTCAATCGTTATCTGGACCACCACACCATGGACATTGCCTGCGAATCAGGCTGTCTCGGTAAACCCGGGCTTCGATTATGTGCTGGTACAGTGTACCGGCGAGCATGGCCCTGAAAGATTGGTTGTTGCAGAAGTGCTAATGAAAGAGGTGATGATGCGCAGTGGTATTGAGGACTATCGTGTCGTTGCTACCTGCATTGGCGAGCGTCTCGAAGGATTGAAGTTACAACACCCTTTTTATGAGCGTGAGGTGCCGGTGGTCCCTGGCGATCACGTCACCAGTGAAGCGGGCACGGGCGCGGTGCATACCGCGCCTGGTCATGGTCAGGACGATTATGTGGTGGGCATGCGTTATCACCTGCCGATCGATAATCCGGTTGATAGTAACGGTGTTTTTTTGCCAAACACGCCGTTGTTTGCTGGCCAGCATGTCTTTAAGGCGAATGATCAGGTGATTGAGGTACTGAAGGCGAAGGGTGCGTTGCTGCATGAGCAAGCGCTGCAGCATAGTTACCCTCATTGCTGGCGCCATAAGACACCGATTATTTTTCGTGCGACTCCTCAATGGTTTATTAGTATGGACAAAAAAAACCTGCGCAGTGATTCGCTGAAGGCACTCAAAAAAGTACAGTGGCTGCCAGATTGGGGACAGGCGCGCATAGAAGGGATGATTGAAAAACGTCCGGACTGGTGTGTCTCGCGACAACGTACCTGGGGCGTACCGATTACCCTGTTCCTGCATAAAGAGAGCGGTGAACTTCACCCGGCCACGGCTGAGTTGGTTGAGAAGGTTGCTTTGCGAGTAGAAGAGACGGGTATTGATGCCTGGTTTGAAATGGATGCGGCTGAACTGTTGGGTGATGATGCGGAACAATACGAGAAAGTTAGCGATACGCTCGATGTCTGGTTCGACTCTGGCGTAACACATTACAGCGTATTACAGCAGCGCGATGAACTGGCTTATCCTGCAGATCTTTATCTGGAAGGGTCAGATCAGCATCGCGGCTGGTTCCAGTCATCACTGTTGTCATCGGTTGCGATGAGCGGTGCTGCACCTTATAAATCCGTGTTAACGCATGGTTTCACCGTTGATGCTAAGGGTCGCAAGATGTCCAAGTCATTGGGTAATGTGATCGCACCGCAAAAAATCATGAACTCATTGGGCGCTGATATTTTACGTCTGTGGGTGGCGGCAACTGATTATCGCACCGAGATGAATGTCTCGGATGAGATCCTCAAGCGGATGGCGGATGCCTATCGTAGAATGCGCAACACAGCGCGTTTTTTACTGGCCAACTTAAATGGCTTTGATCCTGCTTCAGACAAGCTTGAGTTCGATGACATGCTGGCGCTCGACCAGTGGGCGGTTACCCGTGCGCAACAATTGCAGGAAGAAGTGCGCGATGCCTATGGGCGTTATGAATTTCATCTGGTCTATCAAAAGATCCATAATTTTTGTGCGGTGGATCTAGGTAGTTTTTATCTCGATATTATTAAAGATCGTCAGTACACCACGCAGGCCGATAGTGTTGCGCGTCGTTCGGCACAGACCGCGATGTACCACACCGTTGAGGCGCTGGCACGTTGGTTGGCACCCGTGTTGAGTTTTACTGCGGAAGACATCTGGAAGCACATTCCGGGTGAGCGTAGTGAATCTGTTTTCCTTGAGACGTTGTATGAATTTCCAGAAACAAGTGGTCAGCAATTTAGTCAGGATGAATGGGCGACGATCATCGCGGTACGCGAGTCTGTTTCTAAAGAATTAGAGGGGCTGCGTTCAAGTGGTGGCATCGGTTCGGCACTCGATGCAGAGGTCGACCTCTACTGTGATGATGTGTTGCTAGCACTGTTGTCAAAATTCGATGATGAGCTTCGCTTTGTGTTAATCACCTCTTATGCCCGAGTATATAGCATGTGCGAGAAACCAGCGGAAGCGGTAGAGGTAACACAAAAAGAGCAGCCTGCGTTATGGGCGGTGGTTAAGGCGTGTGAACATGCTAAGTGTGATCGTTGCTGGCATCACCGTGAAGATGTTGGTGTGAATAGTGAACACCCGGGATTGTGTGGGCGCTGTGTTGATAATGTCGATGGTGATGGTGAATCACGTCAGTTTGCTTAAGGATCGGGTGAAACTATGTTGAAGTGGCTATGGCTTTCTGTAGTGGTGGTTGTGCTTGATCAAGTGACTAAGTACATGGTGACTGATTCGTTACAGCTGTATCAATCGATCCCTATTCTTCCCTCATTAAATCTGGTGCTGGCCCATAATTCGGGCGCGGCATTTAGTTTTCTGAGTGATGCGGGTGGTTGGCAGCGCTGGTTTTTTTCAGTGATAGCGATAGTCGTTAGTATCGTCATTGTGGTGTGGATAACTCGTCTTAAACAAAATGAACTGCGGCTTGCTGTGGCATTGTCTCTGGTGCTGGGTGGTGCCATTGGTAATGTGTGGGATCGTATCGCGCACGGTTATGTCGTTGATTTTATAGATGTCTATTATGGCGAGTGGCACTGGCCCGCTTTTAATGTGGCAGATTCGGCGATCTGTATTGGTGCAGCATTGCTGATTATTGATGCACTGTTTAATAAAGAAGATCAAACAAATACAGAAATAAAAAAGAAATAGATATGAACAAAATTAAAACAGGTCAGGTTTTGTTGGCTAATCCACGTGGTTTTTGCGCAGGAGTGGAGCGTGCGATTGAAATCGTCGAGCGAGTGCTTGAACAGTTTGGGCGGCCTATCTATGTGCGGCATGAAGTGGTGCACAATAAATTTGTGGTCGAAGGGTTGCGAGATAAAGGGGCCGTTTTTATAGAAGAGATTTCAGAGGTGCCGGACAATGCGACGTTGATCTTCAGTGCTCACGGTGTATCAAAAGCGGTACGTGCTGAGGCTGATGTGCGTGGCTTGCGTGTTTTTGATGCGACCTGTCCATTGGTAACAAAGGTACACCTTGAAGTCGTTCGGTATGAGCGAGATGGTCAGGAGTGTATTTTGATTGGCCATGCGGGGCACCCTGAAGTAGAAGGCACGCTGGGGCAGTATAAAAACCTAGAGGGTGGTATGTATCTGGTTGAGTCAGTTGATGATGTTGAAAAATTAGCGGTAAAAAATCCAGAAAAACTGTCCTTTGTCACGCAGACGACTTTATCGATGGATGATACTGCGGTGGTGATTGAGGCGTTGCAAAAACGTTTTCCGAATATCAAAGGGCCAAAGCGAGATGATATTTGTTATGCCACACAGAACCGGCAGGATGCCGTTAAATCCCTCGCAGAGCAGTGTGATTTGATTCTGGTTGTGGGGTCATGTAACAGCTCTAATTCAAATCGTCTGCGAGAGATGGCTGAACGACAAGGGGCTAGCGCTCACTTAATAGATAATGCAAGTGAAATTGATGAGGCATGGTTGGTTGATGCTAGCACTGTTGGTGTGACTGCCGGTGCTTCCGTGCCTGAGGTGTTGGTCGAAGAGGTGATTGCTTATTTAAAAGCATCCGGTGTGGAGCGTGTTAAAAACATTAAAGGCCGCGAGGAAAATATTGTATTTTCTTTACCTCGTGACCTGATGAAGCGGTAGTCATCCTGGTCAGGTTTTCTTTTTGATGAGTTTAAAAAACCGCGCAAGTGATTGCGCGGGCTTATGCTGGTTTTGATGTTTTTTACCAGGTATCTATAGCGCCAGTACAGTCGTCCTCTGCGTAGTGGTTTTTTGTACCGATAGAGAGCAGCTCTATACACCCTGTGCCCGCCTGGGCTCCTTTAGGGATCGCGCGCACTGTGTACGTGGTTCCGTCTTGTGCAAGTATACTGAGATCATAGTATTTAATCGTACCGTCTAGTGGTGCTTCGTCCGGGAAGATGTCTCCAGCACCAGTGCCTACAGAAGCGCCAAGAAAGGTATTGTTTTGAGTAAAGAATCTTTCCATGGCATTTGCCAGGGAGACCAGCGCTCCTTGCGTGTCTGCCTGACGAGCTTTTCTTACTTGTTCCGTGTATGCGGGGAACGCGAAAGCGGAAATGATCCCAATAATGACAACCGCAATCATTAATTCTATCAGCGTAAACCCTTTTTCCCGTTGTGCCATTGAATCTTCCTCCATTTTATTTGTTTGTATTATTGTTCACGCCAGTAGGTTTTCTGTGGTTCAAGTAGTAATGAAGGATCAGGGCCTTTTTCGGTACCGATTAGCACAATGGGCCCATTTTTGTGAAAGATGATGCTTGCGCCGGGTGGTATGCCGCTTTTTACGAGGTTGATTCGGCGATCTGAGCGGGTGAGATTACCACCTGACAGGTTGTTGTCCTTCACTGGAGAGCCATCAGCAAGATTAATGACGAATGTGCTACCACTGCCCGCACTGGTTGAGCAGAGGCTTGACTGGAGGTCGTCAGCTGGCGGGATGTAGGTGGTAAACACGATGGTGTTTGAAAAAGTCAGCGATTTTGCTAACACCTTTTCACCCTTGAAGCTATTATCCGTTTCATCATTCATCCAGATGTAATACCCACTACTACTGGCAAGTGCAGTAGATGCATCGCCTTGTTCCTCTGTTGTTCCTTCATTAATCGTATTCGCGGTTGCATCATACAGGTGATCTATCATGCTGATGCTGGTGTAAACAGGAATGCCATCGCTATCCAGAGCGGGCGCAAAAACATTGGTATCACGGATAACATAGAATGCGTCCTGGATGGTGGTGTTGAGTGGATGAGCTCTAAAGCCTGAACCAATGGCGATATTGAGGTGTTTTCTATCCTTTGAAAGCGATATATCAGGTGCGTAGTAAAAGCGCCTGTTATGGGCTGCCGTGTCGCCGTTGGTCACGGTTTGACCTAATTGGGCAATCAGGCCACCAGTTGCGAGATTATTGACGCTAGTATTGTATTCAATGTCCAGGTCGAAACGCCAGATTTGGCCACGGGTGTCAGCTGCATAGATGCGGTCTTTATAGCCATCTCCATTCATGTCCAGTACGGACAGGCTTGCGGGGATGCTATTGGTCATGCCACTCATCACCAGGGTAGGATTGGCTGCGCTGTCGTTGCCCGTTGTGGCGGGCCCTGCCTGCCAGAGTTTAGCACCGGTTTCTGCATTGACGATGTATATTGCACGTCCTTCATCATCATCTGTAGCAGTAGTATGATCATCCTGGTCTGGATCATAACCACCACCAAAGAATAGTACGTTCTGGTCTACGCCATTGATTTTAATCTTACCGTGGATTGCTGCAGACCAGGTTTGCCCCAGTTCACTAAAATCACCGCTACCTCCTGTTATTACCCATTTAAGTTTTGGGCTGGTTCGACTGGTGACATCAAGTGCGTAGTAATTTTTTCCACCTCGGCGCATACCCTGATAGAGATAAGCATGCTCTCCACTATCAAGAGTATCAGTTGTGCTATAAATAACACCGTTACCGTTGACATCATTGACCCAGGTGGTCAATGGACCGTCCAGACCATAGGGATGATCGACCCCTCCATCGTTTTCAAACAGGATAGGCAGATTGCTAAGTAGTTCCTGAGGAATAAAAGTAAATACTTCTGTACCGTTGGTCGTATTAATGGCATTAAGCTGGCCATCATTGGTACCGACGAAGAGGGTGATGTCAGGATTTAGATCGGTACCACCATAGGTAATGAGCACCGGTTCGGTGTGCAGAGGGTCGCTCATCTGGCGTCGTATGTCGGTAGTGAGAGTATCTGAATTGTCATCAAGTATATCGACCCCTCGAGCCCATTGCAGTAGTGAGGTGCGATAGGCATCGTCCATACTTGCATCGCCCAGCATGGTTTTGGTAATAGCAGTATTATCTTCGTGTAGTGCATTGGTTATGTTTGAAAGTGATGCGTTAGTGGGGGCTGCGGCATCAGTATATGTATAGATGGTACGTGGCAGGGTAAGTTCCCCGGCTGCCCCCCCTTTTTCAACGTCCTCACCATCTGGCGCATCGGATACCTGTGTCCAGAAGCTGGTGGCAGTCGATCTGAAAAAGCCAGTCGCGGGATCTATCGCAGGAGAATTGTTCACATCAACAATAATGGGTGGATCACCAGCAAGCTTGAATCGTTTGATATTACCACCCCAGAGTGGTTTCACACTTGGGCTGAACAGGGCGTAATAGAGTTCATCTCGATTATTAAAGCGATTAAAAGCGTTGACTGAGACCGCTGGTGCGGTAAAGGTGGTATTAGTCGATGCTATATCGGATAAAATGCTAACGAAGGCATCCTGTAGATCGGCAGTGTTGTCGGCGGTGTAATATGCGCCACCCCCTTTAGTGGCGGTATTATTTAGCAATGCTTGGTCGGTAGTGAAGCCGATGGTGTAGGTAATCACTTTTTGAACGCCAGCCAGGCTGCTACAGTCCTGTTTGAAAGCGTACTCTGCCAGTTCGTCCATGCAGTTGTCGGTACAGCTGGCGGCACCCGTGGTGGAGGTGAATCCAGTCATCCCAGTGATCTTGGTATCGGCCGAAGTATCTTCAGTAGGCACGCCATCGGTGAGCAGGATTGTGTAGTTTTGTTGGCATTTGTACTCTATTGGGCTTTTATACAGACTGGTGTCATCTGGGTTTAGCACGCCGCTGACATTGACACCGGGTTCTGACGAATCGCCATAATCAACTGCCGCGCCCTTATAGAAAAGATAAGACTCATACAGTGTTTCGGCAAGTGGTGTGTTGCCAGCGGCTGTTGTCGCATTAACGGCTGCTTTGTAATCAGCACGATTAGCATCGGTTAGGGGGGCCATGGGCATAATGAAGTAGCCGCCTTCGGTTGTATCACTCGCCCCCGCATCTTTATCGAAGCGCATAACCGCAAGATTGATATTGGATATGCTGTCCATTAGAGTGGAAAAGACCTCTTTTACCGAATCCAGGCGTGTTATGAAAATAGGCCTATCGCTACCGACTTCATTACCGTGGCGAAAGTTGAGGTAATTGCCAGTGAATAGTGTATATGTTTTCGCGATCTTTTTGTTGTTCCAGTCGATTTCTTTGTTGTCATTGGCGCGCCATGGGCCGCCGTTGTTCGAATTGGCCGCGTAGAGGTTTCCAGTCGTATCTATACCGTGAACGCCCCTGTCAGCTTTGCACTCCACCAGGCTAGTATGATTCTGGCTGGAGAATCTACGCCATCTATCCGGGTTACTGCTGGTGCTATAACGGGATGCTTTGTCGGCGACAAAAAATCCTGGGCCGCTAGGTCCGAGTGCACTAAAAGAGGCCTGGCAGGTGTTTGAAGTGGCCATAAAATATTGGTCTGTATGGCAGTTAGGAATGGTCGTACCGCTGTACTCTCTCCAATAAATTCTGTCTAGCGCGCAGCCTTGATCTGGATAGATAGTCGTGGCGTCATAAAACGATCCCAGTGCTGGCACGGGGATATCATCGATGTTCATGCTGCCTGAGGTATCAATAATGAATACCAGATTAGGTTGTACGGTCGATATATTTTCGTTGATACCAACATAGATTTCGATGTCTTCGGCCAGAGCTGTTGCGGAGCTAAACAGATTAAGGGTTAGTAAGCAGATAATGATCCGTAATGTTCGAGGCATAATCGTGGTATGTGTGTGGCTATTTAAATTTTTCATGATGTTCACCAGATAACCTTGGTTGCGTGTTTATTTTTGATCTCATATACTGCGGTAGCGGGTAGGTGTGAATATAATTTGATCTGATTTTGTTTGATTATTTTCCCGTTATAAATGAAGAGAGTTTTGTCGTCGGTGGTCAATCTCAGTGGGCATTTTATACAACCTTCGACATAGATTCGCTCGACACGACCATCCTTGTCGGTAAAAGTGTGGATTTTATTGGCCTCGGCGGCATCTTTCTCTGGGATGGATGTTTTGTCATCAGCCACTACAGGTAGTGTGGCAAAAAGACTTCCTGCCAATAATATTGCGGTAAAGGTTTTTGTTAACATAATGGTTATCCTCAAAGTGGCTGGCTTGTTGTGGCTATCAGGGTGCGGGGGCTGCGCGAAAAATACCTTGCATATGGCTTTTGCTATGGTTTGTTGCGGCAATAGTCGTCACGACAGTAATATCAAAGTGGTGACAGGTGATCGACATCGACATACCGGGGCAGAGTTCATTACCATTGTAAGTCAGGGCGGAAGTGCTCGATAAGGCGGCATTATTTTGGTTCAGGTCAAAAATAACGGTGGTTGAGTTATTTCCGACACCGGTATTGATTGCCGCAACCAACGGATCATCGGCTTCTACGTAAAAAGGATTGTCAGCACTACCGCTTCCGCCAGGGTTGCCTGCGTTTATTACTCTGTTGATTGCCGACTCACTTGCCTGAAATACAACGGTAGCGTTTTGATAATTATGGGCCATGCGTTCCTCCAGGTTGCTGGTTCCAATGGATGAAAGACCGATAAGTGTCATGACTAATAGCAGCATCAGGCTGATTATTAATGCTGCGCCTGCCTGGTGTTTACGTAAATGTATATTGTTCTTCATGGCTAGCCTGCTAATTGTTACGTATTAAAATAGTTCTGGTGAAAACACGTCGTAATGCATTGTCATTTATGGGCAGGATCGGAGGAGTGTTAAGCAGGACATGAGTAAGACTGTCTGTGATGGTCATGGCCTGAGTGGTGGTAACCAGCAATGAAATTCTGACGCTTTTTATATCTTCCCAGGTGGTCACATTATCTTTGTTAACAAATAGATTGGCGATGTTGTCGTCATCCGTATCCTCACCATAGAGGAGCTGCATGTTTTCTATTCCTATGCCCAGGATTCCTGCTGCGGCATTGCCATTACCAAGGCACATTAATTGATTTCCAGCAATAAAATAACGGTCTGTGGCAGTGCCGCTGGCGCCGGTGCCGTTGCCAAGGCAGTCTGTTGCTGACACATAATTGATCTCAATGACGTCACTTGCTGTGCCATTTGCTGTTGTAAAACCCAGGCCTGCATTTTCAGATCCATTTTCCAGGGTATTGGCGCTGTTAAAGGCAGAGATACCGCTTAAGTCGGTGGTAAAGCCTGCCTGGCCAATATTCTGCGACAGGATTTCAAAAGCGAGGCGAGCATTTTCCTGTAAACGACCCGCACCATTTTGCAAGGAGTTGGAGGCTTTGGTACTGAGGAAAATTTGCCCGACCCCCGCCATCAAAAGAAGGCTGACGGTGGTGGCGATCATCAGTTCAACAAGGGAAAGACCTTGCTGTGAATAGCGTGACTTTATGTTGATAAAATTGCTCATGGTTGTATTGTGACGGCAAGGGTTTGAGTGGTGGTAGCATTAGCACTTGTTCTGTTTGGGTTTAACTCGCCCCAGCTTAATGAAATAATATGAGGTGAATTGTTAGTGCAGGGATCAGCATCTGCGACGCCGCCGGGAGGGTCCGTATCAATGCAAGTAATGGTTGCAATTGCTTGAGGGAGTGCTGCTTGTACGCCACCGGTCAGGATGCCTGCTGATGATACGCCGCAAAACCAGGTTTTAATGTCAAACGTGGCTAGCTCTGTTGAATTGCAATTGGCCGCAGCAATAACGGCACCATTGAATGCTTCTTCACAATAGGTAACGGGTACAACGGCACAGTTAATATTTGCGGCAGAATCAACCCCCATAAAAGAATTGCTATTGACTGCTGGAGGGTTGGCACGCATTCGTTCAGCAATATCATCGACCAATATCGCTGCATGGGTACGATGAGACGCGCTATTGACGCTACGCATACCCGTCACCTGCAGTGCTGCAACACCTAGCAGACCAATTGATAGAATAATGATCGTTACCAGGATTTCTACCATAGTGAACCCGCGTAACTTACGTAAAACTTGATAGGGTTTCGTTTTCATGTGCGTACCTAGCAGTTTAAATTATTATTGGTTATGACCATTCGGCCAGTGGGTAATAGCGTCATTTGGCGCCCAATTTCATTGGTTCTGCCATCACAGAGGTCAAGCGTATCTGTTACATTGGGGCGTCCGCTGGCTAAGTATTGAATCGTACTAATATCACCGTTGCTATTGAGCGTGCTGCTGCCTTCCTGGATCGGGAATATTTTTAAGTCGATTCCGCCATTTATGGCGACTTTCCAGCCAGCTCCCCATTCGTTGCTAGCAACTGGATTGATGGCAATAACATCGATTGTGACTGCTCGTTTGACTGCTTCACTGCGAGCAAAGGCATGTGAGGCAATAAATTGATTCGATTGAGAGCTGAGGCGATTATTCTGCACCATATTAGATAGGCTGGGGGCGGCGACTGAGACCAAAATGGTAGCGATGGTGAGTGTGACCATCAGCTCAATTAACGTAAAACCTGTCTGTTTCCTGTTCATGGAGTATGTTTTAGCATTCATGTTTTTTCCGGTCACGCGAAAGGCGACGAGCTGTTATATTTGTCCGATAAACGGTTGTTTGGGGTAAAATCCCAAGATTTAGATTCGTTGTTGAAGTATTCATCGGCGTCCTGATGAGTTTCTTTTGTTAATTGGTTTTCGGCGTTGTGTGGCAATACAGATGGGGATGTGATGGTGGGTAGAGCAGCAACTGATTGTTTAATCGTCGGTGGTGGGTTGATCGGTATGCTTAGCGCATATGAGCTGGCACAGTCTGGTATGCGGGTGATATTGTTAGAGCGAGGACAAACGGGACAGGAGTCATCATGGGCAGGTGGCGGCATTCTGTCACCGCTATACCCCTGGCGTTATCCTGATGCGGTAAGCGAGCTGGCGAGCTGGGGGCAGTCGCGTTATCAGGGGTTGGCTGAAGCGCTTTTTGCGCGGTCAGGAATCGATCCTGAATGGCAGCCGAGTGGCCTGCTGATGCTGGATGTAGCCGATCGGGCAGCGGCACTGGCCTGGGCGGAGTGTCATGCGGTGCGGCTGGAGCCGTTGGTTGATGGTGAAATAGCACGCTGTGATGCTGCATTGCCTGCATATAGTGGAGCGGCACTGTGGATGCCTGAGGTGGCTCAAATCCGTAATCCACGTTTATTAAGCGCACTGCGCAAGGTACTGGAACAGCAAGGCGTGGTGTTTGAGGAGCAGACGGAAGTGCTGGGCTTTCAGCAGCAAGCGGGGCGAGTCACGGCGGTTGAGACCACGCGCGGTGTCTATCAGGCCAGTAAGATAGTGGTGGCAAGCGGCGCATGGAGCCGAATATTACTGGCGGGAGTTGGTGAATTGATCGAGATTGAGCCGGTGCGAGGTCAGATGCTGTTATATAAGGGTGAACCGGGTTTGCTTAAGACCATCGTGATGGCCGATGGGCATTATGTGATCCCGCGTCGAGATGGTCACGTGCTGGTTGGCAGTACCGTTGAGTATGTGGGGTTTGATAAATCGACCACAACGGCTGCTGCTGAGGCCTTGCGTCAGGTTGCGCAGACGCTGGTGCCAGCCCTGGGTGGAATGGACATCATGAGACACTGGGCCGGTTTGCGCCCGGGTAGTGCGGAAGGGGTGCCTTATATCGGTGAACATCCGGAGGTTTCAGGCCTCTATGTGAACACAGGGCACTTTCGTAATGGTGTTGTGCTGGGGTACGCGTCGGCGAAATTGTTGGGAGATATTGTGCTTGAGCGTGAATCTAATTTTGATATTTCATTCTATGCTATTGAAAGATAAGTGATAATATTTTTCCTGGTAAAGAAAGCAGTTGTTTCGCCAGGCCCCTTCTTTTATACTGCCCGGCTTGTCTTGAGCGCTCATTATTAGACATTGCCGGGGTAGCTCAGTTGGTAGAGCAACTGATTCGTAATCAGTAGGTCGGGTGTTCGATTCACCTCTCCGGCACCAATTTATTTATTCCCTTCCTGTATAACCAGCCTCTTTAAACCCTTCGATCACTTTATTAAGTGCTTCCTGTGCGATTTCTCTGCTCTTAAATGGGCCGTGAGATTCACCGCCTCTGACGAGGAAATACCAGCCATCTTTTTTCCCTTTGCCATTTTGATTGACGAGTGACGATTGGTAGAAGAATCGGTCGCTGCGGTAGTGTGGAGCATCATTGGTTGATTTTGTGGTGGCGGAGTCGTCTTCAATATCAAAGAGGGATTTTTTTATTTTTTTCCACATATGTTTAGCCTCAATAGCGCTGTTCGTCATGTATGTCTCTGGCTGCTGCCGCTTATTGGTGTAGGTGATTTCCCCCTGTTTGAAATCTATAGCGTCATTTTTCAATCTGACTTCAGTAGTAATTAATTTTTCATCGGTCGTTTTTGTAATTTTCTCTGCAGTGTGCGGCGATGCATGTTGAGCTGGCGTGCGGCGGCAGAGATATTGCCGTTGCAGTCGGTGAGTACCTTTTGAATATGCTCCCATTCAATGCGGTTGACTGACATCGGTTTGTTGGTGACGGGGGTATTGCTGTCACCTTCTTCTTTATAAAATGCCGCGACCACATCATCGGCGTCGGCCGGTTTTGAAAGGTAATGTGTCGCACCCAGTTTAATCGCCTCGACGGCGGTTGCGATGCTGGCATAGCCCGTTAAAACAACGATGCGTGTATGAGTATCGAGTGCCTTAAGGCGTTCGACCAGTACTAGTCCTGAAGGTCCTGGCATGTTGAGATCAATCACCGCAAACTCGGGCAGGTTTTTTTCCGCCAGTTGAGAAGCATCATCAACATGACTGGCAATCGTGACATCAAAGTCGCGTTTGCCAAGAGCCTTGCTTAATACGTAACAAAAAGTCTCATCATCATCGACCAGCAGCAGTGATGGTTTGTCGTTGAGTGATGCGTGATCAGTGTTCTGATGGCGGGTGTTCATGCATTTACCATTAACAACTTGAGTGGAAGCAGGATTTTCACGCTGGCGCCACCGCCGTCGCGGTTATTGATTGAAAGTGTGCCGCCGAGGCGTTCAATCACCGCATGCGCGAGAAAAACTCCCAGCCCCAGTCCTTCTTTTTTAGTAGTGAAAAAGGCGGTGCCAATGGATGCCTGTACTGTTTCATTGAGCCCCTCGCCACGGTCATTGATTTCGAGCTGGAGCTGCTCGTTACTCCATTCGCCAATAATCTCAATCTGTTGTGGCGAGGCATCGGCGGCATTATTCAGAATGCTGGTGAGTGCCTGGCTTAGCGTATCGTCGACTACAATTTTTGGCGCGGGCCTGGCACCGATCCATTGGGGTTGCAGGGTGACGGACGGACGCATCAGACGCCACTGTTGCAGCACCTCATTGAGGTAGCTGTCGAGCGCTTGCTGGATGCCACCTTCGGTACGTGATTGCTCGGCGCGTGCTGAAATTTGCGTCAATGTCTGTTTACAGCGATCAATCTGTTCGCGCAGCATACGGGTCTGGTTGGTCACCTCGGGATGTTCCGCGAGATCATTTTGCAGCTCTTTGGTGATCACCGCCATGGTTGCCAGTGGTGTGCTGAGTTCATGGGCGGCACCGGCGGCGAAGGTGCCGAGCGATACCAGATGCTCATCACGCAGTGCCTTTTCGCGTGCATCGGTAATGGTCTGCTCACGTTTGCGCAGTGACTCTGCCAGCGCCACCACAAAAAAGACAATCAGGCCGACACTGAGTAAAAAGCTAAACCACATGCCGGCGATATGTTGACCAAAGCTGCCGCTCTGGTGGCTGCTCATGTTGTGTAGAGGGGTGTAGATAAACATCAATAGTGTATAGCAGCCGATGGTAATGCCCGCCATCCCCCATGCGTGAAGACGAGGTGCGGTGGCGGCAACAATCACCAACGGCAATAGTAGTAGCGAGACAAAGGGGTTGGTAGAACCGCCGGTAAAATAGAGGATGAGGGTGAGTGTGATCACGTCGATCAATAGCTGCAGAAAAAAAATGTTGATTGCAATCGCCGGACGGTAGCGTAGCTTCAGCCATGAAATGATGTTAATCGCGCCATAAATTGAGATCACAATGATCAGCGGTAGTAGCGGAATATGCATCTGTAGTTTGATCGAGGTAAATGCCACCACCGTCAGGTAGCAGAGAATCACAACGTTCCTGAGCATAAAGAGGCGCTTCAGGTTCTGTGCAATAGAGACATCGGAGGTAGAGGCTGATTGTATAAACATCACAAAACAGTTGGTTAGAGCGGTATTTGCTGTTGGCCATTGTAGCGTGTGGCATTGGGGGTGTCGTGTGGCAAGATGTCGCATGGAAAGAGTGTGATGCTAGAAATGAGTCATCAGCTAAGTGTGCGCTCTGTCACGGCTATCTGTCGTTATTATCAAGCCAGGTGGGTAATATCTGAAAGCATCTGCTACAGATTCCCTGTTTCTTTTTATAATCGACCATTAGCCAGTAACACCCCCAGCCATCTTTAGTGGTGCATTGTGAGTGACTTGTGCAGCCACAACCGGCGCAGGTGATATCGGCGATTAGCATCTCAGATACCATGACGAGATTGCGTTCAGCACCCGCAACGAGTGTGAGAGCCTGTGCGCTATTCGGTTGTATCGTCGTCAGGCTGCGAGATAGCCGATTGATATGCCAGATCAAATATTCGATGTGCTGCGTGGTGAGGTGAGTCATACAGGGTTCCTTTTTTATTGCTGCGGTGCTGACGTCCTGCCATTAATGGCTTTTTGTTAAATATTGTCGTATTCATCCCATAGCGCCAGTGGGTCGCCATCCCACCCTTTTTCCATCAGCATTTGCTCAATTGTTTTTCGTGTTAGCAGAATATTACCGTGTGACGTGGTGAGAGATTCCTGCAGATCAAGCGCGCGCTTAACCGTATGTCCGTTGCCTTCGATGCGGGAGGCGATGTGGCTGCGTTTAATATCATAGAAACGCATCAGCTGAATGACGTACAATTCAAAACGGTCACTATCTTTTTGATTTGGTGGCTGTTTCATGTCGAATAATAGCTCCTTTACTGTTCGATATTGAATCAATAATATTTGATTATGAATATAAATATTCCAAAAAGAATATCAAGTCAAGGAATTGATTGATTAAACGTGAAAAATTTTGCCGAAGAGATCATTGAGCGCATCAAACAGGCCGAATCGTTACGCTACGATACGGAGGTTGCCATTGTGCTGGGGGCAGAAAAGCAGCATGTGGGGCCGTGGAAAGCGCGCGGACAGATTCCGTGGGAACGCCTGCTGGAATATGCGCGTAAAAGCGGCGTATCGCTTGACTACCTGATACTGGGTCGAGGGCCAGTGCGTGTCGCTGGGATCGGTATTGGTGAAGACACCGAACATTATGGTTTGATCGAGATCGATAAAGCACTTCTGACCAGCGTCATCACGATGATTGATGAGGTGTGTGAGGCGAGAGGGCTGGAGAGTCGCGGAAAGCGTAAGGCACTGCTGGTGGCACTGGCCTATCGAAGTAGTGCCAGGGCACAGGGTAGCGAACCCGATCGGCAGGAAATTGAAGAGTTAATCGATCTCTCGATTGCCGAACAGTAAATCCCATCGCGACGCCTTTTTTACTCGTGATTGCATTGTGCAAAGGCCTCTCTGAATGCCTCTTGCTGTGTCAGAATAGAATTTATCGATAAAAATGAGTGATGTTGATGAAAGAATTATGGCAGTGGGTCTATTTTCTATTGTGCGCTATGTTGTTAGCCAGCTGCGTTGTTATACCGGAAGAGGATGCGCAGCGCCAGGCAACACTGGTTTACTCCGCTAATCTTGATGGCGAGCTAGAGCCGTGTGGTTGCAGTGAGTTTGGTAATCAGGGTGGCATCAAGCGGCGTGTGAGTAAAATTGATGAACTGCGATTGGCGAACCCGGATCTCTTTCTGGTCTCGGCGGGCGGTTTGTTGATTAGTGACCTGCCGCAGGACCGGCTTACCAGCGACTATATTCTTAAAGGGCTGGCGGCGCTCAGCTACGACGCGGTCGGCGTGCAGTGGCGAGACCTCGCCTTTGGCGCGGCATTTCTGCAGCCGTACCCACTACCGTTGGTGGTGAGCAACTGGAACGGCGAGGTCTTTGCGGCTGAGAAACAGATTCAACGTGGTGATGTGACGTTGCGTTATTTTCAGTGGCTTGATCCGGCGCAGGCTCCTCTGAATTCGATGAGGGGCGCGATGCAGAACAGCCATGCGCAGGTGGCGAGCGAGACGGCTCATCTTACGGCGCGACTGCAAAGCGCACGTGCGCAGGGCGAGGTGACATTGCTGGCGACCACCTTGTCACTGGCAGATGCACAGCAGCAGTTACCGCTGGCAGATGTCTCGATTTTGATTATCGAATCCAATTATGAACTGTATGTTGATCCAGTGTTGATCGAGGGGGTGCTGGTATTGCAGCCTGGTTCTCGTGGTATGCGGTTGGCGTCTCTCGATTTTAAGATCGATCAGGCGGGGCGTGTCACACAGTGGCAGCATGAGGTGTTGCCGCTGCCACCAGAGGTAAAAGATGCACCGCGCATGGCCGCGTGGTATGACGCCTATAATGCACAGGTGAAGGCCGCCTATAAAAAGAGCGTCGCACTACGCAAGGCGCAAAAGTCGGGCGAAAGCCCTTTTGCAGGGGCAAAGTCGTGTAAGGTGTGTCACCAGACAGAACATAAGGCGTGGACTCAATCGCGCCATAGTGATGCCTTTTATACATTGATGGATGTGAATAAAGCGTTTGACCCGAACTGCATTGGTTGCCATACGGTTGGTTTTAATCGTGATGGTGGTTTTATCGACCCAGGGTCTACGTCGGATCTGATGCATGTACAGTGTGAATCCTGCCACGGCGCAGCGCGTGCACATGTTGCATCCGGCGGGCAGACACCGGTCGAACATGCGCAAAGAGCAAAGGTAGCGATGTGTGTGCAGTGTCATAACGCAACGCATAGTCCGCTGTTTGATGTGACCGACTACTGGCCGAAAATCCAGCATTGAGCAGCGATGCACCGTGAGTGATACCTGGGTACAATGGCTCTGGTTTTAAAGGCTTTAATGAACAGGGGTTGAATGTGTATGAGGTATCTTGCAATTGCCGCGGCGATAATAGTGATCCTGGCTGGGGTGATCTTCAATACGGCGGGTAAAAAGATGATGCAGGCGACCAGTGGTGATGGGCCGGTGGTGGTGTTGCCTGAGCCGGATTCTACTGGCGCGAGGCTATTTAAACAATATTGTGCGCAGTGCCACGGGTTGCCTGAGATCGATACTCATACCGCTGCAGACTGGCCTCGGGCAGTTGAACGCATGATGACCAATATGTCGGCAAGTGGTCAGCAGATGCCGAGTGAGGGTGAACGTAATTTGATTCGGGCATATCTGGTCAGGCACGCTAAGTAACATAGAGTAGATGATGTCGAATATGATTGATAACGGCTGGTTGGCGACTGCTTGCCGTCGGCTATCCGCCAATTGTGATGAGCGCCCGCAGAATAGCGAGGTAGACCTGATTGTGATTCATGGCATTAGCCTGCCGCCGGGACAGTTTGGTGAGGGCTGGATTGAAGACCTTTTCTGTAACCAGCTAGACCCCACCGCACACCCCTCTTTTGCTGATATCGGTGAACTGCACGTCTCTGCACATGTGTTGATTCGCCGTGATGGATCAGTGGTCCAGTTTGTCCCCTTTGATAAACGTGCCTGGCATGCCGGTGAGTCTAGTTTTGAAGGACGTGAGCGCTGCAATGATTTCTCCATCGGGATTGAGCTTGAAGGTACCGATGTACTTGCGTATGACCCGGCACAGTACCGTGTGCTGGCGCGCCTGGTCTGTCTGTTGATGCGTTGCTATCCGGGCGTTACACCAGAGCGCATTGTGGGACATAGTGAGGTGGCACCCGGACGCAAAACCGACCCCGGCGCATCATTTGACTGGCCAATGTTTCGCGCCATGTTGCAAAATGATATCTCCTCGGTGGACTAAGCAAGATGCCGGTGGTGACGATTGATTTAATGCGCCATGGTGAGCCGCTCGGGGGCAGCCGCTACCGAGGGCAGATTGATGACCCGTTGAGCGATAAAGGGTGGCAGCAGATGCGCGATGCAGTGGTGGGGCACTCACCGTGGGATGCGATTGTGACTTCGCCGTTGATACGTTGTTGTGCTTTTGCAGAAGCGTTGGCGGACGCACAGCAATTGCCGCTTGCTGTTGAAGCGGGTTTTAAAGAAGTTGGCTTTGGCTCATGGGAGGGCAAGACGCGTGCCGAGCTAGCCGAGACCAACCCGCAACAACTGCAGCAATTTTACCAGGACCCAGTTAAATATCGCCCCGAGGGTGCAGAACCGTTAGCCGGTTTTTCGGCACGTGTTGCAGCGGCATGGCAGCGGATGGTGGATGCGCAACATGGCGAGCATCTGCTAATAGTGGCACATGCCGGAGTGATTCGAGTATTGATCTGTCATGTGCTCGGCCTGCCGGTTGAGCAGATGTTTCGTCTACAGATCTCTAATGCGTCGATCTCACGTATTATATTAGACCCGGCACGTCCGCCCGTGTTGCAATTTCATAACGGACGGCCGGGCATTTTTTGAATCGTACTATTACTGAAATTAGCCCTGTTTGGCGGCGATCTCTTTTAATTGTGGTGTGTTGATCCCGGCTCTGGCGGCTAAGGTTAATGTGCGTGCCAGCCTGGCGGGGGCTGAGCGGCCCATGCACTTATGTGTTTTATCGCCATCAAAGGCCTCCACCATGCCATCGATCAATTTTGTGCGTGGTAAGCTTTTACCTGTAAGGTGCGCCTGGATGTCGATGATCTCATCGGCAACGGTACTCGCAAATTTACGATGGTCTGCCCATAGCTCACCAACGTTCCCGCCCGTCACAATCCCAGCTATGTTTGAAGTCAGGATGTAGACGTTCTTTCGTACCAGCTCATAAAGCAGTTCGTCATCATTGTTAAGCACATTGCATGCGATATCGATTGAGTTCAGCCCATCGTTAATTAATTTGGCGTGCGGGCCAAACACAGGGGATGGGATGATTACTTTGCTATCTTGCCCTTTTTTCTTTTCAAACCAGACCGAGATGACCGTTGGTTTTTCAAATGGATGTTGTTGCCAGTCACACGGCAGTAGTTCATTTTGTAATAGCGCCAGTTTGTTGTGCCATGGCTGAGGAATCTGTTCCAGGATCGGATGGAGATCGCCTTCTGCGACGGCAACGAGCACCAGCTCGGGTTCAGGTATCGTGATGGCTGCCGTGGCAATATCTTCATTGCGAGTGATGGGATAGACCGGGTGTCCGTTGCGAAGAAAGCCACGTGCAAACACACTTCCCATCTCTCCAATACCGATAACAACGACTGCTGATTTCATTTTATCTCCAATGGGTTTTATCTAATGAGTACTTTCATGCTTTGCCAATAATTGTTTGAGGATAATTCTGGGAAAAATCAGTTGAATCACGATTGCTAGCACACACACACACATCTTGATGCATCTGGAAAATTCAATAATTTTCCCATTAACAACAAGGTGGCTACGAATTTTTAAATTCACTATGTACATCAATACCCAGAAGGCAGACCGTATCTTGCACTATAAATTCGCGTCCAACCAGGGGAGGGATGTTAACACCCCTGGTATGAGGCCCTAAAGTTTTCTACAAAAATAGTTATCGCTTACGAGGGGATAACAACACTCACAATGAAGTGGTTTTATAGCGGATTCAATAAAAATAATGATATCGATTGATACTGCCTAAGAAAAGTAATATTCACAATTTCGAATGCCGGGAGTGCGTTGATAATCCAGCGCCTGACAGGCTTTTTTTAGTTTTAAGCCACTGCCCACCAGTGACTTAAAACGGGTCTCAAAATGGTTGATCAAATGATCCCAATGGTCAGGATCAATATTTAACCGCGCCAGTATCGGCGGGCACTGGCTACCAATATTTTTCCGTTTGCCCTTGCGAAGGATGCGCCGACTCCAGTCCACCAACTCAAGATAGTCGGTTAATTTAAACGCTAATCCAGATGGCATCTCATCGCGAGGATTTCCAACAAAGGGAAACAGTCCCTTAGCCTGCTGCTGTGGATGGTTTGCAATATGGGCTGTTTGAGCCTGAGCAATGCGCTTTTTAATGCTGGTATGTTTTGATGCCCCAGGTGTCTTCGCCATACCGGTTCGAACCGGGTTCAAATCAACATAGGCCAGGCAGGCCATCAAGGCCGCCTCATCCAG
Source organism: Gammaproteobacteria bacterium (assembly GCA_021648525.1). Classification (GTDB taxonomy): domain Bacteria; phylum Pseudomonadota; class Gammaproteobacteria; order SZUA-140; family SZUA-140; genus SZUA-76. Next base: position 111,069 of record JAKISP010000003.1, read on the forward strand.
TAGCGCCTGTGACTTGAAACGCGCTTCCCAAAAGCGCCCGGTGCATTCATCCTCTGCATTCGCCTGCCGTGCAATGCTTTCGTTAAGCACGCGCATAAACCAGCTGATATCAGTTAGCCGTTCACGCCATAATGTGATGCTATCATTCAACACCTTGCGTTCAGCACGGTTCATCGATTCCCCACGCAGATAGCGTTGCGACAACCGGTTACCCGAAAAAAGCTGGTGCCAGCGACGAATCACCTCATCAACAGGCCACTCCACTGCTCGCGGCTGATCCACAAACACCACCACATGATAACGGTTTGGCATCACTGCATAACCACACAGCTCAATCGAAAATATTTTTGACAGGCAATAGAGCTTATCTTCAATCCACTGGCCACGGTGTTCAAAGTTGCGAGCCGTGGCAGCATCCTTACCACACAAAAAAGCATGGCGAACGGAGCGCGAGACACAGTGATAGTAGGCGGTATTTGCCAGCAATACCTGAGAGTAGCGGGGTTTGGACATTGGTCATTCCTTGACGTAATGGGCTGAAATCCTGATAGATATAATTTATAGTTGAATGCTTATGTTGTCAATCTTTATGATGGGTGTCTTCTTTGAATGATAAAAAGGGTGCCCCCGGACTCAACAAGGTTACAGCGGCAGACTATGCTGAACAGCTTGAAGAGAACCTTGTAGAGCTACACCAACGGCTACGTAGGGGTGAGAAACCACGTAACACCATCTCATCAATCATCCGTTGGCGTAATTGTGTCATGACTTATCTCCTTTTTTGAGCAGCCCTGATGGGCCATGAGATAAGTATGAAACGATATTACGGGAAGAGGTACTCTTTTAAAAAGCTCCGCGTAAGCGGTTTAGTTCAACGTCGCAAATCACCGGCGGTTAAAAGTGGTGTAGCTGTAGCGCAGCGGAAGCCGCGCCGCTTTTTACCGTCCGAGTGAATTTTCCTTGTTAGGCTTTTTTAACCACATTAACATGCATATTTGAATATTTGAATATTTGAATATTTGAATATTTTGTCATTATTTATTTTTATCTCAAAACAAATTTATGAAAAACTAAACTTGATATTCCTCAGGTTTGTAAAACAAACAACCTGTGATGCCCGCATTTAAAATGGCATCTTTTACACTTTGGTGAACGACTGGAAGTGTAGTGCGATTTAATAGTCTGAATATCTTTAATTCTAGTGGAATTTTTGTTTCATCTAAAACAAGCTTATCAATAAACTCTATCGTACCGCTATCATAGAATGTTAGATCAGACTTATCTTTATCAACACAATCAACAAGACCTACCACATTTGCAATTTTATAATTTGTATAAATTTTGCTATCTTTTGGACTAATTATGTCAAAATCAAAATATTGAATATTATCCACCATAACCTTATGAAGTAATTCGCACAATCGAGCAGAAAATACCAAACCACAGACTTCATCTATACTCAAATGATCGGTCATTTCCCCCATGTGACTATCGCTATTTAAGGTTAAAATTATTTTTGGAATGGAGGCAGTAACGGGAATTCCATCATCAAAAGAAATTTCACCACCTAAATCTAAATTAACATCCCCCGACAAGTCAGCATCGTTGTCTTCGTTTACAAATTCATTAGAAAGTATCCAGTACATAATTTTACCTTAAGGTTATGGATGTGGTACGCCTGCTTGATTATATGATTTCACTCTGTCATTTATCGCTGATTTGCGTAATAACCATGCCTTATCCCAGCTTTCTATACGTACTTTAAGTTTTTTAACGTATCGCTCCAGAGCATTTATTAGTTGGTGCTGGTTATTGTTTGCGCAATATTTTAAAGATTCTTTTTCAATAAGGCGTAATTGTCCTCCCACTTTCTTGCTATAAGAAGGATGGCTTGTCTTATGGCTTTGCAAATCATGTTTAAATATATCGGTAATGAAATAAGGCAAGCAAATACCATATTTACCATCATTAATATCAAATCCCATCAATTTTGCATTATGCGTCAGTTTTTTGTATTTTTTCATTGTTGCTATGGGTATCAAATGATGATTTTCAGTTGCATATTGTTTTTTCCCAAATAATTCTTTAGCAGCTTTTTGATGTTTCGTTTTGTTTTCGCTCTTATAATGAGCTAGTGTGATTTTGCCGGATTTTTTACTTGTGCCACTTAACCAGGGCTCTTTCCAGAAGCCTGTATATTCACTTCGTACAGTACATCCATCATTCTCATATTCTATTTCATCATCATGCTGCCCTTTGCAATTTTTCCAATCACACTCGTATTTCTTATTCTTTTTAATAACCGCTGGCGTAGTTGAACTGCCTAAAACCATTCCCATGGTATTTTTTTTGTTGTGCGTTGTCATATCCGCATGACGCACAACATTCCGACCTTCGATTTTCACATCAAAGGAATAACTGATAAATTCGGTTTCTTTCCCTGTTACACCAGAAGCTATACCCCCGAGACTTCCTGCTTGGTCACCATCACTGCTTGCAAAGGTAGAGCCTTTTAGTGCCGTAGGCTGACCATTGATTTTTACGGTCTTGCTACCTTTTTTAAGAGTTGATGATTGACTGATGTTAGGATACGGAACGGGAACAACTGCTGAGCCTACCGGTGTTTTACAAACATCAGGCGCAGAGGCAACCGCCTTATCACCACTCCCTTTATGAATGTTGCTGCGACTATTGGTAAAAACGTTGTGCTTTGACATTTTATTGTATTCTCTCCTGTATTTCTGAGCCTAACGTTTAACATGAGCCGAATATTTTGTCACGATAGTGACAAAATATGTCGGTCTCTATGTGATTGTTAGGGCTCATTTACAGCTGCTTTTTTGGTGCTGGAGGTGGAGGTGGCGGCGGTGGGTTTACTTGCGTTTTCCCCCGGTCCGGGTTCATCGGTGATACTGGATCTTGCCTCAGTGGTGGCGGTTGCGGTATGTTTTTCTCTGGCATCTTCAGCTACTCCTATATTTTTATGTACAAAATTACCTAATAAAAAAAGTCCGACAATTAATAATACTGCAGCCGAACAGTGCAGCGATATCGTTATACGACCTAGAACTCCTCCTGCTTTTCTTTTATATATAGTGCCATCATCAACCTGAGAGATAGCTTTTCGAAATGACAATGTACCAAAAAATAATGAAAATAGTACTGCCGCCAAACTTAATGATAAAAACACCCATGACAGAAATAGATATTCTAAATTGGAGGCAGGCCCACTTCCGATAAAGTCCTTCACGAAAGCAAATGATATTGCTAATGCACCGCTTGATAGTGCAATAACCGTTTTATCATAGCTTTCGCTTACTTTTTGTTCTGTATCAACTAACTGTTGACGATATTTCTTTAGAGATTCATCCATATTTCCGATTCACATTTTTGAGCCCTAACGCCGGCAATAACCGGAATTTTGTAGCGGTGTTTTTCTTGTGCTAGGTTCTTTTTAGCACAAGAAAAACACTGCGGAAAAATGTCCGCGTTAATTGCCATTGTTAGCTTTTGTTTTAAATTTTCTGACATACCTTGAATGAACCCAGCCTTCTTCAACAACACCATCTTCATACTGAACACGAACTTCAGACCATCTTCTGTCTTTATGCAGTAATATAATAACCCTACCAATTTCCAACGCATCTATAATCTCACTCTTGGTATTTGGCCCTTCTCTTAGGTGGACATCATTGCGGGAAATAAACCTTAAGCCCTCTAAATCATACTCCCCAAACATTAGTGGCATACTTTCTATCTTTTTTACCTTTTCTCTCGGCGACATATCATCGTTTGATAAATACCTTTCTACATGAGGAGTTATAAAGTTGGCGGAGATACTATTAATCTGGGGAAGTATTACTTCTAAAATTGAAAACAGTAGTAATAGCCGTATAAAAATAGGTAACTTCGAAAATAGCTTTAAGAACGACTCTGAGTTGTCTGCTTTCGATAACGACTCAAGCTCAGCTGATAGAGATGCACTCGTAACCTCATGATCAGGCTTGACATCCTTTTCATTGAGTTCGTCCTCGACCATTTCGGCAGCAGACTCATACCACCTTTGCTCTGATAATCTTTCAATTACACTGCTTATTGAACTCCTATTTTCTGAAAAAATTTTGGCAATGCTACTGCCAGAACCCACCATTTCTAAAGCAGGCCTATTTTTCTCCAAAGCTCTCGCAATGCCACAGTTCGTAGAGATCATATTTATGGCTCGCTGATTATCCATCATTGCTTTAGCTACGCCACCACTAGAACTAATATAATCTAGTGCTTGTCGGTTCTTCTCCAGAGCTTTTGCAATACCTCCATTAAATATTAAGTCCATTGCCCTTTGGTTTTTGGCGATTGCCTTAGCAATTCCACCAGAATTCATAAGCTCTATAGCCCGCCTGTTTTGCTCAAGAGCCTTTGCTATACCACCGGTTTTGGAAAATAGATCTATAGCTCGTTGGTTGTCTGCAAATATTTTGGCAACCCCTCCCCCAATCGCAACTAGTTCTAAGGCGCGCCTATTATTTTCTAGTGCTCTAGCAATTCCACTATTGACTGAAATCAAATCACTCGCTCTAAATGTTTTTTCGTCCATAATATATTTTAAACGCTCGCGAGACCGTAAAGTTATTTCTCTTTAAAAAGCTAACGCCTTGCTCAGCGGCAATTTACAGCGTGATTTTTTTGCGTAAAATTGAGCGACAGCGAATACGCAAAAAAACACGCTGTAAATTGTCCGCTGGAGCTATTTGTGTACGCCCAGCATGGGCATGAACTAATGAGGTGAAAGTCCTCTGTAGGAAGATCACCGTCGAACACCGTGTTGTTAGTAGACGATAACTACTAGCGAATGGCAAGGGCCAATCCGCGAGGATT
>JAKISP010000037.1 GCA_021648525.1 Gammaproteobacteria bacterium
AATCTTCATGTGGTCTCCTCCTGCTTCTGTTTGACGGAATCTACACTCCCATCATGGCGCATTATGACGCCGATTAGGAGGTGGGAGGAGACCATCTCATCGGGCTACTTGCTTGTTATATCAGTTTTTTTAGTTTCGGTGCGAGGCTGAATCTCCATGTGCTGCGGTCATCCATCTCTATATAGATCATCCCAGGGTGGTCACTGGGTATTTCTATGTTTCCTTTGAATAAAACACAAACATTTGAGCCGCCCTCTGCCCCGTAAAAATACCCAGGTTCCAGGATGATATTTTGTCGGGTATTTCACACAGATCTACGAAGAACCAAAAATATATTGACCGTGAGCTTTTTCTTCATCAATTACAAGATTTCGAAAATTTACGGCAAGTAATATTGCCTTTCCCAATCCCTGTCGATATATCATATAATAATATCCGCATTAAAAAGAAGGTCATACCATGCCTGGCAAAAATACAAGCGTTATCCTCGGCAAGCATTTTGAGGGCTTCATTGCCACAAAAATAAATCAGGGGCGTTTTTCAAATTCAAGTGAAGCCGTGCGCTTGTTGGAAGTACGAGAAACCAAATTTGATGTTTTACGCCAAACTTTGGCTTTATCTTTGATAACAGTAGGTCAACCGTTATGATCATCATGAGTGGAAATGCATAATTCCCCAACACATAGAGTGCTGCCCAGGACAAGCCAGCAATGATTATGCACGCAATTAAAAACAGAATATTCCTTTTCATTATCCGTATTCAAAGCTTGCCGGTGAATTTATCCCGCGAACCACGGTACTATTCAAATTAAGCCCATTTTTTTAGCTGTTATAACAAAGTTAAACGGTTTTTGTAATGCTGGTATGCGCTCCAGTTTTTTTCTAATTTGGGGGGGGAGTTGTAAATATCGCCATTTTGTCTTAAAATGACTTGTTGAAATCATGCAACAAATAAGTTCAAAATCGTATTCGGTTTTTATTATATTCTGTCCTTTATAAAATATTTCTAGATTTTTAAATTGGGCAAACTCCATCGCAACAGTTGCCCACAGGTTTTTACCTTCACAGTTGCTTTGAGCCAGCGAGACAAAATAGCCTAATGCGGTTATTGCCTCCTGCTTCGTTAAAGAAAATTCATCGAACAATGCGGGGTCAAGCGTAGTTGCCTTTACTAAAATTCTGCACTCGTCAATTTTTCTTTCAAGCTCTTCGATTGACTCCCTCATTTGGATATAAGCAAGATTAATAATTTCATCCTCTTGCTGTTTATTGATGAACATAGGGTCTTCTTCCGCCCATGCAGTGAAAGAAATAATCCATAACAGGCACGCTACAAAACTATTTACAGCCATGAGCAACCGCCTCCCAAAACTTCCGTTCTTTTTCAGGCATCGGTTCAAGTAATTGTTCCCGTGCAATGTCCTCGATTATTCGACGTAATATAGTTGGAACTGAACGCATCGACTTAGCCCACACATCCCAATCCTTTTTTAGGATATTGTTGGCACCACCTAATTCACCGTTTCCTACAAAAATTTCAAGTAAAACACTGCCTGCCAATACACTAGAAAGTACGTTTGCTAATCTTTGTTTCTGCCTTATCCTTTCTATTGCCTTTTTACCTGTCAGACTAAAATACAAACCTGTAATATCGGGACATTTCATTTTTGACTATCTCCTTGCTATTATTTAGTGAAAAACATCAGCTATAAAAACACAATTATAAGGCAAGTTTCATACAGAAAATAACAATAATTGCAAAAGCTGTGATATTGCCCATGTTATTTACGCCCTGGTTTCGACCACCTACCCCGCTGGCTGGCTTGTTTTCTGTTTTTGGTGCAGTCACTACCTGATAGCCCTTTAAGTCTCTGTACGCGTCTTACAATCAAGACCAGGGGTTTCTTCGATAAAACCTGAGATGAATCAGTTCGTAGTAGTGAGGAAGTTTCTGTAATGGAGATGGAGCGAAGGGGCTGACATGTCCAGAAATAAGTCTTTGGTCAACCAGCGATGGGAGGAACTGAAGAGTGATGCAAACCTGGTAATTGCAAGGAACATGAAGAGCCGTGTGAGGCAAGAGTTTCAAGCACGGTTCTGTGAGAGACTGAGGGGGAGGCTCCCTCGGTCTACTCGACCAGTGATGCGAGTTCATACCCACCAAAATTTCGGAAAAACGCTATTGATACTGACCTGAACCCAGCAAGCCTTTTGTCATATTTATTGGTGAATTCCACTGTAGGCAATCAGATCGCCTCGATGGTGACGCTGATCACCTGACTTTTTATGATGCGATAGGCTCTGATCTCTAGCACACCCTGAATATTAAGCGAGATAATGATGCAAAGTGCTTCGGGGTAGTTAAATTCAACGATGTTGGTTTGTGATGGTACCGCTGCGGATGTTGGATGCGAGTGGTAGGTGGCAAAGATATCTTCACTCTGCTCACGCATATTTTTGATGGCATTAATCTGCGCGCTGGGTTCCATCTCAAATCGTTTGTCGGCAGGTATTGCAATGTTGGGAACGGGGTAAGTTTTTACTGGTTTGCCACTGCGGCTGGCAATAAAACCGCAAACCTCATCGCCATTGCCACTCTGGGCGTGAGTCAGCAGTTGATTGATGAGTGTACGCGGCAGGCTGATTTGTTCGGTTTTATGGCGAGTCATGGTGGTTATCTTGTTTTGTGCCGGGGTTATATTGTGCACAGACGACGCGGGGTTGTCCGCTCAGGTCTCGGTGTGCAGTGATGTTGTGGTAGCCGTGATGCTCAAAAATTTCTGAGACATCAGCAGCCTGGTCGTAGCCATGTTCAATCAATAGCCAGCCACCATAGGCCAGTCTTGCCCTGCTGTCGGTGGCAATGCGTTGAATATCATCCAGTCCATTGTTGGCTGCGATCAGTGCATTGCGTGGTTCAAATGGCAGGTCGCCTTGTTGGAGATGTGCATCGTCTTCACGTATGTAGGGGGGGTTGGAAATAATCACCTGGAAAGTGAATTCACTTAATGGTGCCAGCCAGTCGCCCTGCATAAACGTGACATTGTTGAGTGAATGTTTTTTACGATTGCGTTCCGCAACTGTTAATGCAGCAGCTGAAAAATCGACCGCAATAATTTGGCTATGAGGCCGTTCACTGGCAAGCGCCAGTGCAATTGCGCCACTGCCGGTGCCGAGGTCTGCTATTTTGTCATGCGCATCTGCTGGAATATGTTCAAGTGCCAGTTCAACTAACAATTCAGTCTCGGGGCGCGGAATCAATGTGTCGGGTGTGACCGTTAATGAGAGTGACCAGAACTCCTGTTCGCCGGTTATGTAGGCGCTGGGCTCTCCGTTGTCGCGTCGTTTCACTAATTGATTAAAGGTGGTGAGTTCTATTTCGCTTAATGCGCGCTCGGGCCAGGTGTGCAGATAGGTACGTGTCTTTTCTAACACGTGTGCGAGTAACACTTCGCCCTCAAACATGGCGTTGTCATGGTGAGCTGCTAACGTGGTTGCGGCAAGATTGAGTGCGTTGCGGATTGAGGTCATTACGCGAAGGTTAGCGGTGCCAGTGTCACTGCTGGTTTATTCTGACAGCGCGGCGAGTTGTTCTGCCTGATACTCATTTACCAGCGGATTGACCACCTGATTAAGATTGCCCGACATAATTTCATCGAGCTTATAGAGTGTCAGGTTGATACGGTGGTCCGTCATTCTTCCCTGCGGGAAATTATAGGTGCGAATACGTTCCGAGCGATCACCACTGCCGACCAGTGATTTACGTGTCTGAGCAGTTTCCGCTGCCTGTTTCTCCTGCGCACCCGCGAGTAGTTTGGCTTGCAGCAGTGACATCGCTTGCGCGCGGTTTTTATGCTGCGAGCGTTGATCCTGACATTCGATGATGATGCCAGATGGAATATGGGTAATGCGAATCGCTGAATCTGTTTTGTTGACATGCTGACCACCCGCACCAGAGGCACGGAAGGTATCAACTTTCAGATCGCTTGATTTGATCTCTGTCTCTTCAATTGCATCGGGTTCAGGCAATACCGCAACGGTGCAGGCTGAGGTGTGAATACGTCCCTGTGACTCGGTGGCGGGTACCCGTTGTACACGGTGTGCGCCTGATTCAAATTTGAGTTTTGAATAGACCCCTTTACCACTGATGCGCGAGATCACTTCGCGATAGCCGCCGTGTTCGCCAGTGTTGCCGCTGATGATTTCGATTTCCCAGCGATTCATCTCTGCATAATAGGAGTACATGCGGAAGAGGTCTCCCGCAAAAATTGCCGCCTCATCACCACCAGTACCCGCGCGGATTTCGAGAAAGACGTTGGCGCTATCGTGCGGGTCGACCGGCAATAATAGCGTTTGAATCTCTTTCTCGATTTCAGTCTGCTGGGCCTGTGCATCTCTGATTTCGTCTTCGGCCATGGCGCGCATCTCGGCGTCGTCTTCCTCTAGCATCTCTCTGGCTGCTTCGATATCACCCATAATTGACTGGTACTGGTGGAAGCTGTTCACGACCGGTGTGATCTGCGAATACTCCACTGAGAGTTCGCGGAACTTGTTTTGGTTGTTGATGGTGTCTGGATCGGCCAGCAGTGCATTGAGCTCCTGCAGGCGGTCGGCGATCGATTCCAGTTTAAAAAGGATAGACTCTTTCATCGGTTTACCATTGGCCTAGTTGTCAGGGGTGTCAAGGTCGAGTAGCTCGCGTGCGGCGTCCAGCAGGTCGGCACGGCCATCGAAACCGGCCTGTTTCATCCGCACACTCGGCGTGTGGACGATTTTATTGGTCAAGCCGCGTGCCAGTTGTGTGAGCACTTTTTCGGGGTCGTTACCCTGTGCGAGCATTCGTTTGGCTTTTTCGAGCTCGGCTTCACGTATCACGTCGATCTTGCTGCGGTAGGTGCGAATGGTTGAAACCGCATCGAGCGAGCGTAGCCAGCCCATAAAGTGGGTCACCTGGGTGTCGATGATCTCTTCCGCCTGCAGTGCTGCTTGCTGGCGTGAACGCAGTCCTTCGTCGATGATCTCCTGTAGATCGTCAACGGTGTAGAGATAGACATCATCCAGCTCGCCCACTTCTTCTTCAATGTCGCGTGGTACGGCGATATCGACCATCAAAATCGGTTGGTGTTTACGAATCTTGATGGCACGCTCTACTGCCCCTTTGCCTAGAATGGGTAACTGGCTGGCAGTGGAGGAGATCACAATGTCGGCCTCGGCGAGGTGCGCAGGAATATCGCCTAGCGTAATCGCGTAGCCTTCTACTTCTTTAACCAGTGCTTCGGCCCTGGCAAGGGTGCGGTTGGCGATAATAAGTCGCTTGATGCCGCTCTCTTTCAGGTGGCGCGCTGCAAGCTCAATGGTTTCGCCTGCGCCAATTAATAGTGCCGTGTGTTCACTGAGGTCGCTAAAGATCTGTTTTGAGAGACTAACGGCAGAGAATGCGACGGAGACCGGGCTGGCGCCAATCGCAGTATCGGTGCGCACCTGTTTGGCGACTGAAAATGTGTATTCAAAGAGTTTGCTCAGCTGGGTGCCGATGGTGCCCGCATCTTTGGCGGTTGAGTAGGCATCTTTGAGCTGGCCTAAAATCTGTGGTTCACCCAATACTAGTGAGTCGAGTCCACTGGCGACGCGTAACATATGGCGTACGGCGGATTGCTCTGGGTGGGTATACATATAAGGGTTGAGTTCATTGACGGAAAACTCACGGTGTTGGCGCAGCCACTCGATGATAACCTCGCTGTCGGCGGTATCGACGCAGCACAGCATTTCGGTGCGGTTACAGGTCGAGAGAATGGCCGCTTCCGTGATATTGGCCTGAGCTGCCAGATTACGCAGGGTATCCGGAAGCTGCTCAGGGGCAAACGCCACCCGTTCGCGAATCTGAACCGGTGCTGTTTTATGATTGAGTCCAACGGCAAGGAGTGCCATGTTTACCTGATTTTTGCCACAATAAAAATAATTAACTCACTAAATTAAACGAGTGGAGGATAATACTATCCTGTTACGCTATTAAAGTTGACCGATTTTATGGAAAAATATCGCAGTTGTCCCCATTAATCATTCATATGGTATATAAATTGTATGATTATTGGCAAAAAATCTATTAAACGAGGCGAAAAGGAATGACTTTGTCGATTAGAACGTTCTGTCTGTTGGTGTCTCCACTTGTCTTGTCCGGGATTTTAGCTGGGTGTGCGGTGTCGCCGAGTCAGGTGGGTTCACCGGCTGAGGTGTCCGATAGCGCTACCATTACCAGCGAAGCTCGCTCAGTGGGTGAGGAATATAATATTGAACTGCCGGCAGTGCCGCTGACCCCCGATACGCTTTATAAGCTTTTAGTTGCGGAGACCGCGTTACAGCGAGGTCACTATGCAGTGGGGTTTTCTCAATATTTTAGATTGGCACAGAGAACACGCGATCCTCGTCTGGTAGCAAAAGCAACGCGTATTGCTATTTTTGTTCGAGATCATAAGCGTGCGCTTCAGTCCGCGAAGTTGTGGGTAGATATTGATCCAATGAATCTGGCGGCGCGACAGGCTATCTCAGCTGCTTATATTCGCAGTGGTAACCCTGAAGCGGCATTGGAGCATCTGGAATACATCCTGGAGCAGGAAGATGATGGGACTGGACAGGGTTTTATGCTGGTGGCTTCGTTATTGAGCCGGGAGCAGGATCTGCAAGCGGTGCTGGGTGTGATGGAACGCCTGGTTGATGCCCACCAGGAGAGTTATTCTGCGTGGCAGGCATATGCTCACCTGGCTTTAAGGACGGGTGCAGTTGAAAAGGCGGATGCAGGTATCAAGCGTAGCCTTCACCTGGAGCCTGATAATGTGAGCGCTATTCTGTTGCAGATGCACATTTTGCAACGCGCTGGAGATAAAGTTGCGGTAGTCGAGTATCTAGCACAGCAAGTGGACGCCTTTCCTGACGAGAGCGTATTGCGCTTGACCTATGCTCGCCAATTGGTTGACGCTCGTGATTATGATGAGGCTTTTAAGCAATATCAGATTGTCATGAAACAGTCGCCGGGGGATGTGGATGTCCTGTTTGCGTTGGGGTTGCTGGCGTTACAACTGGGTCAGCAAGATAACGCTTATGATTACCTTAGCCAGGCTAAAGAAACGGGGCAGCGAAGCGATGATGCGCATTTTTACCTTGGGCAGCTAGAGGAGTTGCGTGAAAATCAGGCAGCCGCGCTGGCACATTATCGCTCTGTTGTTGGCGGCAATAATCTGATTGAAGCGCGAGTGCGTCAGGCGATGATCGAGGCGCGACAGGGTAAGCTAGAGACGGCCCTGGATTATTTGCATTCATTGCAAGTTACTACGCCAGTGCAGCGTCAGCGCCTGTATTTGATTGAGGGTGAGATTTTGCGTAACGCGGAGCGTCATCAGGAGGCGATGGCTGTGTTTAATCGTGCGTTGGGTGAGATGCCGAGCGATGTTCCACTGCTCTATGCGCGAGCAATGGCCGCTGAACGTCTTGATCAGCTTGACCTCGCGGAGCGTGATTTAAAGAACATTATTGAACTGGATGAAAGTAATGCAGATGCCCTGAATGCATTGGGTTACACCTTGGCTGATCGAACTGATCGTTATCAGGAGGCCTATGGCTATGTAAAACGAGCACTGGCGTTGCGTCCAGATGATCACGCGATTCTTGATAGTATGGGGTGGGTGTTATACCGGCTTGGCCAATATAATGAAGCGATCAACATGTTACGACAATCGCTTGAAATCAGGCTTGACCCTGAGGTGGCGGCGCATCTGGGTGAAGTGTTGTGGGTGAATGGTGAGCGTGAAGATGCGCGTGAAATCTGGCGTCAGGCGTTAGAGGTTGCACCGGGTGACAAGCGGCTACTCAATATTATGGAGCATTTTATTAAAAAGTAGTCTGTCTTTGCGGTGGTACAAGAGACGACATTATGGCGTGCTGAATATAATGAGCAGCCTTTGCACGATACAATTACGAGTAAAAATGGCTAATATCCCCCTGTTTCCCTGTTTTTCATTAGAAAACCTGTCAATAGCGTGCGATTAACGGCACTTTCTGCCTCAATCAGGCTTTACTTTACAAATCCGATTTATCACCAGTGAGATTGTGATGTTTTTTAAAGCATAGCTCAGTATTGGCTTAGCTGGGTATTAGTGGTATGGTGAATATAGTATTTAGTATTTAGTATTTAGTATTCACAGACGAAGTCAGTAGCGCTGCCCCATTCACTTAGTGGCTCCTTCAAAACTAATATTCAATTAGTTCTAGTGAGTTCTAGTCATAAGCAATTGAATATTAAGTGATAATTTATCTTGCGTTATTGAGGGAACTCGTTATGTATACCATGGTAAAACCAACCTTTTGTGCTATTAGCGCATCTATTTTCCTGATGATAATGAGCGCGGTAGCAATAGCGGATTATCAGGCAGAGAGTTTTTCTACCGCACAAGCTGGCAGCACGAAAGAAATCATCAAATATAGCCCTGATGAACTGTTAGTCAAATTCAAAACGATAACATTAGTCAATAAGTCAAATGCAGTTGATCATTTGAAGTCAACGGGTCATTTGAAGTCAGCCGCAGGTACTTCATTGGCAACTCTTGGCATAGTATCCGCCGAACAGTTTGGCGCGATTAATAATCGCAAGCTGGGTGCGAAAACGCTCAATCAATCCGATTTTAGTAATTGGTGGCACATAAAACTAGGCAAAGGAACCGATTTGCAGCAGGTATTAGAGATACTCTCCGCTAGACCAGATGTCGAGTTCGTTGAATATAATTACGTAGTCCGTGCGAATCTCCTTCCCAACGACCCGCGTTTTGACTCGCTTTGGGGGCTAGACAATACGCAGCAGACTGGTGGGTCGTTTGATGCCGATATTGATGCACCTGAAGCTTGGGGCAGTGGCACTGGTAGCGGCAATATCATTGTTGCAGTCATTGATACCGGTGTGGATTATGGGCACGAAGACCTTGCTGCCAACATGTGGACAAACCTGGGAGAGGTTCCAGGCAACGGCATTGACGATGATGGCAATGGGTATGTCGATGATGTTTATGGATATGACTTCATCAATACAGATTCTGACCCTTTTGATGATAATGGCCATGGAACCCACGTTGCTGGCACGATTGCCGCTGTAGGCAATAATGGCATTGGGGTTACGGGTGTGAATTGGAAGGCGCAAATCATGGCTGTGAAATTTCTAGGGGCTAACGGCGGAGGAGCCGCCAGCGATGCTCTAAACGGTATTATTTACGCCGTCAACAATGGCGCTATAATACTCAACAACAGCTGGGGCGGCGCAAATTTCAGCCGGGCCATGTTTGATGCTATCAGCGCCGCCAATGATGCCGGAGTCCTGTTTGTTGCCGCAGCGGGAAACGGCAATAACAATAATGATGTCAGTTCATACTATCCAGCGGACTACTCTGTGCCCAATGTGATCTCTGTGGCGGCTACTGACCATAATGATCAGCTTGCAATATTCTCTAACGGCAATGCATCCAACTACGGTGCAAATACGGTTCATTTGGGCGCACCTGGCCTGGATATACTCTCTACAGTGCCCACGGGTAGCTGTACTTTGTGCCGCAGTGAAGGTTACCTGAGCATCAGTGGCACCTCTATGGCTGCGCCGCATGTATCAGGTGCTGCCGCATTGATATTTGACCGGATACCCGAGTTATCCATCGGTGACCTAAAGTTGCGTTTGATGGCTTCAACCGATCAGATTCCTGCACTATCAGGCACAACCATCTCCGGAGGGCGGCTGAATATTGCGGCAGGAACCGTATATAATCCGAATATTTCCGCCACTCTGGCGCCAGTATTACAAAGCGTGTTACCCAATGAAGCAGCCACTTATACGGTAACGATTACCTCCATAGGTGATACCACAGAGCAAGTGAATCTCAGCCTGGGAGCCTTGGATACTGGAATCACGGCTGATATTGCAAATACCTTATTGATCCTACCCGCCGGTGGCTCGGTCACTACAACCTTAACTGTCACCGCAGCCCTCAATGTGCCGCGTGGCTCTTATTCCGTGCCGATTCTGGTGGCAGACGAAACCGCCCAGGTTTACAGCTATAGAGTCGTAACACTTAAGGTTTTACGTCCTGATTTTGATGTTGCGATCTCCCCATCTAAGCAACAGATTAGCCCCGGTGGATCAACCACATATGATGTTGTGTTTACCTCTATTGATGGGTTTGCGTCAACCTTGTCTATCAGCGCCGTCTCACCACACGCCAGCATTTCGATGGATGTGTTGCCGTTCCAGGTTATTTTGCAATCTGATGGAACTGCTGTTGCAACCATTAGTGTCAGCACTGACGCAACAACGCCGACCCTACCCCACACCTTAGGGGTTACCGCTACCGATGGGCAATCTACTCGGAGTATTGATGCACAGCTTAATGTTGCCGAAGGGGACCTGATAATGACTGCGATATCTACCCCGGATGATGGCTCCGCTTCTGTTGGCTCCTACCTTGGCATGACGTATAGCTATTACGATGCCGGTGGTTTTCCCGCCAACAACCCTTATCATGTCGGTATTTATCTCTCCAGCGATGCCACAATTACCACCGATGATATTCGGATTGGCGCAGTATTTAATCTTACGTTAACTGAGGGCCGCTCTGTCACAGCGAGGAATTCATACTTAATCCCAGCCAACCTGGCCAGTGGCACCTACTACTTGGGAGCCATCGTCGACTATAATAATCTGCTGAACGAGAGCAACGAGGGTAACAACGTCCGCGTAGCAAGTACAACCTTGCAATTGAGTCAGGCAGTCGATCTGCTCGTCAGCTCGGTGAGCATTCCGGATAGTGCTTATGCAGGCACCCCCTTTGACGTGACGTATACTGTCCGCAATGCGGGCGGTGCTCCCGCTCGCGGTGGTTACCGGGTGGGCATTTATCTCGCCCAGAAGTCCAGCTTCAGGGTTACCCCTGCAGATACCCGGATCGGTACAACTTACTTCCTCTCCACGTTGGATGGGGAAGGCTCTCGTACATCGACGATCTCATCCCTTATCCCCCCCGGCTTAGCTGCTGGCCGCTATAGGCTGGGAGTGATTGTCGATTCTGATAACCAGCAATCCGAGAGCAACGAGAACAACAACCGCCGCATGGCAAGCCTTCCCTTGCAGGTGGATGTGAAGCCGGAAGCTGACCTGCTCATTAGCTCGGTGAGCACCCTGGATAGCCAGGTTTATACCGACGATTCTATTGATATAACGTATACCCTCCGCAACGTCGGTAACTTCCCTGCCAAGAGTTTTCTGGTGGGCTTTTATCTCTCCAGCGATGCTACAATTACCACTGAGGACGCCCTAATCGGTGAAGATTTCAATTTCGTGTTGACGAATAAAAAACTGGCTGAGGGTGATTCTTACACACAGACGATCACATCCTTCCCTATTCCATCCCTCTATCTCGGTAGCGACTACTACCTGGGTGTTATCGTTGACTATGATAATCGGCAAAAAGAGAGCGACGAGGGTAATAATGCCCTGGTCTCAGCATCAAGCTTGGACGTGCTCGGGAGATTCGATCTTTCCTCTAGTTTGCGGGAAATCCCAGGTAGCGTTTATGTAGGTGTCCCCTTTGATGTGACGTATGTCGTTGTCAACCACGCCCCCGATGTTACCAACGGTGGATATCGAGTGGGCTATTACCTCTCCAATAACAACAGGCCTACCACGGCGGATATTCTGCTTGGTACAAGTGACTTCCCCGAATTGGGTGGGAACGGTGCTTTTAAACAGAAGACCGTATCTCTTATTATTCCGCCCAGCGTAGCCGTTGGCACCTACACCCTGGGAATTATTGTCGACGATGATAACCAACAGGCCGAGAGCAACGAGAACAATAACCTTAGTCGGTATGAAAACTTCAGGGTACAGGTGAATCAGGAAGTTGACCTGCTCATTAGCTCGGTGAGTACCCCAGATAGCCAGGTTTATACCGGCGCTTCTATTGATGTGACATATGCGGTTCACAATGCGGGTGGTTCTCGTACCAGCAGCAGTTCTGTTGTCGGTATTTATCTCTCCAGTGATGCTGATATCACCACGTCGGATACCCGGCTCGGTGCGCGTTACATCCCCGGATTGGATGGGGGTGGTTCTCGTACACAGACGGCTTCCTTTCGCATTCCTGCCAGCCTGGCGGGTGGTAACTACTATCTGGGGGTCATCGCTGACTATAACAATCGAGAAGCCGAGAGCAATGAGGACAACAATGTTGGCATGGTGAGTACAGCTTTGCAGGTGAGTCAGTAAGGAAGTCGGGCGGCATGTCAGCAGAGACATAAGATCAACATTGTTGGGTAGGGCCTTCAGAAATTTTGCCCAACGATGGATCGATGAACATGTTGTTTATATCCGTCTTTCATCACACCCTTGATGCGCCGCAGCATTTAAATTGTTAGAAAAAAATTAGCTGCGAAATTGTAGTATCTGCCTGACATCAATCGCATGGGCAGGATTATGGCGCAAGTCAGCAGTACGGGTAATGACGGGGTGGGTCATACTTATGCGACAAAAAACTTGGATCACTTGGACTTGGTTGCGGCACAATGCCTTGTAGTAAATTTAAAGCGTTTGATGCATTTGCCAGTGAAATGGCGGACAATGAGGCCGTTGAGCAACTGAATTCAGCCTGAGACCACTTATTTAAACAACGCCATGAGCGGTTCAAGATAAGGGCTTGGCACGCCCCGCTTCAGGCTTATTTCTGGGTTGGAAAATATTTCAGGATGTTATTTCGTGCCTGTTCTTTGGATATGCAGGCGGGTTGCCCATAAAAAACGCTTGTTAAAAATGGAAAGGAAGAGGCTGATAGAAAATGGATATAGATTATAAAGCCTGTCATGTTTGTAAGCCGTAAAAATAAAACATAAGAACCGTATTTAGAAGATCAGCGGGTCGTCGTTATGCACCATCATTTTATCAAATTAAGTCACTTAAACTGCCTGAACAAAGGGTTGTTTGCGCTTTTGTTAGTGGTGTTAGTGGCCGGTTGTGCCAGTCGCCCGCTTGTTTCAGTGCTGGACCCAGCGGTGCTTGAACAGCGATGGGTTTTACGACACGCACAGCTAAGTGCGCTGGGTGGTTGGGAGTTGGAAGGCCGAGTCGCAGTGAAACAGGCGCAAGAATCATGGAGCGCCAGTCTGCGTTGGCAGCAGCAGGCGGAGGCCTTTGATATTCGTTTTTCATCAATGTTGGGACAGCGGTTGGCTCAGTTAACAGGCGATGCGCTGACAGCGTCACTCTATTTGCCGGATGATCGAGTCCTGTCGGCGGCGAATGTCTCTGAGTTGCTTGATGAAGAGCTTGGCTGGTCTGTGCCGATGGATGCTCTGCGCTATTGGCTGGTGGGGGTACCTGCGCCAGCGTTAGCATCGGCTGAAAAATTAAATAAGGGGCTAGATGAGAAGGGCCGCTTGCAGTGGTTAGAGCAGGCGGGTTGGCGTATTGAGTATCAGCGTTACCGTTCTGTGGGGGCATTAGAGGTGCCTAAAAAAATGGAGTTAACCCGCGGGGAAATACGCGTGAGATTCATTATCGATCGCTGGCGCGCTGTTGCAGCGACAGCAGATGTATTGTCGATGCGTCAAAGCTGGGCGGATTAAACATGGTTGAGGCGATTAAACGCTGGCCAGCGCCGGCCAAACTAAATCTTTTTCTGCACATTACGGGTCGCCGGGACGACGGCTATCACCAATTGCAGACGGTGTTCCAATTCCTTGATTATGGTGATGAGCTATCGTTTACGTTGCGTGATGATGGTGAGGTGTTGCGAACCAGTGATCTGCCTGGTGTACCGTCGGAGCAGGATCTGGTGGTGCGCGCAGCTAAATTATTATTGCAGTATGCGAATTGTTCGCAGGGCGTTGAGATTGAGGTTGAGAAACGTTTGCCGCTGGGTGGCGGACTAGGTGGTGGTAGCTCTAATGCGGCGACCACACTCGTCGCGCTAAATGAATTGTGCGGATTAGGACTATCGATTGATGAGTTAGCGACACTGGGATTGCAGCTTGGCGCAGATGTGCCGGTTTTTGTACGTGGCCATGTTGCCTGGGCTGAGGGGGTTGGTGAGCAGTTAACGCTGCTGGAAGGTGAGCAGGCCCCGCCAGAGCCGTGGTACCTGGTGATCGAACCGGCTTGTTCAGTGGCGACGGCGGTTGTTTTTAATGCGCCAGATTTGACACGGGATTGCCATCCCATCACAATACCGCACTTTCTTGCCGGGCAGGGGATCAATGTGTGTGAAGCGGTCGTAAAAAAACGCTTCCCACTGGTAGCTAACGCACTGGATTTCCTGTTAAAATACGCCCCCGCAAGGATGAGTGGTACGGGTGCATGTGTATTTGCCCCGTTTGATGATCGAGCTGCTGCTCAGGGAGTGCTGGAATTGCTTCCGCCGGGGTGGAGTGGGTTTGTCGCGAAAGGGAAAAATCGTTCCCCACTTACTTTAAGCATAAGTGGATTTGAATATAAAAAAGTTAAATGTTGTACGGTCTGAAGTAGGCCACAAATGGGGCGTCGCCAAGAGGCCAGGCACTAGGTTTTGATCCTAGCATACCCAGGTTCGAATCCTGGCGCCCCAGCCATTTTATAATGTAGTCATGGTCGTTTAAGTAAGGCGTGACGCGTCAGTAACAATAGGTAAACACCTTGGGTTATTCCAAATCACGTTTCGGTTTGCTCGGTAGAACAAGCAGTTATGATGCTACTGATGGTCGCATGATGGTCTTCGGTGGTAATGCCCACCCACAGTTGGCGCAGTCAATTACGCGCTATCTGAATCTTCCATTAGGTAAGGCCAACGTTAACCGCTTTAGCGACGGTGAGATTGCTGTTGAGATAATGGAAAACGTCCGCGGTAAGGATGTCTTTATTGTGCAGCCGACCTGTGCGCCGACCAATGACAATCTGATGGAACTGCTGGTGATGGTGGATGCGTTGCGTCGCTCATCGGCCTATCGCATTACGACGGTGATTCCTTATTTTGGCTATTCACGTCAGGATCGACGCCCGCGTGCGGCACGTGTGCCGATTAGTGCGCGAGTGGTGGCAGACATGATCACCTCTGTTGGTGCAGATCGAGTGTTAACAGTTGATTTGCATGCCGATCAAATTCAGGGGTTTTTTACCGTACCGATGGATAACGTTTACGCATCGCCGGTATTGATGAGTGATATCTGGCGTCAGAAATACCTGAATATGATGGTTGTCTCGCCGGATGTGGGTGGTGTGGTACGTGCCCGCGCATTGGCGAAGCGCCTTGATGGTGCTGATCTGGCGATTGTTGATAAACGTCGCCCAGGCCCGAATGAAGCGAAGGTGATGAACATCATCGGTGACGTGACCGATCGTACCTGTATTTTGGTGGACGATATGGTCGATACCGCCGGCACTTTGTGTGAAGCTGCGCGTGTTTTAAAAGAAAACGGTGCTGCAAAAGTAGTGGCGTACTGTACCCACCCTATTTTGTCGGGGGTGGCGGTGGATCGTATTACGACCTCTGAGCTTGATGAGCTGGTGGTCACGGATACCATTCCGCTGCAGCAGAATGCACGCGAATGTTCGCGCATTCGTCAGCTAAGTGTAGCGGATATGCTGGCGGAAACGATGCGCCGCATCAGCGCCGAAGAATCGGTTAGTTCAATGTATATGGACTAAGCTGCCAGGTAACGGTAGCCAATAGTTGAATTTGTGGTTGGTGGCAGCGTGCTGTCACTGACTTTTTTGTGGTAACACCAAACCAGGTCGCGGGGGCGGTGGTCAGGCAGTTATAAAATGTCTGTTAATTTTGGAGAAATAAAATGGCTTCTAGTTTTGAGCTAAATGCAGAAATCCGTCAGGACAAGGGGAAGGGTGCGAGCCGCCGCCTGCGTCGTGACAACAAAGTGCCAGCAGTACTCTATGGTGCGGGTCAGGAAGCAGTGTCTTTGACTTTACAGCACAACACGCTGATTCATAACCTTGAAAATGAAGCGTTCTATTCGCACATTCTCACTGTCAATATTGGCGGTAAAGTTGAGAAAGCGGTATTAAAAGACCTTCAGCGTCATCCGTACAAGCCCAGTCTGATCCATGTTGATCTGCTGCGCATTAATGAAAATGAAAAATTGCGGATGCATGTGCCGGTTCATTTTATTGGTGAAGATGTCTCTGTTGGCGTTAAAGCAGGTGGTGTTGTTTCTCATCTGGCTAACGATGTTGAAGTCTCATGTTTGCCAAAAGATCTACCTGAATTTATCGAAGCTGATATGACGGATGTTGTTCTTGATGCAACACTGCATCTTTCTGACCTTAAATTACCGGCGGGTGTTGAACTGGTTGCACTGGCTCATGATCATGATCTTTCAGTGGCGGCGATTCACATGCCTAAAATAGTCGCTGAAGTTGAGACTGACGCACCGGTTGCTCCTGAAAATGGTGACGTTGAAGCAGAAGGCGAAGACGCTTAAGGTTGACTGGTCTATTACTGTTTTTCTATTGCTGGAAAAGGAATGACAGCTGTGGCAACACATATTGATCTGATCGTGGGCCTGGGTAATCCAGGCCCTGCTTATGAAAGAACGCGTCATAATGCGGGCTTCTGGTTGGTTGATACTTATGCGCAGCGTTGCCAGGGTGTCTTTAAATCAGAGGCACGTTTTCATGGCGATGCCTGTAAAACTTTGTTAGACGGCCATCGTGGTTGGCTGTTGAAGCCAGCAACCTATATGAACCGTTGTGGTCAATCAGTCAGCTCACTGGTGAAGTACTACAAGATTCCGGTTGAGCGAATTCTGGTGGTGCACGATGAGTTGGACCTGCCGCCCGGTGTGGCGCGTTTTAAAAAAGGTGGTGGTCATGGTGGGCATAATGGCCTGCGTGACATCATTAAGGCGTTTGGTGGTAATAAAGAATTTATGCGTCTGCGGATTGGTATTGGTCACCCGGGACAGAGTGATCAGGTTGCTGATTTTGTGCTGGATGATCCGTCGCGGCGTGAACGAGAGTTGATTCTTGACGCGATTGATGAGGCGGTAGATGTGATACCGCTGATGCTGGATGGTTTTTTTGAAAAAGCAATGAACTGCCTGCATAGTAAAAAGCCCGCAGCATAAGCCTGCGAATGTTTTTGTAAATAAAGAACATCCTCTCATACTATATAAACAGGATACCTCCCCATGGGATTTAAGTGCGGCATTGTTGGTCTTCCAAACGTTGGTAAATCAACGCTCTTTAATGCGCTGACTCAGGCAGGGATCGAGTCTGCCAACTACCCCTTCTGTACGATTGAACCTAATGTGGGTGTGGTGCCGATGCCGGACCCACGCCTGGATGCGCTGGCGGCGATTGTAAACCCGCAACAAGTACTGCCAACGACGATGGAGTTTGTCGATATCGCCGGGTTGGTGGCGGGTGCCTCTAAGGGTGAGGGGCTGGGGAATAAATTCCTCGCCAATATTCGTGAAACCAATGCCATTGGACATGTGGTGCGTTGTTTTGAAGATGACGACATTACCCATGTGGAAGGTAGTATCGATCCGCTGCGTGATATCGAAATTATCGATACCGAATTGGCGCTGGCTGATATGGATTCCGTTGAAAAAGCACTGCACCGTGTTGGCAAGTTGAGCAAGAGCGGTGATAAAGAGGCGATCGCAAAAAAGGCGCTGCTAGAGAAGGTGCATGGCCATTTAGATACCAGTGCGCCCGTACGTTCAATGGGACTAGATGCTGATCAATGTGCGGCACTCTATGATCTGCATCTGCTAACGATTAAGCCGACGATGTATATCGCCAATGTGGCGGATGATGGCTTTACTGATAACCTCTGGCTGGATCTTGTGCGTGAGCGTGCAGCGAGTGAAGGGGCGGTGGTGGTAGCGATATGTGCCTCGATTGAGGCAGAGATTGCCGAACTCTCTGAGGAAGAGAAAGGGGAGTTCATGGCCGACCTGGGGCTAGAGGAGCCGGGGTTGGACCGTGTGATTCGTGCAGGCTACGAACTGCTTGGTCTACAGACCTATTTTACCGCCGGTGAAAAAGAGGTACGAGCCTGGACGGTGAAAATCGGTGCGACGGCCCCGCAGGGTGCGGGTGTGATTCATACCGATTTTGAACGCGGTTTTATTCGTGCCGAGGTGGTTGGCTATGATGATTACATTGCGAATAGCGGTGA
Organism: Gammaproteobacteria bacterium; assembly: GCA_021648525.1. Taxonomy (GTDB): domain Bacteria; phylum Pseudomonadota; class Gammaproteobacteria; order SZUA-140; family SZUA-140; genus SZUA-76. Next base: position 18,192 of record JAKISP010000037.1, read on the forward strand.
GTCGGGTGCGAAAGAGGCGGGTAAATGGCGTCTTGAAGGAAAAGATTACATTGTTCAGGATGGCGATGTGATCCATTTCCGCTTCAATGTGTAATCGAAGGTAGAAAAATCCTACAGATAGTTTCATTCAGACAGAATAGTGGCGTATAATTGCGCCCTCGCAGCGATACTGCGATATCATCAAACAATGGCTATGTAGCTCAGCTGGTTAGAGCGCAGCATTCATAATGCTGAAGTCGGTGGTTCAAGTCCACCCATAGCCACCATCTATTTAAATTTGGTTTCAATCAATATTCGGGGCCCGGAACGATGAGCATAGCGACCGTAAGCGCACAGACGACTTCTACTCAATCTGGCAATGACTCCCTGGTGATCGATGGCGTCGAATACAACGCGCGGCTCCTGACTGGCAGTGGTAAATACAAAGACCTTGAAGAGACGCTGTTGGCAACGGAAGCGAGTGGTGCACAGATTGTCACGGTTGCGGTACGTCGTACCAATATTGGCCAGAATAACGATGAGCCAAACCTGCTGGATGTGATCTCTCCTGAGAAATATACCCTGCTACCGAATACAGCGATGTGTTACACCGCAGATGATGCAGTGCGTACCTGCCGCATGGCACGTGAACTGCTTGATGGCCATAATCTGGTGAAGCTTGAAGTGCTGGGCGACGAAAAGACGCTTTACCCTGATTTGCAGCAGACCTATGTCGCGCTTGAGACCCTGGTAAAAGAGGGCTTCAAGGTAATGGTCTATACCAATGATGATCCGATTGCAGCAAAGCGGCTTGAGGATATGGGTGCGGTGGCAGTGATGCCATTGGCGGCACCGATCGGTTCTGGCCTCGGTATCCGCAACCCTTATAACATCCGCACCATTGTTGAAAATGCCAATGTGCCCATTCTGGTCGATGCCGGTGTCGGCACCGCATCCGATGCCGCGATTGCGATGGAGCTGGGTTGTGACGGAGTGTTAATGAACACCGCGATTGCCGCTGCTGATAACCCTGTCCTGATGGCCTCTGCGATGAAAAAGGCAGTTGAAGCGGGGCGTGAGGCTTATCTTGCAGGCCGTATCCCACGTAAACGTTTTGCCAGTGCCTCGTCACCCATTGACGGCACGTTTTTCTAGCGCGTTGTCGCGCTAGTTCATTCGCCCATTATTTAGATCTTCTACCTGGAAGGCACGTGTGTTGTGACTACCGAGATAGCAAAACCGAGCGATGGCACCTTGCGTAAGGTGCGTAGTTTTATGCGTCGTGAAGGGCGTCTTACTGAAGGGCAGCGTCGTGGCCTGGAAGCGCAGTGGTCAGCCTGCGGGATCGAGCCGGGCAGTGACATGCTTGATCTTGATCAGGTCTTTGGGCGCAGTGCACCGCGCATTCTTGAAGTCGGTTTTGGCATGGGTGAATCACTCGCTGCGATGGCCGTATCGCATCCTGAAAATGATTACCTGGGGGTTGAGGTTTACCGCCCCGGAATGGGTAGTCTATTGCGCCAGGTGGGCGAAAACGGATCGACCAATGTGCGGGTGATCAGTGAAGATGCGGTGGTGGTGCTGTCAAAGTTGATTCCCGATGGCAGTCTTGAACGCCTGCAACTTTTTTTCCCTGACCCGTGGCATAAAAGACGCCATCATAAGCGACGTATCGTACAGCCTGATTTCGCAGCATTGATCTGTAAAAAGTTAAAGCCAGGTGGTGTGTTTCACATGGCGACCGACTGGCAGGATTATGCAAAACAGATGATGAAAGTGATGAGTGAAGCGCCGGGCTATGAAAATTGTGTTGCGAGTGGTGAGTATGCACCGCGTCCAGGGTTTAGACCATTAACCAAATTTGAGCAGCGTGGGCATCGACTTGGCCATGGTGTATGGGACCTGCTTTTTAAACGAGCGCTTTGAGGCGATTGATCCTCCATTTGATGCGCTAGTTGTTTGCTGATCGTCCTGTGCCGCTGTATTTTCGTGTTGAAGAGCTATTAATTTGTGTGAGGAGCCGGTTTTTAATGTGGTTAGATAGATTGAATTATGATTGTACTACCTGATAATCCAGACACAAAAAAACCACCCGAAGGTGGCTTTTACATTACACTTGATAGTAACCATTAGTCATTGAGGATTTTGGCAATCTCAATGGCTTCTGGCCAGTAACCAACCGGAATCGTGGCATCAAGTGGTAGCATTGTGTCGCGGTCATACACAATGATTTCTTTGCGGTTGTTGCTTTTATAATCTTTAAGTATGGTCATAAAGATGTGGTTGTCAGTTACGCCTACGCCTGACGTATAGCCGCCGCCATTTTCACCATTATCTTTAAGGATCGCAGGGTTAAAATGGATGCCAGTTCCTTCCCATGCGAATGGCACTTCGGCCATGGTATTTTCAGAGGTAGCGGGATCCCATAGATAACTCTTGCGTGTGATGTTAAATGGTGAGGTGCCTAATGTTTCACGCAGATTGACTATCTTATCGTTACTCTCATCTTCATCATCGTTATCGTTACCAATGCCGTAACTATAGCCGACTTCAATCTTCTGATCATCGCTTAGTTCTTCAAGAATGGCATCAGGGCCACTGAAGAGATAGTCAAAGCGTGCCTGGCCATCAGGGTACATCACCACTTCAAAGCTGGTAAAGTGATTGATATTGTCTCCGCCATGGTATGTCGAGGTTAGCCATTGAAAGACAGCGCGATTACTGTAAACCTTTGAGGAGTAATGAAACAGGTTGCCTGAATCCAGGTCTTCATTGTTTGGTGTGAAGCCAGTGATCTCATCGACGCCCTGATCATAGTTCACTGCGCCATTAAATGAGACCACACCGTTAGAATTCATGCTCACTTTATCGTAATCATTACCCATGAAGGTGAATGTAAATGGTAGGTCAACGGTGTAGTTGTCATCATCCTTGCTATCAAAAGCAAAGTTATCTGAGCTGAAACTGGTTGATACTTCAGCCACGCCACCAGAATCACCGGGCGAGTTTGCGGTGGTAAAGAGTTTGCCATGGTAAAGCCTTAGATCATTAAGCTCCATGTTGTTGTATGTTATCTCTACAATATTTGTGAACGTGTCTGTATTGGTATCAAAACGGAGGAGGCCTTCTTTTTCCTCATTTTCAGATTTAAACCTTGAAAAGAGCGTGCGGGGGATTGCATGGAGGATGCCGTTGCTATCGATTTCAAGGTCAGCGATTTTTGTTGATTCAAAGTTATTAACCATACTTTCAGAGGCAATCTCAATTTTGCCTAAATAGTGGTTTCCTTTTTCTTCGTAAAAGGCAGCATAAAGGAACTGGCCATCTGGTGTTGCTGCAATTGTTGAGGCACCTTCTGTGCCTTCAACGGTGGCGTTTATCTGTGCAACTTCGGTAGGTATTGAGGCCGCAATATCAACTTTGGCAATAAAGCTAGACTGTTCAAAGGTGACATAAAGGTAGCCGTCGGCAGCAATCACTGCGCGCCCAGGCCGAGTGCCGGTGAGGGCTATGGTGCCGGTTTCTGAGCCAGTTAGCAGGTTAATGATTGAGATGTCATTACTGCCACTGTTCATGACATAGGCGGTCTTATTGTCTGTTGAGAGTGTGATAGCAGTAGGCTCTACGCCTGAAAGCGCGGCATCAGCATAGGTGACCGTCATCGCATCTGCATCAAAGATGGTAACCGTATTGTCAGCTGTGTTGGCAGTGATTCCAATGAGGCTGAAGGCAGGGCCATTATCGGTAGTGACTGGTGTGCCCTCTCCATTCCCTCCGCAACCGGTTAATAGTAGTGTTCCAGACAGGATGGCAATATGCAGTGCTGTTTTGTTCGCTTTTAACATTAAGAGGCAATCTCCAAAAATTTCTTGTGGCAGAATTATACATACTTTTAATGAATGTTTTGATTCCGTCTTTCTTTGAAAATTCTTTTAATTCAATTGGTTATCATTGTTGAATTTGCAGGTGTCAATTTATTGGTGGGTTTTGGGTTGAAAATAGGGCTTTTGGGTCTAGTGTAGTCAGGGTGGAAATGGCTGGGGAGTAGTGGGCACCTGGTTTATTTATTAAGAGATTGGTATTTATTCGCTATGGTTGATGATGTTTAGTGTAATGATAGTTAAAATGGAACATTGCTTTCGGTTAAGTTAAGTAAGAATATGAGAATGCGCAAAATGGCGCTATACTTGGCAATTGTTTCCCCCGATAGAAAATTCAGAATGTTAGGAGTATAACGATGGCGCGCGTAACCGTAGAAGATTGTCTGGAAAATGTAGATAACCGTTTTGAACTGGTACTGGTTGCCAGCAAGCGTGCGCGTCAGCTGGCGAACGGTGGTGAATCTGAACTGGAGTGGGAAAACGACAAGCCGACTGTGCTGGCTCTACGCGAGATTGCAGAAAATAAGGTGAATGCCTCTATTCTGGTTGATAAGCCAGCTAGTCTTATCGATGAAGATGCGTTGCTGGGTGACCAGAATGCTTCTTCTACAGAAGCACAGGGTGATTGGTCTACAACCACGAGTTAGACCTTGAGCAACTCTGCTCCGCTTGAATTCCCTGAAATTATACTCCCCAGCGAAGCGCTCGCGGATGATGCGTATGAGGTCTTATGCCGCGCGCTGGGTGATTATCTTGATGAGGAGCAGTTAACCAGTATTCACCACGCGTATCTTTTTGGCGCAAAGGCCCATCAGGGGCAGATGCGCAAATCTGGCGACCCTTATATTACCCACCCACTTGCGGTGGCCACCATTCTGGCAGAGATGCGAATGGATGCTGACAGTATCGTCGCGGCCATTTTGCACGATGTGATTGAAGATACCCCCACCGGAAAAGGGGAAATCGCTGAGCTGTTTGGCGATGATGTGGCGCAGTTGGTGGATGGTGTTAGCAAGCTGACTCAGATTGAATTTGAAAGTAAGGTTGAAGCGCAGGCGGAAAACTTTCGTAAGATGCTGTTGGCGATGGTGCAGGATATTCGCGTGATCATCATCAAGCTGGCCGATCGACTGCATAACATGCGCACACTGGGCGCGATGCGCAGTGATAAACGTCGTCGTATCGCAAGTGAAACCCTTGATATCTACGCCCCAATCGCCAATCGTCTGGGGATGAATGGGATGCGCACCGAGCTGCAGGAACTTGGTTTTTCAGAGTACTTCCCGATGCGCCACCGCGTGATTGCGGAGTCGGTACGCAAGGCGCGTGGTAACCGCAAAGAGATTGTTAGCAAGGTGCAGGATGCGATTGAAGATTGCCTGCAGGCAGATGGCCTTGATGGCGCTGTTGATGGTCGTGAAAAGTTGCTCTATAGCATTTATATGAAAATGCAGAATAAGCAGTTGTCATTTTCTGAGGTGTTTGATGTCTATGCCTTTCGCATCACGGTGGATTCGGTGGACAGCTGTTACCGTGTTCTGGGGGCGGTGCATAATCTTTATAAGCCGTTGCCCGGTAAGTTTAAGGACTATATTGCGATTCCTAAAGCGAATGGCTATCAATCACTGCACACTATTTTGTTTGGCCCTTATGGGGTGCCGATTGAGGTGCAGATTCGTACTCGGGACATGGATCGTCTCGCTGAGGCAGGCGTAGCAGCGCATTGGCTCTATAAACAGGGTGATGAAGAGGGGACATTTGCTGAAGGACGCTCTCATCGTCGAGTGCGCGAATGGATGCTTAGCCTGCTGGAAATGCAGAAGAGTTCGGGCGATTCTCTGGAGTTTCTTGAGAATGTTAAGATTGATCTCTTCCCGGAAGAGGTTTACGTATTCACCCCGAAAGGGACGATTATGGAATTGCCGCGAGGTTCAACAGCGGTCGATTTCGCTTATGCGGTGCATACCGATGTGGGGAATCGTTGTGTGGCGGCGAAGATCGATCGCCGCCTGGGGCCGCTAAGTACGCAGTTGATGAATGGGCAGACAGTGCGCATCATCACCGCACCCGCAGCACAGCCGAATCCAACCTGGCTCAACTTTGTAGTGACGGGTAAAGCGCGCACCAATATTCGTTACTATCTGAAACACCTGCAACGTGATGAATCGATTGAATTGGGGCGGCGTATGCTAGAGCAGGCGCTCAAGGGTTACTCTTTGTCGCTCAATGAGTTGTCGCCGGGCTATATGCAGGTGATTATTGATGAATTTCGTTGCGACAATTTAGAAGGTGTGTTTGAAGACATTGGCCTGGGTAATCGTCCGGCACCGCTGGTGGCGCGTCGTATTGCCGAGGCACCGATCTTTAAGGGCGATGCGCAGACGCGCTCGCAAACATTGAAACACGCCTTTAGTCGTTATATGCCAGCCTGGTTGGGTGGTAATAAAATGCGACCGCTGGCTATTTCGGGTACAGAGGGAATGGTGGTGACGTTTGCGCGCTGTTGTCATCCAATACCGGGTGACTCGATTCAGGGGTTTGTCACTGCGGGGCGCGGTATCGTGGTGCATACTGAATCATGTAAAAATGTGGCAGACTTTCGCAATAGTCCTGAAAAATGGGTTGATGTGCGTTGGGAAGCGCACACTGAAGGCGAATTTCCAGTGGATATCCGGGTTGATGTGCTTAACCGTCGCGGCGTGCTGGCGACGATTGCATCGGCGATTGCTGAGATGGATGCGAATATTAACAATGTGTCGATCGACGGCCGTGATGGTAAATACAGCGCATTGACCTTTTCGATCTCGGTGCAGGGGCGTGTTCATCTGGCGCGTGTCATGCGTCATGTGAAGGCGATCGAAATGGTGTCTCGGATCATGCGTATTAAGGGCTGATCATTTTTTGAGGAGCGGGAATATGGTGCGTGAAATTATTAGTACAGAACTGGCCCCGAGTGCGATTGGCACCTATTCACAGGCAGTGAAAGTGGGCGATGCGGTTTATCTATCTGGGCAAATTCCATTGCTGCCTGAAACCATGGAGATGATTGATGGTGATACCGAGGCGCAGATCGTGCGGGTTTTTGAAAACCTGCGCGCGGTGGCGCAGGCGGCAGGTGGTGAGATGGCGGATATCGTGAAGCTCAATATTTTTCTCACTGACCTCGGTTGTTTTGCGACCGTAAACGAGGTGATGGCACGTTATTTTGACGCGCCATTTCCAGCGCGTGCAGCGGTGCAGGTTGCCGCACTGCCGCGTGGTGCTGAGGTTGAAATGGATGCGGTGATGCATCTTGGCGCGCGCGCCTGATTGCGTTTATCTGAGCGGCTATTTTAGCTGAGCGAACGATAGCGCCAATATGAAAGAATGACGATGAAAAAGGCAACGCAAGCCACAGCCAAAATAGCGGCGAACGGGCTATCGTCATCGGTTCGATATCTCAAAGGGGTAGGGCCGCAGACAGTTGAAAAGCTGGCGCGGCTCGGCATCAATCAAGTGTGGGATCTCTTTTTTCACCTGCCGCTGCGCTACCAGGACCGAACTCAGATTGTACCGATTGGTGCGTTGGTCGTCGGTGACGAGGTGCTGGTGCAGGGCGAGGTGCAGGCCTCTGATGTGCGCTTTGGCCGTCGCCGGATGCTATTAACTCGCATCAGCGATGGCACTGGTTCCCTCACGTTACGTTTTTTTCACTTCACGGCTCGTCAACAGTCAGGGCTTAAAGCGGGTACCTGGGTGCGTTGTTATGGTGAAGTGCGTCATGGTCAGGCGACGCTGGAGCTGGCGCATCCCGAATATCATGAAATCGAACCGAATCAATCGCTGCCGGTGGATGCGCGCCTGACGCCGATCTACCCTACCACCGAAGGGCTGCGCCAGGCGAGTATGCGGGCGTTGACTGAGCAGGCGTTGCAGCAACTGTTGCCCAGTCACGGAAGCGAGCCATCTGATGAGGATGCGCTGCAGGAGTTATTGCCTGACGAGGTGTTGACGCAACTAAGGATGCCACTGCTTGCTGAGGCGATTCATTATGTGCATCGCCCACCGGTTGATGCGTCGCAATATGACCTTACCGAAGGCAAACACCCTGCGCAGCAGCGCCTCGCCTTTGAAGAACTGTTGGCGCAGCAGTTGAGCATGCAGCAGTTGCGGGAAAAGAATCGCGCGCAGCGTGCGCCTCGTCTGGAAGTGGCAGGTAAATTACGTCAGCAGCTGCTCGATCAGCTCCCCTTTAAGTTGACCGGTGCACAGCAGCGGGTGGTGGATGAGGTGGCTCGCGATATGCGGCAGGCCTCGCCGATGCAGCGCCTGGTGCAGGGGGATGTTGGTTGTGGCAAAACAGTGGTGGCGGCGCTAGCGGTACTACAGGCGGTGGAGGCGGGTTATCAGGCGGCGGTGATGGCCCCGACTGAACTGTTAGCAGAGCAGCACCGACAAAATTTTGCACAGTGGCTGGCGCCGCTCAATATCGAGATGGAATGGCTTTCCGGTAAGTCAAAAGGTAAGGTGCGCACGGCGGCGCTGGAGCGAATTCGTAGTGGTGAGGCACAGGTGGTGGTCGGGACACATGCGCTATTTCAGGAAGAGGTGGTTTTTTCGAAGCTCGGCTTTGTAGTGGTGGATGAGCAGCATCGCTTTGGAGTCCATCAGCGTCTGGCGCTGCGTGAAAAGGGACGACAGCAGGGGAATCAGTTCCCGCACCAGTTAATTATGACTGCAACACCGATTCCGCGCACATTGGCGATGACTGCCTACGCTGACCTCGATAGTTCCGTGATCGATGAGCTGCCGCCGGGACGCAAGCCGGTCGAAACGGTGGTACTGCAGGATGGACGACGTGGTGAAGTGGTGCAGCGTGTTCACCAGGCGTGCCGCAGTGGTTGCCAGACCTATTGGGTCTGCACGCTGATAGAGGAGTCGGAGACGCTGCAGTGTCAGGCAGCGGAAGATACCGTTGAGCAGCTGGCAGAGGCGCTGCCAGATCTAAACGTTGGGTTGGTCCATGGGCGATTGAAAGCGCAGGAAAAAACAGCAGTGATGGCGGCCTTTAAGGCGGGTGAGATAGACCTGCTAGTGGCGACGACAGTGATTGAGGTGGGGGTCGATGTGCCTAATGCGAGCCTGATGGTGATTGAAAATGCCGAGCGACTAGGTTTGGCGCAGTTGCATCAGCTGCGTGGCCGGGTGGGGCGTGGGAGTAAAAAAAGTAACTGCGTTTTGATGTATCATGCTCCCCTGTCGCAGCAGGGTAAAGCGCGTCTGGCGGCGATGCGAGAGACCAGCGATGGCTTTGAGATTGCGCGCCGGGATCTGGCGTTGCGTGGCCCGGGTGAGATTCTGGGTACGCGTCAAACCGGTGAATTGCAGTTTCGAATTGCTGATATTGTGCGTGATCAGGCGATGATCCCGGAGGTTAACCGCACGGCGGCGTTGCTAATACAGCAGTACCCACAGCGGGTGACGCCGATTATTCGACGTTGGCTGGGGGATGCCGCGCGTTATGGCGATGTATGATACGCGATTAATTTGATTTAATTTAACTCGGATATTTCATAGAATTATGTGCGGTTTTCTTGCCTGTTACTTTTTAGCCTGGAATTAATAAAAGTTGAAGATTAAGCGGCAGGGCGTTTGGCAGGAACCGGTGTGGCGAGCGGCGGGTAATGTGCTGCGTACCAGGCTTCCCAGGCGACTGTTGCCCTGGTTGTATGATCGTGGCTCGCTGACGCTACGCTTGCAGCAGGCGAGTGACGGTGATTTTCGGGTGCGGGTGTTATCGCAGCAATGGCAACGGCCATTGCTGAATGAGCGGCAGGCGCTTGGAATGGGGCATCATGAATATGGGATGGTGCGACAGGTGCTATTGATTGGTTGCGGAGAACCATGGGTTTATGCACGCAGTGTGATTCCGGCGCGCACCATGCGTGGCGCGGGTCGGCAGCTATTGATGCTGGGGAATCGCCCATTAGGGGCTTTTTTGTTTGCCAATAACAGTGTGGTGCGTGAGCCAATGGAGATCGCCTGCATTCGCCCCGATGAGATGATTTATGATGATGCGCTGGCTGGGTTAGGGCTTGAGCAGCAGAACGTGTGGGGACGGCGTTCGGTGTTTCGTTTTGAGCAGAAGCCGTTGTTAGTGAATGAGTTTTTTTTGCCGTCTATGCCAGCGCCAGGCGCTAAACATGGGAGCTAAGGATATAAAATGAAAGATATAGTGATACCAATCGTTTTTCCAGATTATAAAATACCGGTTGAGGTGTCTAAAACAGAATTTGATCTGTTCCCTTATGTAGACTTCGATAACTTCACATTTTCGGGGTACAAAGAGAAATTTTCCAATCTTGGGCATGCAGGCATTCTTTTTATAAACGGTGAAAACGGAATGACAAAATATTACGAATATGGGCGATATGATCCTCCCGCTAATCTAGGATTGGTTCAAAAGATTAGAAATCTACCGGATGTGACCATCAATGAAGGCAAATTAGATTATATTTCCTTAAAAAAAACCCTAGAGAAAATATCAAAAGCGTCCGGACAATCAGGTCGTATCCAAGGTGTTTTTATTAAAGTTGATAACAAGTTTGAGGCAATGCTGGAATATGCACAGCGTCGGAAAAATGAAAATGCATTTGCAAAGAGAAAACCCTATGATTTATTTTTCAATAGCTGCATTCATTTTGTTAAGGGACTCACGAAAATAGCAGGAATTGATACGCCTTGGATGGTTGACCCAAGGCCTAATTCTTACATAGGTGAATTTAGGGACGACTACCTAGATCTTGATTATAACAAGAAAAACAATAAACTGATCATTGAGGATGATGGAACGTATTAAGGAGCGTAGAGTGAAAAAAACTATCAAATATATTGCTATATTATTTCTTATTATATTGTCAATCATTATTGTACGCATAGCCTTTCTGTTACCTGACTTTATATCCAGTATTGAAATTGGCAGTGCGTTACCCCTTACTCCTAGACCAGATACTATTCCAGAGAAAGCGTTGTGGGTGGGTGGCCTTGATGGAGGTGTATATGTCTTAGTACAAAAAAATAGTAAAGATAGCCCAGCTATTTACGATGCTGCAATATACTATGATTCGGGAGATGTTAGCTATCAAGGCAGGCTGGTCATAAACACACCTGATCATCCTCAATTTAACTATGATGACGTTAATTCCTATGCAGGGTGGGATGGGGATACTTTATATCTACAGGATGGCAGGCAATTGACAATTGCCGCTGAGCATGGCGATTGACCTTGAATAGAGGGTGGGTATTTTAACGGTGCTGGTTGTTGTATACATAGTCGAGTTACTACGCTAATAGCGTGTGTGTAACAATATTGGGTATTGATGTGCTTTATGAAAAAAATCATCAAATATTTTTTAATATTACTGCTCGTTGTATTGTCAGTTATTATCGTACGCTTGGCTTTTCTTTTACCTGATTTTATAGCGAGCATTGAGGTTAGCGCAGTTATACCTCCGAGACCCGATAATATTCCAGAGAAAGCGTTATGGGTGGGTGGTCCCGACGGTGGTATGTATGTATTAGTACAAAAAAATAATAGCGATAGTCCAACTATTTACGATGCCGCAATATACTACGATTCGGGAGATGTTAGCTATCAAGGCAGGCTGGTCATAAACACACCTGATTACCCTCAATTTAACTATGATGACGTTAATTCATATTCATTTTGGGATGGGAGTGTATTAGCTTTACAGGATGGCAGATATTTAACAATTGCCGCTAAGCATGGCGATAGGTTTTAGACAGAGGTTGGATACTTTAACGGTGTTGGTTATTGTAAACATAGTTGGGTCATTGTGCTGATGGAACATCTGCAGCAATATTGGGCATTGATGCGCTTTGATAAACCTGTCGGTATTTTTTTGCTGCTGTGGCCAACGATGTGGGCGCTGTGGATCGCAGCGGGAGGAGTGCCGGATACCGATGTACTGATCGTTTTTGTTGCAGGGGTGGTGCTGATGCGCGCGGCGGGCTGTGTGATCAATGATTACGCTGATCGGGATATCGACTCAAAGGTGCGCCGTACCCGCGATCGACCGATTACCTCAGGTAAGATTGCGCCTAAATCGGCATTGATTCTATTCGTAGTGCTCTGCCTGATAGCCTTCGCGCTGGTGCTAACGATGAACACGCTGACGATTATGATGTCGTTTGTTGCTGTATTTCTGGCGGGCACTTACCCTTTTATGAAGCGCTACACCCATCTGCCCCAGGTCTATCTTGGGGCAGCCTTTGGCTGGGCGGTGCCAATGGTGTTTGCAGCGCAGACTGGCGCAGTGCCGAAAGAGGCGTGGTTGCTGTTTATCGCAACGGTTTTATGGACGACCGTGTATGACACGATGTATGCGATGGTAGATCGGGCTGATGACCTGAGGATTGGGGTGAAATCGACCGCAATTCTGTTTGGTGATGGTGATCGCGCAATTATTGCTATAATACAGGTGCTCTTTTTTGTGGTGTTGCTGATTATTGGCCAGCAGCTGGCGTTAGGGGTGTTTTATTACGGCGGTTTAGCAGTGGCGGGCTTGTTTGCCTGCTACCAGCAATACCTGCTACGTGAGCGGGATATCCTGCTCTGTTTTCGCGCCTTCCTGAATAATCATAAGTTTGGTGCGGTGATCTTTATTGGCATCGCGCTGCATTACGCAGTACCACTAAATAGTTAGTGGTTGCTGTTTTCCTGAATCGAACTAAATAGAATTTTAATTGTATGTTGCTTTCATCTGTTGCTGTTGTTGCTGGCTTTATTTTTCTGGTATGGGGGGCGGACCGTTTTGTGTTGGGGGCCTCAGCTACCGCGCGTAATTTTGGTATTTCACCACTGATTGTCGGTTTGACTATTGTCGGCTTTGGTACTTCTGCGCCTGAGATGCTGGTGTCAGGGATGGCTGCATATCAAGGTAATCCGGGGATTTCTATTGGTAACGCGCTGGGTTCTAATATTACCAATATTGCACTGGTGCTGGGTATTACGGCATTGATCGTGCCACTCACGGTTCATTCGGGCATTATCAAACGTGAGCTGCCGATCTTATTACTGGTGATGGTGCTAGCACTGCTGCTGATGATGGATGGTTACCTTGGTCAGGGCGATGGCCTGTTTCTATTGCTAGGCATGTTCCTGATGATTTTCTGGGTCGTTCGACTGGGGTTGAAAGAGCGTGATAGCGGTGACCCGATGTCGAACGAGTTTGACGCTGAAATCCCTGAGGGGATGCCGACATCAAAAGCGACACTCTGGTTAGTGGTCGGTATGGTGGTGCTGTTTGTTAGCTCTCAAATCCTGGTGTGGGGCGCGGTGAATATCGCTAAGGCCTTTGGCGTGAGTGATCTGATTATTGGGCTGACGATTATTGCGATCGGTACTAGCTTGCCAGAACTGGCGGCCACCGTGACGAGTGCGCTAAAGAAAGAGCATGAGCTTGCGATTGGCAACATCATTGGTTCCAATATGTTTAACATCCTTGGGGTGATGGCATTGCCGGGGCTGATCTACCCATCGATGGTACCTGATGGCGTGTTGACGCGTGATTACCCGGTCATGATTGGCCTGACGATTGCGCTATTCCTGATGGCCTATGGTTTTCGCGGTAAAGATGGCAAGATCAACCGTGTTGAAGGCGGGTTGTTGTTAAGTGCATTTTGTGGCTACATGTACTGGCTCTACCTGGTGGCGGTATAAGCTAAATAGCGAGTAAGAGAGGATATGCAGGTGATGAAGTTCAGGGTTGCTAATGTGAAGTGTGATGGTTGTGCGGCTAATATTCGTGATGGGCTGGGTAACGTTGAGGGTGTGTCGCAGGTTTCAGTCGATGTTGCTAGCGGTGACGTTGAGGTGCACGGTGATACGCTTGTACGGGATGTGCTGATTACTCGATTAGCTGAGTCTGGTTATCCACCGTCGAGTAGTTAACCGGGCATGTTGAATAGTCTGATGGCTCTGGGTGGTATTTTTCATTGAGCAATAGACGCTGGATTGCGTTACTGTTGATAGCATTGGCCGCGTTGAGCTGGTGGTTGCAACGTAGTGTTGAACCAGCGTCGCAGCAAGCCTTTGAGCAAATGCAGCATGAACCTGATTATTATATGGATGAGTTTGAATCAACTGCACTAAATTTAGAGGGAAAGCCTGCGCATAAGCTCTATGCTGATAGTCTGAAGCACTATGCCAATGATGATAGTGCGACGCTTGAACGTCCGCATCTTGTGGTGTTTCGTAGTGAGGATGAGTTCTGGGATATTCGCGCTGAATCTGGACAGATATTAAATGGTGGTGAAACGGTGCTGCTACAGGGGGAGGTGATTATTTTGCGCATTACCGCAACGGATACCGAGGCACTACAAATTTATACCGCCGATTTAACCGTGCACCCGTATGCTAAATATATGGAGACGGCAGCGGCAGTCAACATTAAGGATGGTCGCGGCAGGACAACGGCAATTGGTATGAGTGCAGACCTCAGTCAGCGTCGAGTAGCGCTATTATCAGCAGTGCGGGGGACCTATGAACCACAAAGTCATTAGCTTATTGCTGTTGATGCTCTCGCCGGGCATTGCGCTGGCATTGACCAGCGATCGAGAGCAGCCGATTCAGATTGAAGCTGACAGCATGGTGATTGATGAAGGCACAGGGGTCAGTGTCTATCAGGGCAGTGTGAGCTATGTTCAGGGAACGGTTAAGATGACGGCTGATAAGGTGACCATATACAGTGTTGGTGGCGAGTTTCAGCGTTTTTCCGCCGAGGGTGAGCGGGTGAGATATCAGCAGATGCTCGATGATGGTAAAGGTGAGCTGAAGGCAAAGGCGCGTTTGATCGATTATCGCGCAGATCAGGGGCATATCCTGTTAAAGGGCAATGCCTATATGATCCGAGGTGGGGATGAATTCTCGGGTAGTCATATCGAATATGATGCGGATAAGGATATTGTTAATGCGCGAAAGGCGGAAAATGGCGGTGAACGGGTGCAGGTGGTGATTCAGCCGCGTGAGAAAGGGAAGGTGGAATAAGTTGAAAAAACAGATGGATAATCGCCGCTGATGCATGCACTTATTGCGACGAACCTTGCCAAAAGTTATAAATCCCGTGAAGTAGTCAAAGATGTTTCGCTGGAGGTGAATAGTGGGGAGGTGATTGGGCTGCTGGGACCCAATGGAGCGGGCAAAACGACCTGCTTCTATATGATTGTCGGTCTGGTTGGATGTGATAAAGGCAGTATTGTGCTCGATGATCAGGATATGGCGAGCTATCCAATGCATGTTCGCGCCAGGATGGGGGTCGGTTATCTGCCTCAGGAGGCGTCAATTTTTCGCAAATTAACCGTGGCGCAAAATATTCTGGCGATACTGGAGATGCGCGGCGATCTGAATCGTGCGCAGCAACTGGCTCAGCTGGATGAACTGTTGGGCGAGCTTCATGTGACCCATCTACGTGATAATTTAGGCATGAGTCTTTCGGGTGGTGAGCGTCGGCGTGTTGAAATTGCACGTACATTGGCGACAAATCCGCGTTTTATCCTGCTGGATGAGCCTTTTGCAGGGGTTGATCCGATCTCTGTGATCGATATTCAGCGCATTATTCGTTTTTTGACGGATAAGGGGATTGGGGTGCTCATTACCGATCATAATGTCAGAGAGACGCTAGGAATATGTGAGCGTGCATATATTATGAGTGAGGGGGTAGTGCTTGCAGAAGGCCCACCTGACGCGATTTTAGAGAATAAGCAAGTACGAGATGTTTACCTCGGACAGGATTTTCGGCTCTAATGTTACGATTGGCACTGAAAAAAGGTGCTAAATACGATAAAATAATGGTCTATAAGTTAAGCAAGAAGGTGACGCCGAATCAGGACGGCGATATATGAAGCAATCCCTACAGCTCCGGCTTGGACAACAGTTGACGATGACACCGCAGCTGCAGCAGGCGATACGCCTGTTACAGTTGTCGACACTTGATCTCCAGGCAGAGATTCAGGAGGCGCTTGAATCGAATCCTATGCTGGAACTCACTGACGAGAGTGGTGATGATTCATCCGCTAAAGATTCTCCTGCTGATGCCAGCGATCTTTCCCCTGATGAGCCAGTTGATGATGTGAATTCTGTCGATGCCGGTGTTGCTGGTGATGGCGATGTCGTCTCGCAACTTTCCGATGCCCTACCCGATGAACTGCCGGTTGATAGCTCATGGGAAGATACCTACGACAGCGTAATGCCGCAGACCTCTTCCGCAGCAATACCCGAGAACAGTGATTATGAAAGTCAGGATGCATCATCCGAATCGCTTCAGGAACATCTCTTATGGCAGATGAGGCTAACCTCTTTTACTGATAAAGATATGGAAATCGCTGATGCGATCATCGATGCGATCGATGACCAGGGCTATCTTACCTGTTCGTTAGAAGAGATTTTTTCAGGTCTGCGTGAAGAATTAGAGACCGAGCTTGATGAAGTAGAGGCAGTGCTACATCGCATTCATCACTTTGATCCAGTTGGTGTTGGGTGTCGTGACCTGCAGGAGTGTATGCAAATTCAACTGAAGTACGTAAGCCCTGATACGCTGTGGCTGGAAGAGGCACGTAAACTCATCACTGAACATCTTAAGTTACTCGGGGCGCGTGATTACACGCAGATTATGCGGCGTATGAAGTGCACACAGGAAGAGTTAAAAGAGATAATGGCACTGGTGCAGACACTTAATCCACGTCCTGGCGCATCGATCTCTCCCAAACTCGCTGAGTATGTAGTGCCGGATGTGATTGTTAAAAAAAATAACGGTGCCTGGAAGGTTGAGTTGAATGGCGAGGCGTTGCCAAAAATACGTGTTAACAATGGTTACGCCGGATTGGTTAAGCGCGCAGATAATAGCTCTGATAACACCTACCTGAAAAACCATCTGCAAGAGGCTAAATGGTTTATTAAGAGCCTGCAAAGCCGTAATGAAACCTTATTGAAAGTGGCTACCTGTATCGTTGAGCGCCAGCGTGGTTTTCTTGAGCATGGTGAAGAGGCGATGAAAGCATTGGTATTGCACGATGTGGCAGAAGTCGTTGAAATGCATGAGTCGACTATTTCTCGTGTTACCACACAAAAATATATGCATACGCCGCGCGGCATTTTTGAATTGAAATATTTCTTTTCTAGCCACGTTGGAACCGCGAGTGGCGGCGAATGTTCTGCGACAGCCATTCGCGCGTTAATAAAAAAACTGGTGGCGGCTGAGAATCCAGCGAAGCCACTGAGTGACAGTAAAATTTCACAAATTCTTGAAGAACAGGGGATCAATGTTGCTCGTCGCACGATTGCTAAATATCGTGAATCAATATCGATCCTTTCATCAAGTGAGCGTAAACGTTTGACATAACATCGAGGTATTAAAATGCAAATAAATCTGACGGGTCACCATATTGATATCACTCCAGCACTACGTAGCTATGTGAACGAAAAACTGGATAAGCTAGCGCGCCATTTTGATGGTGTGGGTAATGTTCATGTTGTGTTGGCAGTTGAGAAAATGGTGCAGAAGGCAGAAGCCACGGTTCATGTGAGTGGTGCAGATCTATTCGCGGATGCTGAAAATGAAAATATGTATGCGGCCATTGATGCGCTGGCAGATAAGCTTGATCGTCAGGTGATTAAACATAAAGAGAAACGTAAAGATCATCGTGGTCGTAATAAAGGGTTTCCGGTTCAGGAAGAAACACTTGATTCTGCTCAGGACGCTGTTGATCCTGATTAGTATTTGTTTCAGAATTAATTGGTGTCTGGAAATAATTAAACATGCAAATAGAAGAGTTTTTTCTGCCTGAAAGTGTAGTTGCTCAGCGGAAAATTGGTAGTAAAAAACGTGCACTTGAACAGCTCAGTGAACTGCTCGTTGCCGCGACCCCAGGCCCCACTCAGACAGAAGTATTTGAAGGGCTGGTTGGCCGTGAACGCCTCGGAAGCACTGGGTTAGGGCACGGGGCTGCAATTCCTCATGGTCGTCTTAAGGCCGTTGATAAACCTGTTTGTGCCTTTTTGCAGTTACGTGAAGGGGTGGATTTTGATGCGGTTGATAATCAACCGGTAGATTTAATCTGTGCACTGTTAGTGCCGGAAGAGGCAACCAGTGAACATCTGGAGTTGCTGTCGATGCTGGCTGAGATTTTTGGGGATGAGCAATTTTGTATGCAACTGCGTGCGGCAACGAGTGATGATGTCCTGTATCAATTGTTGATGCAGTGGCAATCAAGTTTTTCTTCCGATCAACAAGCGCAACCCTGCGCATAGTTTCGATGGCTAAATCGCTGACTGTCAATCAACTGTTTGAGAGTCATGCTGAAAAGCTGGGATTAGAATGGGTGTCTGGTCGACCGGGTGGGGCACGTGACATTCAATTTTCAAATGATGTTGTTGACGAACATGGTTATGCCGAGATGCCGATGGTGGGGCATCTTAATTTAATTCAGCCAAATCGAATCCAGGTGATGGGAAAAACTGAGTTGCGATACCTGGAATCACTGGGTAAAAATTCATACCACGACACACTCATAAAATTATTTGAAGAAAAACCGGCTTTTATCGTGGTAGCCGATGGCGCAATAGCCACAGCCGGCCTTCAGCAGCGTGCGCAACAGGCCTCGATCGCATTGCTCTCATCGCGCCTTAAAAGCGATAAATTAATTGATCATCTCAGTTATTATTTGACCGGGCTGCTGGCCGAAACAAAAACACTACATGGTGTTTTTATGGAGGTTAGAGGCCTGGGAGTTTTGCTAACCGGTGAGAGCGGTGTTGGCAAGAGCGAACTGGCGCTAGAGTTGCTAACACGAGGGCATCGTTTGATTGCTGATGATGCGCCTGAGTTCTCGCGGGTTGCGCCGGATACTATTCGGGGAGCATGTCCTGAGTTGTTGCAAGGTTTTATTGAGGTGCGAGGCCTGGGTGTGCTGAATGTTCGTGCGATGTATGGTGATAGTGCGATTAAAAAAGATAAAAACCTGCGTCTGATTATTCACCTCAAACCAGTTGACGATGAAGAAATTCGAAACATTGATCGGTTGGCGGGCAGTCAGCAAGATGAAATGGTACTGGAAGTTGGGATACCATCTGTCACCCTGCCAGTTGCGCCGGGTCGAGACCTTGCGTTATTAATAGAGGCTGCAGTGCGCAATCATATACTTCGTCTGGGTGGGTATGATGCCGCGCAAGACTTTATTGAACGACAAAGCTGTTTGTTAGCCAGAGGTGATTTATGAGGTTGTTGGTGCTCAGTGGGTTATCCGGTGCCGGAAAAAGTATTGCATTGCAGGCGCTAGAGGATCTCGGTTATTACTGTGTTGACAACTTGCCCATTGCTTTGTTGTCAGGCTTTGTTTCGCAGATGAAGCTGATGTCAGGCAAGCGTCAGGTTAACGATATTGCGGTGGGGATTGATGCGCGTAATATGACTGATGATCTGCAGGACTTTCGCCCGATCCTCGACAATATTAAAGAGCAGGGGATAGATTGCGAGGTAATTTTTATCGTTGCCAATGATAATGCGTTGATAAAACGCTTTAGTGAAACGCGACGTAAACATCCTCTGACAAATGATGATGTTCCTCTGGTTGAGGCGATTGCTGCGGAACGGAGTTTGTTGAATCCCATTGCGGATTGTTCCAATCTTCATATTGATACGAGTCAAACTAATGTGCATCAATTACGTGATCAGATTCGTGATCGCGTGGGTCGAGATGCGAGTTCGGTGTTATCGCTGCAGTTCCTCTCATTTGGTTTTAAACATGGTCATCCAATTGATGCTGATTTTGTTTTTGATGTACGTTGTCTGCCGAACCCTCATTGGGAACCGGCTTTACGCCTGCAAACCGGGCGAGATGATGATGTTATCAAGTTCCTGGAACAGCAGACGATTGTGCAAGAGATGCAGGCTGATATCACTATGTTTGTTGAGCGCTGGGTACCTAACTTTGAAGCGGATAATCGTAGTTATTTGACGGTGGCAATTGGTTGTACCGGTGGCCAACATCGCTCTGTTTACATGACCGAGACACTTGGTGCTTATTTTAAACAGCAACGCGAGCGTGTATTGATTCGCCATCGTGAAATTATATGAGCGTCGGACTGCTGATCGTGACTCATGGCGAGGTTGGGCAGGCACTGCTTGACTCGGCATACGCTATGCTCGGCGGTTCGGTATTACAAGTGGGTGTGGTCTCTGTCGCAAATGGCAGCGACCCTGATGAAATAGTCAAAGAGGTTGGTACCGCCATATCCACGTTAAATAAAAAAGATGGTGTATTGTTACTAACGGATATGTATGGTGCAACACCCAGTAATATTGTAATGAGATTACAGGATGACAGTGCACACGTCATGGTGGTGGCGGGGATTAATCTACCGATGCTGATTCGAGTTCTCAATTACCCTGACTTAAGTATCGAACAGTTGTTGGAGAAGGCGCTGAGTGGTGGTCGTGATGGTATTTTTTGTTGTAGACGTGACGAACTGTAGTAGCCATGGTGAGCGCAGAGATTAACATCGTCAATAAACTTGGTTTACATGCGAGAGCAGCCGCTAAATTTGTGACTTTGGCCTCCTGCTTTGATAGTGAGATTAAGGTGGCACGTGGTAGCCGTTGTGTGAATGGAAAAAGTATTATGGGGGTGATGATGCTGGCGGCAGGCAAAGGAATGCAGATTGAAGTTACGGCTGATGGTGATGATGAGGCAGTCGCGATTGAGCAGCTACAGCAGTTAGTGGCTCAGCGTTTTGGTGAGGAAGAATAGCTATTTAATCCTGTGTTTTGTTGAGAACAGCCAGTAGAAAAATAGTGACCGCCGAATAACCAGGAGTCTCTTTTTTATGGCGTTAATGCTCAATGGTGCAGGGGTTTCAAGGGGGATCGCGATCGGGCCATGCCTGGTGATTCGTCGTGATGAGCTTGAGGTGCTTGAGTACGCCATTCCTCGTGCATTAATAGATGATGAAGTTGCGCGTTTTGAATATGCCATCAAAAAAGCACAACAGCAGCTTAATCAGGTGCGCCAGCAAATCCCTGTTGACACCTCTCCAGAAATTAGTGCTTTTATTGATACTCATCTGTTAATGATTGAAGATGATGCGTTATGTCGAGTACCCATCAACTTGATCCGTCGTCAGCAATATAATGCTGAATGGGCATTGAAGTTACAGCGTGATGCGTTGGTGACTGTCTTTGATGTGATGGATGACCCTTATCTGAAAACGCGACGTGATGATGTTGATCATGTGGTGAAACGTATTCAAAGGATTTTGTTAAGCCATCAAGAACAGGCGGATGATGCCATTTTTCAACGGGCGAGGGGATGTGTCGTTGTAGCGGATGAACTGTCACCGGCTGATATGTTGTTAATGTACCAACGTGGTGTGGCTGGTTTTATTTCTGAAGATGGTGCGCCTAATTCACATACCGCTATTTTAGCGCGAAGCCTTGGTGTACCTGCGGTGGTGGGTGTGCCTGATGCTTGTCGGTATGTTCTTCAGAATGAGCAGTTAATAGTGGATAGTCGCTTTGGTACGGCGATTGCCTCACCGGATGACAGTGCGTTAACGTTTTACCGGCACTGTATTAAACACGATCAGTCACGTATTGTTGCACTGAAAATGCTTAAAGGCTTACCTGCGGTCAGTCGCGATGGTTGTGCTATTCATTTAATGATGAATATTGAGTTAGCAGATGAGATCGAGTTAAATAAAAAAATGGATGCGGATGGTGTGGGCCTATTTCGTACCGAGATGCTCTTTATGAATCGTACAGAATTACCTGACGAAGAGGAGCAGTATCAGATTTATGCGAAATTAATGCGTGCCTTTAAGGGGTGTCCGGTAACAATCCGTACGCTTGATGTGGGTGCTGACAAGCATATTAACGTTAATTCGTTGAATGATTACTCTGGTTCAAATCCAGCGCTTGGATTGCGCGCAATCCGCCTCTCTTTTAAAGAGCCTCAACTGTTCTTGCCGCAATTACGCGCGATCTTGAGGGCTTCTGCATTGGGTGAGCTACGTATGATGGTACCAATGTTATCGGGTATGCGTGAAGTTCAACAGCTATATCGTCTAATCAGAATGTGTAAAGCGGTGTTGAAAGAAAAGGGGCAGCGATTTGATGTCGCTATGAAGGTTGGTGCTATGATCGAAGTACCTGCGGCGGCTATTGCTGCGAGTGCCTTTGCCAGGGCGTTTGATTTTCTATCGATCGGTACCAATGATTTAATTCAATACACACTCGCGACTGATCGCATGGATGCCGCTGTTGGCCATCTTTATGATCCACTGCATCCGGCTGTATTGCATTTAATTCAGATGACCATTGCTGCGGGTGAGCAGCACGGTACACCGGTATCGATGTGTGGTGAAATGGCGGGAGACCCGGAATATACCGCTTTGCTACTGGGGATGGGGTTACGTGAATTCAGTATGGCTGCCTCTATGTTACTTGAGGTGAAGGATATTATTAATGATAGTGATGTGTCGTTATTATCCCGACAGGTTAGTGCCTTACTTGATCTTGATAACCCAGATGAGGTCATCGCTGCCGTTGGTGCGCTTGGTAAAGCTTGACTATGCGTGGATTAGAATGTCTGTTTTTATAGCGATAAACATGGTGTTATTGATTTAAAAGCAATAAAAAATTTTCCATTCCGCACTGTTTTTCCTTACACTGTTTTAAGTAGTAAGTGAACGGGGTCGGGGAATGCCAAATACACATGAGCGAGAGAAACGTCAGCAACGGCTAGAGGTCTTTAGTCTTGCGCTGGAACTCGATACGCTGGCCAATGTACAAGGGATGCTTAACAATCTGCATCCCGCTGAAGTTGCTCACCTATTAGAATCCCTGCCTCATCATGAGCGCTCGCTGCTATGGGATCTGCTAGATGTAGATGTTAGTGGTGAAGTGCTGACGCACGTTAATGATGATCTTCGAGCATCATTGATTGGCGAGATGGACGCAGATGAACTGGTGGCTGCAGCTGAAGGGCTGGAGACCGATGACCTCGCTGATATTCTGTTAGACCTGCCGGCGGCAGTGATCGATGAAGTATTGCAGGCGATGGATGAACAGAACCGCCATCGTCTTCAGTCTGTTATGTCCTATCCTGAGGATACTGCCGGTGGCCTGATGAATATCGATGCCGTTACGGTGCGCCCAGATGTGACGCTTGATGTGGTATTGCGCTACCTGCGTCTGCGGGGCGATATGCCAAAGACAACGGATACCCTGTTTGTGGTTGATCGTAATGACCGCTACCTTGGGCAACTACCTTTGACAGTACTGTTAACTCAGCTGCCAGTAAAGATGGTGCGTGATGTGATGCTCTCTGAAGGCGAAAATATTCTTGTTACTCTCCCAGCCTCTGAAGTGGCGGGGTTGTTTGAACATCGTGATCTGGTCTCTGCTCCTGTACTTGATGAAAGTCATCGTCTGCTGGGCCGTATCACTATTGATGACGTGGTTGATGTGATTCGTGATGAGGCCGAACATTCGATGATGAGCATGGCTGGCCTTGATGAAGAGAGTGATATGTTTGCCCCAGCAACAGTGAGCGCTCGTCAACGCGGTGTGTGGTTAGGGCTTAACCTTGCAACAGCACTGCTTGCGTCATGGGTGATTGGTCTATTTGATGCGACCATTGAGCAGGTGGTGGCGCTGGCAGTGTTGATGCCGATCGTCGCCAGCATGGGTGGTATTGCCGGCAGCCAGACGCTGACGCTAGTGATTCGTGGTATCGCACTAGGGCAGATCGGACGCGCTAACTCACGTAAATTGTTGATGAAAGAGATTACCATCGGGCTATTGAATGGCGCGCTGTGGGCAGTGGTGGTGGCTGCTGTGGCAATTCTGTGGTTTGGTAATTATCAGATTGGCTGGATCATTGGTGTTGCGATCATGGTTAATCTGCTGGTCGCTGCGATTGCGGGGGCCTGTATTCCACTGTTCCTCAAAAGAATGGGAGCCGATCCTGCATTGGGTGGTGGTGTGATGTTGACCACGGTGACTGATGTGGTTGGGTTTTTTGTTTTTCTGGGATTGGCGTCGGTGGTGCTGTTGTAAATATTGAGTGATAGCTTTCTTTTTAGATGGTTCTTCGTAGACCTGTGTGAAAACTATGGAGCCATATCCAGTCTGCCGCAGTAAATAAAGTATACTATTTCTGAAGCCGTCGAATGAACGATAACCTCTTGCATTCGCTTTAACAGTTTGAATCTTTGAATTCAATCACCAGGGGTGATGCTACGCCCAACAGCTACCCATAATGTTCTTCCAGTTCCATCTATATCGACCTTGCTTAGATTACCCGAGAACCTCTCGGTGTAACTGGCTTTACACACCGTTCCGAAGAACCTTTAAAATAAATGTAGCCCGATGAGATGGTCTCCTCCCACCTCCTAATCGGCGTCATAATGCGCCATGATGGGAGTGTAGATTCCGTCAAACAGAAGCAGGAGGAGACCACATGAAGA
>JAKISP010000038.1 GCA_021648525.1 Gammaproteobacteria bacterium
GTTCTTCGGAGAACCGTGTGAAAAACCAGCTACACCGAGAGGTTCTCAGGTAATCTAAGCAAGGTCGATATCGATGGAACTGGAAGAACATGATGGGCAGCTGTTGAGCGTAGCATCACTCAGGGATTGAATTCAAAGATTCAAATTATTAAGGCGAATGCAAGAGGTTATCGTTCATTCGACGGCTTCAGAAATAGTATACTTTTTTACTGCGGCAAGCTGGACATGGCTCCATAGCTTTCACACAGATCTACGAAAAACCATAATTTTATCCTATGATGTGGCTTCACAACCCTAGTAGTTTTTTTCACACTCTTCGCTACTTTTTCTAGAAGGTCTTTTACATACTCGTTTCGAGCTGCTGGAATTGGGCTTTTTCGATTTGAGTTGTCAGCAGCTTTTTGCCAGTCTTTTGCGTTAATTGCACCCTGGATTTAAGGATTGTTTGCTTTGACATATATCAGATCACCTATATACTTCTTCTTTTTCTTAATAGGATCGAGCGAGGATCTCATGGACTTACCACACCATCTCCTTAAAAATAAGGGAAAAATAAAACGACTTGTATTTTTGGCATCGATTCAGTAGTGTTATTATTCGCATTAAGTGTCCCTTTCATTGCTGGTTGCATAGGAACTACCATCATGAACTGAGGCTCGATATGATGAAAATCAGCCTAATTAGTTGATATTTTACCCATATATTTTTCAGAAGACCCCTTTATTATAAATACCGGATTAACCATACCAGGGAAATTTACAATGAAAACATTCATTCGTTTAATATTTATTTCTTTACTATCAAGTTATAGTTTTACAGCTTCATCACAGGATATGATCGCCATGATGAAACAACAGCTGAAAACTGCCATGACAGCTACGTGTAATGATAGAAAATTTTTGAACTGCGCCGGATTTAGTCAAAATAAATGCACCTCTGCTGTAAGCAGGACGATAGCCAGCTGTAATCATTTATTCCCTGGCAGCAATACAGCCATGAATGACGATGCTTTCGAGGCGCATGGGGAATGCATCGAACGTAACTTTCTGAAAAACACCGGTGTCAGCACGAGCAGACTTGATGCCTGTGATACGGAACATGCTGACCAGCCAGCTGCGGATATGGCAGAAAGTCTAACTATGGTGAACCAGATGTGGCAGCAACACGCAGAAAATGTAGGTACTGATGGTGTCACCTTACCACTCTATAAAAATGCAACAGTCATGTCACATTTTTCATCTGGTGAAATGGCAGAGATGGTTGGCGTTACCCCTCTGTCTGCACTGATGATGGCCTCACCTGACGATACTTTTACGATAGCTAATTACTATCGAAAAAAATTGAACGGGTTTACTGAACATAAGATCAATGACGATATCCTGTTCATGGATGGTGGCCCGAAAAATTTTGATTATGTGAAAGATTATCAGGCCTATGTTGTCACACCACACGTACTCATATCCCCTTTGGAGGAAGGATTTGGCGTACCTGCTGGCACTAAAAACAAGATCGAGATTGCTTATGAAAAAGCTAAAAAACCATAATAATAGTGAATATATATTAGCAACTACTTTCCATCATAAATCAGGTAACGATGGTTATTGCCATCCGCCACAATCAACTGATCACCGACTAGCAGTACTCCCGTCGGAAAGCTCAACGTTCTAGCACCAGGGTTTCTATCAGCGCTACCACTCTGACCATCATCATTTGGCGCATTATTTTTAAAAGAACCCTGACCCAGCACCACGTCGGCGGGGGAAAAGTTGCTTGTTGGAAAGCTATTCCACACTAACAGTCTATTATTATCGCTATCTGCAATAAACAACTGTACACCGTTCGAGTAAACACCGTCGTAGGGGCCAGCCAGTGTACGGTTAGAAGCCGCTAAATCAGCATCGCCATCCTGATCATCATCGTTTGGGGCATTTACTGTAAAAGAGTACTGCCCTAGCACCACATCAGCCGGTGTAAAGCTTTCTGCTGGGAAGTCATTCCAGATGAGTACACGATTGTTATCCCTGTCTGAGACAACCAGCCGATCACCATCGCTCCACACCCCTGCAGGAAAATTGAGGGTGGCTGCCGTTGGCTCATCCACCGTCCCCGCATTCTGTTGACAATTTATAAAATCCTGTTGCCCTAGTACAATATCAGCCGGTACACCGTTACGGGTCGGGATCGAATTCCAGATCAATACACGATGATTGCCAGAGTCAGTCACAATCAATTTACCATCGACTGCCCAGCCCGTATCGGGAAAACGTAACCCAGCAGCACTGCAATTTGCTGCTTTCGAATCAGAATTAACCTGTCCTACCACCCAATCAGCAGGCACACCACCGCTGGCCGGAATTTTATCCCAGATCAACACCCGATTATTGTCATAGCTCACTAAAAACATCTTGCCCTGGTCAAAAAATACAGTTTGTGAACCCGAAAATTCAGTCGCACTGACCCCCGATGCAGTTGACGTAAAGTCAGGTTGCCCCAGTACAAAGTCAGCAACGGCATCATTTTTTTTCGGAATCTGAAGGTAACCCAATACGCGATTATTATTATGGTCAGGCAGGTAGAGTACGCCATTATGAAAACCGGGGTTACCAAACGGTGAATCAATCGTAGTAGCATCAGCAACCCCACCCTGGTCACGAGCACCCCAGTTAAAATCAGCTTGCCCCACAACGACATCTGCTTCCTGAAAGGAGTTGAGATCAATCAGCTGAACCCCTGACGAATCAGAGGCAGCCTCATCAGTCTCGTCAACACAAGCTGTCAGTGGAAATGAGAGCGCAGCCAGTAACAACACACGTACACTTAAAAAATGGCCTGAAACTATCATCAATAACCCTCATAAAATCGACTAATTGCACACAGCGAAAACACCGAGGCAACTTGCTTGCCTGCTGCTTGAATTCACCATGAGTTCAATTATTATCAGATAAAAAGCTGGCGCCTCTCCTCACCAGCATTGACACCCCCGGCATTACAACGCCAGAGCACTACATGACACAACAGCATTTTACATCATTTAAAGGCTATCTGTTTGTAACTATTCAGTACAGTAGAAAATAAGCGTATAGCGATTCAGATTACCCCTGAAATTTGTCAGTTCAAGGCGAAAAATGTGAGTTTGTATGAATGGTCATTTTTTAACGCGGAGATGGCGAGCTTTAGGGATGAGCTGAATAGTTACATCTGTTTTTATAAAAGATGAGGTGTTACGTCAGTAAATTTGAGCATCCATCAAGCCACAATTACATGCGGGATAAAACGCGATGAATCTTTCGTAATCACAGAGTTATCTTCACGAATGCTCATCCCCACCGCACGGTCAGCGACAATCCAGCTACCAACAATGGTGTGATGCTCGCCAAATTTAGCTGGTGGTGAATAGCGCTGCAAGATGTAGCCGCCATCATCATAGGGGCCGTCGACTTTTTCACATACATTACCATCCACCATCACGCTGATATTACTGCCTTCACGTGAGAACAGTGGTTTGCGAACCCAACCGGTTTTCATCGCCAGCTTATGCTGCTCATCTTCAAAATAAGCAGGCAATAAGTTAGGATGATGGGGGTGCAGCTGCCACAACAGCGGCAAGATCCCTTTGTTTGATAACAACGCCTTCCAGCTCGGCTCGATAAACCAGGTATCACTCTCAGGGATGTAGGGGCCAAACGCTTCAGCCATCATAAATTCCCACGGGTACAGTTTAAACAGTGAAGGGATAGTGTAGTTGTCTTTATCGGTGAACTGCCCATCTGGGCTAATGCCGATATCTTCGATATAAACAAACTTTGTTTTCAGCCCCGCCTGCACCGCACAATCTTCCATGTATTGCACGGTACCGCGATCTTCTTCGGTGTCTTTGCAGCATGAAAAGTAGAGCGGTGTAGGCGGATCGATCTCTGCTAACGTGGCGATAAGGTGCTCCTGGATCGAATTAAACTGATCACTCTCGGCTGGTAACAGCCCGCGCTCAATACACTGTTCTAACCATACCCACTGAAAGAAGGCACTCTCATAAAGCGATGTGGGGGTATCTGCATTGTATTCGTAAAACTGGGCAGGACCTTCGCCATGATAACTAAAATCCATACGGCCATAGAGCTGCTTGTCGCCACGCAACCAGCTTTCACGGATATGATCCCAGTACAACGTCGGAATGCGCAACTGCTCAAGCATCGACTCATCAGAGACGGCACGATCAACCAGGTCAAGGCACATCGCATGAATCTCGGCACTCGGGTCTTCAATATCGTTTTCAACCTGCGCGAGGGTAAAACGATAATAGGCAGATTCATCCCAGTAAGGCTCGCCATCAATGGTATGAAACTTAAACCCTAGCTGTTTTGCCTGTGCTTTCCAGTCATGTCGCGGCTGAATTTTAATTCGCTGCATGTCTGACTACGCCTGCCGCCATTTAACCACCAAAGGTTCTACCACCACCCCAGCTGCCACGTGCGGCCGCCTGCGAACCAAAGCCGCCACGTGATACTGTTCTGGTTTTAATCGAGGGCTTCTTTGTTTTAGAGGGCACGGTGCTAATCTTGCCGCTTTTTCTCGATTTGCCAATTTCATAATTATCACCAGTACGGTAACCACCGCCACCGCGTGTGCGATAAAGCGGCTGCCCGTAACCACCGCCATAATAGCCACCGCTACGATTGATATTCGGCACAGCCAACATATAAGCCGCGATCATCGGTAGGTAGAGGCTGCCCATCGAGTTACAGCTGTTACGGCCAAAGTCAGATTCACACGCCGACAGGTTTTTATATTTAGGCGCCGCCGAACGATGCGTCTTTGACGCCTTATCAAATTCGGTTTTACACTCCTTCTCGTTGTAATAGACATCACTACTACACTCAGACAATGTCTTATAGACCAGCATATCGACCGGTTTTTCACTACAGGCAGTTAGTGCGATGGGTGCTAGCCCCATCACCGCTAGCGTTAATTTTTTTGAGCGTTTCATGGCACTACTCCTCAGTAAGTGAGGCTGGCGGCATTAAGAATGCCGGCACATAGCGATGCCGCCGCAAGCCAGATACCGGCTGCCAGTTCATTGTTCTCCAGACGTTCTGAAATCCGCGGCATAAAGAGTCGCACAGAAAAGAAGGTGCCGAGCTGCACGATCAATGCAACCATCCCCCACAGCCAGCAGTCAACCAGGTTGATTGAGTTCGCCATGGCACTGGCCAGTGCGATCACAAACCCCAGCATGCTGCCACTAAACGCAATTGCGGCGGCAGGTACATTATCTTTGATCAGCGCCCACTCTTTATGCGGGGTCAACTTGCTATAAATAAAAGCGTAAAGAAATGTCAGGGCCAGTGCTGAGAAAAAATAGGCGAAAAACTGCGGTAGGCCAGCCAGATAAGTTGTTACAGCGTCCATTCTTATTTCCCTTTTTTTATTAGGTCACGACAAAGGCTTGCGGATCGAGATCAACGCCCAGACTAAACACAATATTAGCATCATCATGGGTATGTTCGGCAGAAATCAGTAAATACTCATAACGCTCAACCTCCGGAATCAAACGTTCGTACAACATGGCCAGGTGAACAACCGTATAGGGCGACTTGCCTTCGATCAGGTTTGTCACCTCTTCTTCAAACTCAACCGGCACAATCGACCCTTCACTCTGCGCCATCCATACGCGCGTATACTCAACACCATTAAAGGTATAGGTCGCGTCACCGATCTTGCTATCTTTACCCGTCCACTCCTCCCACTCGGCCTGATTGGCTGGTGTGACGGTATCTTCAAAGACAAAGAGCTTGATGTCATCCACATGCTGCTCTTCAAAACCAGCCGTGGTGCTCACCTGTATGAAGGCATCATCGCTGGTGTAGTAACGACTCAGATAGGCGCCACCACCCAGATCAACCTTGCCCTGCGCTTCAACAATTTGTCTCTCGGCCGGTAGTACAAAATGAAGTTTATCGCTAATCATCGAAAACGGGATCGGATCAATATCGACCGCCGCCTTGAGTCGAAGGTTATAAGGCGAAGGAAGTGTCGGTTTTTCGGCCACTTCTTCTTTTTTAAACCATTTACCAAACATTTATCTACTCCTGGGTCGTCTGGCCAAGTGACTGCCAATCTACTTCATCAGCATGAATTCTTTCTGGCGACATAAAATAGACAAACTGCCCAGCCAATACCTGCGTCCCGTTATCGGGATTCAGCTCAAGGTCATCACCGGTGCGAGATTTAGCAACGCCAAAACCGGTCGCTTTATGGTGTTCTTTCAATACATAAAAAAGCCTGCCATAACTGCAGCCTGTAAAGGAGTCCGGCACCTGTATGCAGTATTGCGTGGGGCCGGTGAGGGTCGACAACAGTTGCGCCTGGATACGCGATGAACCAGGATCCTGCGCAGAGCGCACAATCTGCTCCAGCGAGATACTCGCGGTACATTCGGCCTGTGCACAGTGTGATTTTAATAAACTGGCCATCTCGTCAGAATCAAAGTGCGCCACGATATGCGCCTCGGTTTTAGCGGCACTGACCGCCAGACCGGTCGCCAACGTCTGTTCATCTGTGTCACCATAAACGATCACACGGCTCGCCGCTTTAATCCCTGCCCGATGCAGGAGATCAGCACTGGTTAACGACTCCCCCTGAACAAAGTGTGTTTGATCCGGCAGCGGGCTTTCCATCTTGCGGGTAGAACAGAGTACAATCTCTTTCTCATCACGTCGCTTATCGCCAAGGATCTGCTCCACCATATACGGCGTTCTATCATCATGCCAACCCAAAATAACCACGTGCTCAGAGAGATGTGAATAATCCCCACGACCTCGCATACGCTTTCTCCAGAGTTCGATTAAAAATTGCGTCACTTTGCCAATCACCGCGGCAAACAGGGTAATGCCACCGGTCATCAACCAGAAGCTGACTACCGCACGGCCAAGGGCGGTGACGGGTGAGTAATCACCATAACCCACTGTGGTGGATGTCACCATATAGAAATACCAGAAAACATCGGGGGCAGCGAGGGCGTGCTCACCGGCGAGCCACAATAAGGTCCACGACGAGAAAAAGTGAACGCCCACCAGGAAGGTGAGCGCTACCCAACTCATGTTCAATAGCAGGCTATTGAACTGACGAACCAGTCTACTCAAAATCGGCACAACAACACGCTCCTGAGGCTGAACGTTATTGAGCTATCTCAATTCGACTCAACCCTGCTTGGCTTTCAAACGCGCTAGTATATCAGCACCGCTGGCACTATTAGCAGTGATACCCGCCGATTTTAGCTTTTGATCTAGCGATGCCTCTCCACCATCGGTATCATTTGCCAATTCGCTTGCCGCCTCCATACGCGCAGTGCGCTCTTCCTGCTGCTGCTTAATGCGATCCAGCGAGTCGAGTGCGGTACGCATTTTTGTATTGGCACCACCATGTCGCTGAGAGACCGCCATCTGTGCCTTTTGCACGGATTCAGTCGCTTTCACAATATCCACCTGCTGTTTTAGGCGCTTTAGATTGCCCTCAGAATGGCTGACTGCTTTGCGTAACTGCGCCACACTATTGGCAAAACCGGTTGCCAGCTCCTGTTCGCTGCCCATCTGCTGTTCAAACTCAGCAATTTTACCCGCCACTTCAGCCGCGAGCGCCTCATCGTTTTTCTCCAGCGCCTGCAGCACATAGCCCTCATACTCTTTAACCTTTGCCGCCAGTCCATCGGCCTTTTTCTGAGTCAGCTTCTGCTTCGCCATGATTTCAGCCAGTGCATCTTTTGAACGCCTCAACTCACTGTCGGCATCACGAATTTCCTGATCAAGGATACGCAACGCCTGATTATCGGCAATCGCCTCACCCGCTTCATTCACACCGCCACGAATCGCGGTCACTACTTTCATCCAGATACTCATGATTAACCCTCTAAAACTGAAGTGTCGTGATTAAGAAACGGGCCGTAGGCATCCGCCGCTTTGATCACATTATCTGCCAACGTCTCAACCTCAAAGATGATGTTACTCAGCAGTGAGCTCGCCGATAGCGCACCAAACATGGTGTAGTACTCATTGCCATCCGGTAGCGTATCAAGACTAATGGTTGAGAGTGGAAACAGCTTATGTGTGCGTAACACCTCATCATTAAACCGAACCACATCATTGATATCTGCCAGCGGCCACATCAATGATTCCACAATGATCTGCTCACCCGCAATCGTGAGGTAAACCGGCAGATCGCCGTATTCACTAAGGGTAATCAAAATAGAAGGATCCGCCCCCTCAACAATCTCCACCGTTACTTCGCCGCTTTGAATCAGCGCCTCTTTTTGCAATGCATCATGCAGGCTGACAATGGCCCATAGATTTGGTTGTGTCATTGCGTTCATACCTCCGTTGGTAAATCCTGATAGTGTTAACCCTTGCGCTGCCGAACGACGCAACTGTTTCTCATATTGAGTCAACAGCGCGGCATGCCGCGGCAATATCCATACTTCTTTCTTCACAAACCCCTGATCGCGCATGCGCTGTCGGTGCTGACGCTGATAAAAAGCCGATGTCTTTTTCTCACTCATGGCAGCACTATAAATCTTACATGTAAGTACTGTCAAGCATTACATGTAAGATTTATAACATTGCTCCAAACAGACAATAACCCGCCTGTTAGCACAGACGTCACGAAATATTAGCATAGCTATTTATTCCGACCAACACAGTAAAATAATTATTTAATTATTTGTTTTATATAGATTTATCACCAACAGGACAGTAATCCATGAAGACCCCTTCAAGTATATATGACAAGCTGGCACGATAATACTAAGATGGCCGTTTAAGCGGCTTACAGTCGGACGAAATATTTGGAGCGCGCGATGCATAAACTATCTCTATCACTAGTGACCATTGCAGCACTTGCCTTAGCGGGCTGTCATGGCGATGATGTGATCCATGCGGAAACACCAGCGCCAATAATCGCTTCTGGCATGTTCAAAGATAGTAGCGTTTCCGGCTTAACATTTGAATCTGGCGGGCAGAGCGGCACTACCGGCTCGGATGGTAGTTTCAACTACGAAGTGGGTAATTCCGTCACCTTTTCAGTCGGTGGCATCATCCTTGGCACCGGTATTGGCGCACCCATCATGACCCCGATCGATCTCATCACCAACGGCAGTAGTGATTCACCTCAGGTAAAAAACATGGTTCGATTCTTAACCATGCTGGACAGTACCCCGCCGCTCAGTAGCGGCATCCAGATTTCTAGTGCAGTGCAAACAATCGCCAATAGCTGGAATCAGGTCGATTTTTCCTCTATCAATCTGGATGCTGACCTCGCAGGCATCATTTCCGATGTCGCCTCTGCAGATAGCAGAATCCCGGTCCTGCTAAATACAGAAGATGCTAAATTACATTTAACATCCACCCTGCTATGCCTCTACAGTGGCGCTTTCGTTGGTACTTTCACGGGTAGCGATCAAGGGCGTATCGGCTTCCATGTGAATTCAGGCACAATACTCGATTCCGGTACCAATGAGGTTGAAGGCATCACTTACAGCACAGTCACCAATAGATACGCCATTCTCTCTGGCGATAGAGCAGATGACCTCAGGTTTATCCCTGTCGGCCACAACGATATCAGACGCTTCATCAATGGCGCACCCGATTCCACCGATGTCGATAACGACACTGACCTCACAGAACTCGAATCAATCTTTACCGGCAACTTCACCACCCCTGACAGTACCAGCGGCGAATGGATCAAAAGAATCCCAACAGCCGCATCAGGCACGTTTTCTGGTACACGTATTGGCGGTGCTGCAGATGCACTCTACCGTTATACAGCTGAATATATCAGCGCAGCCGACCCTGATCGTACAAACGATGCCGGCCTGTATACCTTTGATATTGATAGTAGCAACAACGTAACCGGCGTTGCTTACAGTATTGTCAACAATACAATGGAAAGTCTGAGCGGCGTGGCTAATGGGGGTCTCAACGGCCTGCAAATAACGACCGCCAGCGGCACGACTATCAGCGGAACAATTAACTACGACAACATCGTCATCACAGATGGCAGAGTCATTGGCGGCCTCTGGAACGACGGTGTCAATAACGGCACTTTTACTACTAGTGGCTGTCAGTTAAATTAGCCCTGCGCAGCAAAGCTGGATGTGTAAGCCTGCCTACTCTGATATAGACTCAACGACCCTGACAACAGCGGCGGTAAGTTCAGCCAAGTCATGATCTGAGATCACATACGGCGGCATCAAATAAACTAGCCTGCCAAACGGCCTGACCCACACCCCGTGCTCAACAAACAGCGGCTGAATCACTCTCATATCCACTGCCTGATTTAACTCAACTACCCCAATGCCGCCAAGCACCCGTACATTTGCCACCGAACTTAATGCACAACATGGACTAAGCCCGCGCTCAAGTCCCGCTTCAATACGTATAATATTTAAAGACCAGTCAACATCGGTTAATAGCTTTAGACTGGCCAGCGCAGCACTGCATGCCAATGGATTCGCCATAAAAGTAGGCCCATGCATAAACAATCCCGGTTCGCCCTCTCTAATTGTCGCGCTGATATTTTCTGTTGTTAATGTCGCTGCCAGTGACAGATAGCCGCCCGTCAACGCCTTACCCACACACATAATGTCCGGCGAAATATCAGCGTGCTCGCAAGCAAACATTTTTCCAGTACGGCCAAAGCCGGTGGCAATTTCATCACAAATTAACAACACTTCATGTTCATCACATAAAGTGCGCACACGGCTCAGGTAATCGGCTGAATAAAAATTCATACCGCCTGTTGCCTGCACAATCGGCTCAAGAATAATCGCAGCGATATTGTCTACATGTCGTTCGAGCCGTTGTTTAAGCCTCGTAATACCCTCATCACCACTCATGCCACCGAACTGGCAAGCGGGTGCATCAACAAAATATTGCTCGGTCAAAACATCACTAAACAGCGAGTGCATCCCAGTCACTGGATCACAAACCGACATCGCCCCAAAGGTATCTCCGTGATAACCATTGCGCAGCGTTAGAAAGCGCTGCTTTGCAGGGCTGCCTTTGGCATGCCAAAATTGAATCGCCATCTTCATCGCCACCTCAACCGAGACAGAACCTGAATCTGAAAAAAACACCGTCTGTAGTGGTGCGGGGGTTAGCTCAATGAGACGACTTGCCAACAGAACCGCTGGCTCATGGGTTAAACCACCAAACATCACGTGCGACATTTTTTCTATCTGCGCTTGCAGCGCAAGATTCATCACAGGGTGGTTATAACCATGAATCGCCGACCACCACGATGACATACCATCGATTAATTCACGCCCATCGACAAGTTTAAGGCGCACCCCATTTGCGGAGGCGACCGAAAAAATGGGCTGCGCCGCGCCAATCGCACTGTAAGGGTGCCACACATGCGCATTATCCAGCGCGAGCAGTTGTTGCGCATCCATTAGGGGGCGTTCTCAATCATCAGTGGAAATCGGTTAACGCTGGCCACTCAATTTTGCAACACCACCAAAGCTACCCACCCACATCGTCCCGTTATCCGCTTTCGCCATTGAGAAAACATTATTGGCATACAGCCCATCAAGGGTTGTCATCACATGAAACCCTTCACCCGCTTCCTTAAAGCGTGCCAATCCTTTGCTGGTGCCAATCCATAACTGCCCATCGATATCGATGTGCAACATAAAGATGTGATTCCCAGGTAAACCATCAGCGGTGGTGTAATTAGTCCAGTTTTCACCATCAAAACGCGCCAGGCCACCACCCCAGGTACCCGCCCAGACGATACCATCACTATCGACCGCTAATGAGATGATGTAGTTTGGGTTATACGCAATATCCACATCCTCTAACCCTTGTTCGGTCTTTTGGCGCGCATGGTGCTGAGAGGCTTTGGCAGGATCATTTCTTGACGTGATCGCATCACGCACCACTTCGATCGGTGCACCCAGACCATCTTTATGCTGCCAGTTCTGCCATTTGCCACCGCGGAACAGTGCCAGTCCCTCTTCAGTTGCCAGCCAGATATCACCATTTAATCCTTCTTCTACCCCGTAAACCCAGGGGTTTGGAATCCCACCATTGGTATTTTCAACGGTAAACATATCCCATTTTGAGTTGTCATCCAGATCCCCACCGCGAATGCGATTAGCACCAGACCAGGTCGCAATCCAGATGTCGCCATTGCTGGTCTTTTGCAGGTCATAGACAAACTGATCCGCCAGACCATTCGGAATATTGTAATTTGTCCACACACTGGTATCGATATCCATCACAGACAGGCCACCACCATACGTTCCTACCGCCAGCTTATTATCGATTCGACTCACGTGGAACACACCATTCGAAAGCATCCCTTCGATACGGTTATCAAAGACATCATATTGGTCATCGATGGTGTTGTAACGAATCACACCACCTGATGTGCCGATCCAGACATAGTCACCATCAATCGCCAGCCCTTTTACATTACGGTTACCAACACGAAAGTGAGCAAACTGACTATCTCCCGTTAGCTGTGTCGCAGGTGTTTCTGCACTACCGCCACGACCCGCCAGATCCGCCTGAGGGGTTGACGGCTGCGGGAAGGTACTGCTTTGTACCATCGGCGCAGGCGTCGGGCTATCCATCGGCGGGTGGTTAAGTGGCACCTGAGCACCCGGTTTCAGCTCACTGGCAACCAGTGCGCTAGCGGGTTGTGTTTTTTCACTGGCAACCTCATTACTCGCCTGCTGCATGCCCAACTGGTATCCGCCGACCACCATCAACCCCATGACAATCACCACGACAGCTAAAACCCTGAAATTCAGATTCACTTATTTATTTCACCTTTTGTTCAATTCACACCAACCATCACTGGTCGGAAATGACTCATCGAGATTTATTGCCCATAACCCAGACGCGTCACGCCACCACGCGTACCCACCCAGATTTCCCCCGAAGGGTGTGCAATCACCGCATAAACATTGTCATCAATCAGACCATTAGCGCCACCTTTAGCAAAGGTCTGCCACGCCTTGCCATCATAACGAGACAACCCCTTATTAGTGCCAAACCAGAAGACACCTGTTGTATCCTGCGCGATGCTATAGACAACATTTCCCGCAAGGCCATCCTCAGTGGTCAGGCTTTGCCATGTTTTACCATCATAAAAACTCACGCCGCCACCCCACGTACCCGCCCAGACATCACCATTAGCTGCTACATGCACAGAAAAGACATAACCAGGGTTATAGGTCTGCTGCCCTTCAGTCATCACACTCAGGTCATGCCGCTCACGCGTACCCAGGCCAGTGTTCTGGCTAAGCGGCAGATTATGGGTATTGGGTGCACCCACACCATCTTCATGAGTAAAGGCGTGCCAACTGGCGCCATCAAACATTGAAATACCCCCTTCAGTGCCGAGCCACATACGCCCCTGATCATCACTCGCGATGCCGTAAACCCATTCATTGACCAGCTCTTTTACGTAGGTCGCAGTAAATTCATCTTTTGTACGATCAAACTGGTTAGCACCACCCCAGGTACCAACCCACAGATTGCCATCCTTTGATTCGCCAAAAGAGTAGACCCAATAGTCGGCCAGGCCATGCATCGGGAAAAAGGTTTTCCACTCGCCATCACGCAAGCGCGTCATGCCGCCACCATTGGTACCAAACCACTTGCTACCCTGGCTATCAATCATAATGCTAAAGACATACTCATTTGCCAGACCGTCACGACGAGAATAGGTTGCTCGCATGTCATAACTTTCAAGGTCTATTTCCAGTACGCCCGCAGAGGTGCCTACCCAGATCGCCTTATCCAGCTCATCTACCGCTAGTGAACGCACAAAGACATTGTCCCCCACACCAAAAGATTCAAGCACGCGAGGTAAACTGCTACGCACGGTAGCCGTTGCATCAACCGGTGAAACCAATGGTGCTTCAGTCACATCATCAACAGGAGTGGCAACGCTTTTGATATCACGCGCCGTCACCACAGCAGTGGCGACTGGTGCAGACTCACTCTTCGTCACAGCCGCATCATGGGTTTCATTATCGCTATCAGAGCAGGCAGATAACAATAAAGCCGACGAAAGTGTCAGCGAAGCAAAAATCAAGCGTGCTCTCATCGACGCAGCTTTCTCAAATAGGTAATGACATTAGAAATATCATCATCCTTAAGAAGACCGCGAAATGCGGGCATCATCCCCTGTCCATTCCTGATCTTTTGTAGCAACTCGTGATCCGCGATCATCAGCCCTTCACCACGTGAAAAGTCAGCCACGCCAGGAAAGGTGCTCTTACCACTGCTGCCATGGCATTGTTTACATTGCTGATTGTAAATCTTGCCACCCTTGAGCGGATCACCAGCCATCACCTGCGGTGCTGCAATCAACATGGCACCACTCAGCAGCAATACAGCACGCAGAGCGCGACCACCCGCTTTCAATAAACTGATATTTTTCATGATCATGCCTCCTTATTCATTAACGTCACCCAGCACAAAGGCCACCTCGTTAGTCTCTCACATCCTGATGTTTGATGCCCTGTAGCAGCGCATAATCGCCGCGGTAGGCGGCTTCCAGTGCGGCAATCACCTGCGGGCTATCCCATTCACGTTCACCCACGATATTCATTAATAAGCGCCCATCAGTTCCTATCAGGTAAGTATCGGGGAACACCTGCGCACCTAATTTACCTGCAATGGACATGTCCAGGTCGATGTAACTAGTCAGCTGAATTTTTCGGTCGATCAGATATTCTCGCGGATGATGTTTATCGTCATCTACCGACAGACCAAGTACTGCAAATCGTTCACTATCAAGCTGCTCACCAAGACGCTGCAGGCTCGGCAATTCTCGACGACAAGGTGGACACCAGGTTGCCCATACGTTAAGCACAACCACCTTGCCCTGAAGTTGAGAAATGAGTAGGTCATCTCGATCTAACCCTGGCAGTAACAACTCGGAAAGTGACTCTCCAGGTATTACACGCTGATGAGATTCAGTGACATGATCATGCGCCATCTCACATGCCGTTAGCAGAAAGGCAAACAATGGCAACAACATGATTCGGGTCACGGTTTATCTCCGCACTGTTCATACGCCCCTTCATATGCGGAAGGGACGACGAAGCGTTCGTATCGCTAAGGAATAACCTCATCAATCACAATTTCAATTCCAGATGTGCCAATTTTCACATTCTGAACCCCACCCTGCATGTCACCGCTCTGTGGTGTTGCATTGCCACTGCGAGAGATGCGCGCCATCACCATCACTTCTGAGGTGCTAGAGAGGTTCATTGAGGCGTCCATCGCCATCGAATCGTCCAGGGTAAATTCAATCGGCATCTTACTTGCTTCGGTTTTCAGAATAGCCAACGGCATACGTGGGCCACGCATCGCGCGAGCAAAGATATAGATCGTGTCCGTTGGTAAAACCTCCGTCGCGAGCGATTGAGACAAGGTCACTACACCACTCACGCTTGAACTCGCTGATGCGGTGTTAAACGGTGTTGCAGTCGCACTTGCCGCAATTCCAACGGCATTGCCACCACCTGAACTAGCGCGCTGTGACTGCATCAACTGTTCTGTTTCAGCGATATTGCCCGCCATGGTCTGCGCTGTCTGTGAACCAGGCTCCAGCATCGCGTAGATTCGCTTCCAGTAGATCAGGGCGGACTCAAAGTCGGCGCGTTCATAGGCTGCCGTACCTGCCAGCCATAGCGCCTTCTGGTTTTGCGGATCAAGATTCAATGCACGCATAATCAACTGCATGGGACGTCCTTCAAGCGTCTGCTCGCCACTGCTCATCGCCATCGCATCAGCATAGTCGGTTAATAGTTGCGCATCGTTATCAACAATCGATACCGCCTTTGAAAAGGCCGCGACCGCATCACCATAACGACTCAGTGCATAATAAGAACGGCCCAGCATTGCCCAGCCCTGTACATCACTTGGGTCTTTTTCAAGACGAGCGGAGAGCTGGCTGACCATCATTCCAACCTGATCAGTCATCTCTTCCTGAGTCATCTCACCCGTTGGCTGAGGAATCGAAATTTCCTGAGCCACTGGTACAACCAGCTCAATTTTACCCAACTGAAGGTAAAGCGGTACTGTAATGGCCACCACTAGCAACGAAACAATACCCGCGGTCAGTTTACTCGCACCGGCTCTGGCTTTTACATCACTAGCAGAGGTCAGCGCGACATCTTCTAACAAGCGCTGTTCCAACTCCAGTTTTCCCTGTTCACACTGATCTCTGGTGATAATATCATTAAGCAGATCCTGCTCCAGTTCGATCATCTGATCTTTATAGATAGAGACGTTAAGCGCATCCTGTTCAATCACAAACTCACTATCTTTTTTACCTAACTGCAACAACGGCGGTAATATAAACAGCAGCCCTGCCAGCGTTAGCAATGCTGCTACAATCCAAAAAATAATCATGCCTTAAATTTCCTCTGCGTCAGCCTTAGCGGGCTTCACACTTACTGGTTGCACTCAAAACGGACAAGTATCACTGACCGGCTTTATTTATCGCCTAACAAGGCTTCTGCGCGCTTGCGATCTTCATCGCTCATCGGCATTGTCTTAACGGTACGCTTACGTCTTTTCAGGCTAATGAACAATACAGCACCACCCAGCACTAACAGAATTAACGGGCCGAACCATAATAAAAAGGTGGTTGATTTAACTGGCGGACGAAAACGGATAAAATCACCGTAACGCTGCACCATAAAATCGGTTACCTGTTCATCATTCTTGCCCTGCCTCATCTGATCACGTATCTCTTCACGCATATCAATCGCAAACTCTGAATGCGAATCACCCAACGACTGATTCTGACACACCAGACAACGCAACTCATGAGCAAGCCCCATCACGCGTTTTTCCAGCACAGGATCTGCCTGCATCAACGCCGCTTCCTTCGCCAGCACCTGCGGTGAGATAACGATTGCAGACAACAACATCAAACAGGCAAACGCTCGTCTCATCCCTGTAACTCCTTCACCAGCTTCACCACTTTCTCTTCTAATGATTTAGCCGTGACTGGCCCTGTATGTTTATAACGAACAATGCCCTGCTGATCGATCACGTAGGTTTCTGGCACACCGTAGACACCAAAGTCCATTCCGACCTTTCCATCGCCATCATAGACACTAGCGAAGTAAGGGTCACCCAGCGCACGCAACCACTGCAGCGCATCGTCACGTTGATCCTTATAGTTCAAGCCGACAATCGGCACCATGTTTTTACGTCCAAGCTCAACAAATAGTGGATGTTCATCACGACAGGGGCGACACCACGATGCCCATACATTAAGAATCCACACTTTTCCTTTCATCTGCTCAGAGGTAAATTGCAGTTCAGGGCTGCGCAGATCCTCTGCCGAGAACACTGGCGCAGGCTTACCCACCAGCGGTGACGGTACATCACGCGGGTTGAGATAAAGCCCTTTTCCCAGGAACCACACCATCACCAAAAACACCAGGAGTGGTGTTAGATATTTTAAATAACGAACCATTAAACCTTCACCTCCCGCGCCACAGCAGGTGAATCACCCATATTTCCGCCGGTATCACTGTTCGCTGTTGCCATTTTTTTCTTTTCCGCCTCTTTACGCTGACGCGAAACGATTCGATAACGACGATCAGACATTGCGAAGAAACCACCGAGCGCCATCAAGGCACAACCTCCCCAGATCCAGTTCACAAAGGGCTTATGATAGATACGCACACTCCAGGCACCACCACTCACTGGCTCACCCAGCGAAACATAGAGATCACGTGTCACACCACTGTCGATCGCGGCTTCGGTCATCGGCATCGTCTGTACGTTATAGATACGTTTTTCAGGATGCATCAACATCACGTTCTCACCATCTTTCATCACCTGAATATAACCACGTGTCGCCTGGTAGTTGGGTCCCGCCAGATCAACCACACCATCAAAACGGAAGGTGTAGTCACCCACCGTAGTGACGTCACCGATATCCATACGAACATCTTTTTCGGTCTCGTAACTGCCAATCATAGTGACACCAACCACAAAGACCGCCATCCCAAGATGACCAGTCTGCATCCCGTAGTAACTCATCGAAATCCCTTTCAGACCACTCCCCCGCCGTATGCGACGGGCAAAACCTAACACAATTGTCACTACGATCCAGATCGCCAACAGCAGGCCAACACTGGTCATTATCTGCCAGTCGCCCATAGTAAATGGCAGTATTAACGCAACAATCAATGAGACCGCGAAAGCCCAGCGCAGCAGTCGAGCTAGCTCACCCAGGTCTGCTTTCTTCCAGCGCACAAATGGTGCCAGCCCCATCAGAAAGAGCAGCGGCATCATCAACGGTACAAAGACCGAATTAAAATAAGGGGGGCCAACCGAGATCTTACCCATGTCCAGGGCATCTAATAATAATGGATACAGAGTACCTAACAATACCGTGCCACACGCCACAATCAACAACACATTATTACTCAGCAACAGCGTCTCACGTGACAACATTGAAAACTCGCCACCCTTGCTAACACTGGGCGCGCGCACTGCGTAAAGAAACAGTGAACCACCAATCGCAACTGCAAGAAAGCCAAGAATATAGATACCTCGATCAGGATCGGTGGCGAAGGCATGAACCGAAGTCAACACCCCGGAACGTACCAGAAATGTACCCAGCAGACTCATTGAGAAAGCGATGATCGCCAACAGAATCGTCCAGTTTTTAAAGCTACCACGCTTTTCAGTTACCGCTAATGAGTGAATCAACGCAGTACCCACTAACCATGGCATAAATGAAGCATTTTCGACTGGATCCCAGAACCACCAGCCACCCCAGCCAAGCTCGTAATAAGCCCACCAGCTACCAAGTGCAATACCGATGGTCAGGAAACACCATGCCGCTGTGGTCCATGGACGAGACCAGCGTGCCCATGCTGCATCAAGACGGCCGCCCAGCAGTGCGGCAATCGCGAATGCAAATGCCACCGAGAAACCGACATAACCCATATAAAGCATCGGCGGATGAATAATCAAACCCGGATCCTGCAGCAGCGGATTAAGATCTCGTCCATCCACTGCCGCCGGAATCAGGCGATCAAAAGGGTTAGAGGTCAGCAGTAAAAATAGTATAAAGCCGATCGAAATCAGGCCCAGTACACCAATCACGCGAGCGACCATTTCATCGGGTAAATTCTTACTTAGAAGCGAAACCGCCAGAGTCCAGCTAGCAAGCATCAGCGCCCATAATAACAGGGAACCTTCATGCCCCCCCCACACCGCCGCAATGCGGTATTCAATCGGCAACTGAGAGTTGGAGTGACTCGCGGCATACTGCACCGAAAAATCATTCACAATAAAAGCATAGGTAAGACAACCAAAGGCGACCAGTACAAAAGCAAACTGGCCCTGTGCGGCGGGTCGTGCCACGGCAATCCATGATTCTTTTCCTTGCTGTGCTCCAATCAGCGGCAGCACCGACTGAATGATCGCCATTGATAGCGCGAGTACCAGCGCATAATGTCCTATTTCAGGTATCATCTATATTCCCCCTTGTGTCTTAACTGGCATTTGAACAGCCGGTGGTGGTGTTGCTGCACCTGTCGTCTCAGCTGCTTCTGCTTCTGCTTTTGCTAACGCGGCCTTTTCAAGTGCATC
The DNA here is from genome assembly GCA_021648525.1 of Gammaproteobacteria bacterium. Lineage (GTDB taxonomy): Bacteria > Pseudomonadota > Gammaproteobacteria > SZUA-140 > SZUA-140 > SZUA-76. The sequence goes on from JAKISP010000038.1 coordinate 19,641, forward strand.
GGCAACTTCGGGTGGCATATAGGTCTCATCGTGCTTAGCGAGCACTTCATCAGCCATAAATACGCCGTCACTGGTAATATTGCCCTGCGCCACCACACCTTCACCTTCACGAAACAGGTCAGGCAAAATACCGGTGTAAATCACGGGTACCACTTCAGCATTATCGGTCACACGAAAATGCACAGTGAGGCCATCATCCTCACGCTTGATACTACCCACTTCCACCAGACCACCCAGGCGAAATGAACGGTCTTTCGGCGCTGCATCAGCCTGTACCTCAGTCGGGCTAAAGAAATGATTAATATTGCTATTCAATGCATTCATGATCAGCCCAACCGCGCCTGCTAATGCGGCCAGACCAACAGCAATAAACACCATACGTTTATGTCTAGACTTCATCCCGATACCTCTGAATCTTTCATGCGAATCATCCGTCCCAGTCGCTGCACCAGACTACGTCTGCGGCGCATCACCAGAATTACTTCAACTATCATAAACAGGGCAGTCACAAAATATGAGCCCCAAATGTATAAACCATGGCCACCCATCGCAAACCATTCGCTCATGCCTTGCCCTCCTTCAATAACGCTTTCACCCACACGGCGCCTGATTCTCTTTCCAGGATAGTACAGCGGACGCGAGACAGTGAAACAGCCACCGCGTAAAACCAGCAAGCAAAGGTCATTACCAATAAAGTCCAGACCATGATTTCCGACATGCTGGTCTCAATACCGCCATCCACTACTTTAATCGAACTGCCCTGATGCAAGGTATTCCACCACTGCACTGAAAAATAAATGATAGGCACATTGATCACGCCGACGAGCGCCAGTAGACCACTGGCACGCGCCGCACGACGCGGATCATCGATCGCCGACTCCAGCGCCATAAAACCAACATAAAGAAAGAGTAAAATCAGCTCAGAGGTGAGGCGCGCATCCCATACCCACCAGGCGCCCCACATCGGCTTGCCCCACAGCGCGCCCGTCCACAGCGCAATAAAGGTAAACATCGCCCCGGTCGGCGCAAGTGAAGAGGCCATCATGGATGAGAGCCGGGTATTCCAGATCATCCCAGCCGCCGCGAAACAGGCCATCACCACATAGATCCACATCGACATCCACGCCGCTGGCACATGGATAAACATGATGCGATACCCTTCGCCCTGCTTGTAATCAGTTGGCGCGACAAAAAAGCTCATATAGAGCCCGATCACTAATAGAATTACCGAGGCAATTCCGAACCCCACAGCGAGGCGTCCCGCTAACGGATAGAAGCTGGCTGGTGATGAATATTTGAACAAGTTAAACACAATGCTTATCTTCTCTATTTTTAAAAGCTACACCGCTTAATAAAAAGCTATTCCACCGAAATCCTGAGCGCTGCCGCTGAGGCCCACGGCGCAAGTACTAGCGCCAGTAACAATATTGCGCCCATTAACGACAGGTGACCATCCGCGCCCATTCCTGCGGCACTTGCGGTGACCGCACCAGCACCAAAAATCAGCACCGGAATATAAAGCGGTAACACTAACAACGAAACCAGCACGCCACCGCCCCGCAATCCCAGGGTCAACGCCGCACCAATCGCACCTAATAAACTCAACACCGGCGTCCCGATCAACAGGGTCACCATCAACATTATCAACTCGTCACCTTCAAGCCCAAACTGCAGTCCCAGCAGCGGTGACATCAACACTAACGGCAGACCAGAAATAATCCAGTGCGCCAGCACCTTACCCAGCACAATCAACGACAGTGGCTGCGGCACCATCATCAACTGCTCCAGCGTGCCATCGTTATAATCGTCCGCAAACAGACGTGTTAACGACAACATCGACGCGAGCAGTGCGGCAACCCACACCACACCCGCCGCCATCTCTCTTAATAACGCAGCATCCGGCCCTACCCCGAGGGGGAAGAGACTCACCACGATGATAAAAAAGAACACCGTGGTCAACACATCCGAACGATGGCGCATTGCCAGCGTCAGGTCGCGCATCACAATACATTTCAGTGTCGACAACATCAGTGCGCCGCCACCGAACCACTCGGCTGCTGGCCAAGGTGTAGATGCTGCAACTGCCCGGCATCAATCGCCACTTCCTGATGGGTGGTCAAAATCACCATCCCGTCATCGGCAACATGCGCCTTAATCACGCCCAGCAATAACTCGACTGCCGCCGTATCCAACGCCACAAAAGGCTCATCCAGTATCCACAGCTTCGAGCGCTGCAATAACAAGCGCGCCAGTGCAACGCGCCGCTTTTGCCCCTGCGATAACACCTTTACTGGCAGCTCCACACAATGCGCCAGGCCAAATCTTGTCAAGGCCGCTTCCACCTCTTGCTCGCTAATCTCAGCACCACTCAGATTGGCAAACACCTTCAAATTCTCATAACCGGTCAATTCAAACTTGAGCCCATAATGGTGCCCTAAATAGAGCAGCTCACAGTTGAAATCATCTTTCTGCTTCTCGGTTGCCTCGCCATTCCAGCGAATTTCACCATTTTCCGGCAATACCAGCCCTGCAATGGCACGTAACAGGGTCGTTTTACCACTGCCGTTCGGGCCATGTACATGCAATAACGAACCCGCCGCCAGCGAAAAAGAGAGGTCGCTAAAGAGCTGTTTATCACCTCGGACACACTCAAGTCCGTTGATTTCAAGCAAGGCCTTATCCATCACAGTAAACCCAGCCTCTTAACCCAAAAGAGCGTCGATTATACATAAATACAGCCAAAAAACCCGACCCCTGAAAAAAATCAAAAAAACCCTAAAACCCCTGTCTTCAATGGGATATTCTTATTTATTCACATTGGGACGAATAGCGAAGGCACATCAAAACCGGCGTCTATATCTGAAGCAGGCAGCCTGTCCTTATCAAATTGAAAAGGCCATGCCACATTACATCTTTCCCCCTTAAATAATGCCTTCAACTGCAAATTGAGATGGACTCAAACAAGCTGTAAAAACCACTACTCCCGTACCTTGCATTGCATCAACTTCATCACTCAAAAAATGCAAAGCTCACCGATTATACGACCTTCCTTCTGACATTGCACCCAGCCGATAGCTGACCTGAAAAATACGATTAAAAACGGTGAATTCACACGAATAATCCATTTTTACACCATGAAAATCACTCCTTTTCCTGATGCCGAACAACGAAACCGAAGCCTAATAGCGAGCTACCTGTCAATTTCCTGAAAATAGTCTAGAATCTGGCGGTTATGGAAAATGACTTTAATGCGCTTAAAGCGCACATTGAAACCACAATTGTTGGCCAAACCACCCTGATCGAGCGGCTGCTAACCGGCGTACTGGCAGACGGCCACATCCTGCTCGAAGGATTGCCCGGTCTGGCCAAAACTACCGCCGTACATCAGCTTGCCAGCGGCATGGCGATGCCATTTCAACGCATTCAGTTTACACCCGACCTGATTCCCGGCGACATTACCGGCTCAGACATCTTTGTGCCGCAAGATGGTCACTTCCAGTTTATCGCCGGGCCGATCTTCAATGAAATTATCCTTGCCGACGAAATTAATCGCGCACCGCCCAAGGTTCAATCAGCCCTCCTAGAGGCGATGCAGGAACGACAGGTCACCGTTGGCGGCGTCACGCGCCCACTGCCTGATATTTTCATGGTGATCGCCACCCAGAACTCGATCGACCAGGAGGGCACCTATCCGCTGCCTGAGGCACAGCTCGACCGCTTTATCATGAAGACACACATCGATTACCCAAACGCGGAGGAAGAACTGGAAATTCTACGGCGCGCCAATCAGCCAGCCGCCACTAAAAATGCCACCGCAGTACTAAACGCCACCCAGATTGCGGCCGCACGCACAGCAGTGAGCAAAGTATATATTGATAAAATGCTGGAACGCTATATTGTCACATTAGTCGGTGCAACACGCGACCCATCCCCATGGGACCCAACCCTGGCTCCATTGTTAGCACGCGGCGCATCACCGCGCGCCACCCTCGCGCTGGCACAAACCAGCCGCGCGCGCGCCTATTTAAACGGGCGTGACTTTGTCGAGCCAGGCGACATCATTGAACTAGCGCACGATGTACTCAATCACCGTATCGCATTAAGCTTCACCGCGCGTGCGGAAGGAGTCGATAGCCGCCAGTTGATTAACCGCATCACTGATGTCGTGCCCATTCCTTAACCCACACAATGTACGACCATGCCCAACAGCAAGCGCTGCTATCCACTGCCGAGCTAGAACAGCTACAGCAGAGTGTATTGCAACGCCGCCAGCACCAGCGGCTGCCTCTCGACACCCCGTACGCAGGCGCATTTAATTCACTACACCGCGGCCACGGCATGGAACTGTATGATGTGCGCCCCTACCAGGCGGGCGACGACATACGCCACATGGACTGGCGCGCCACCGCACGCAGTGGCAAACCGACCAGCAAGGTATTTCTGGCCGAACGCCAGCGTAGCCTTTTCCTGGTCATTGATCGCCGACCGTCGATGCAATTTGGTAGCCGTGTCGAATTGAAAGCAACGACTGCCGCACGTTGCGCGGCGATTCTCGCCTTCGCTGCTCTCGCCGCGCGTGAACGCGTCGCAGGCGTTGTACTTGGCAACGAAGCGCAATTTTTTTCATCATCGCAAACGCTCGAAGGAACATTGCCTCTGTTGCAAGCTGCCGCAGCTCCACTGAATAACACGACACAAACCAGGCCACCGGCACTCAACGCCCTCTTTGAAAAAATAAGCCACACCGCTGAACGCGGTAGCTCGCTCATGTTAATTAGCGACCTGCATGACATCAAAGAGAGCGATCAACCAGCGCTGCTCGATATCGCATCACGTTTCGAATCCATCGCACTGCGCATCACCGACCGCGCCGAAGAGAAACTGGAAGCCTGCGGTAAAATTCGTCTCGTCTCACCATTAACCGGCAACAGTCACATCATCGATACCAACAACGCAACACTGCGCGAGGCCTATGCCGAAACGATGCAACAACGTCGCGGCGCACTTGAGCAACTATGCCAGCGCAGTCAACTGCCACTGCACACCCTCTATAACCATCGCGATACATTGCAACAGTTGGTTCAACTTCAGTGTTAGCGGACAGCAATACGCCATTAGCTGCGCCGCTGGTGGAATCAACACCACTCACGGATACGATTGCACCGCCAATCAATCATGCGCTGATCCTTGATCGCCTCGCCGACGTACAGCTCCCGGCCGAGCCCATGTTATGGCCAATATTCGTCTTCATCGTCGTCATGCTAATAATCATCGCACTCATCTATCTCGGCTACCGCCGATACCAGTCGCCCCCCCCCGCCCAACCAGACAGCCATGCACAACAGGCGCTTGAAAAGCTGACCATCGTTGAGAGTGCGTGGGCGAATAACGAAATCGATGCACGTGAAGCCGCGTATCGACTTAGCACGCTACTTCGCCTTGGGCTTAACCTGCCACAACTCAACCACCACTGCCCATCGGCCCTGGCGGATAGCAGTCAGGCATGGCAACAGACACTCGCACTATTTAACCAACAACGATACCAGCCCGCTACGACACCACTGCTCACCAGCAATACATTTGACCAATTACGGCAGTGGTTAAGCACATCGCCATACGCCAGCGCCAACAAACCAGGTGAAACAAATGTTTGAGTTCGCCACCCCATACTGGCTACTGCTGTTACCACTGCCATACCTGTTATGGCAATTCACTGCTCACACCAAAAAACCAGCGAGCATCAGCCCACGCCATCACGCAGTCGCCGCCATTCGTCATAGCCAGGCGGAACTGCTAATACAGCTTGCCAATGCAAGCCACAAGAAGGCACGCTTACCGTGGCTATGGATACTCGGCTGTGCGCTGCTGTTTATCGCGGCAGCACGCCCACAATGGCTATATAATGATGAACCAGTCAAACGCCCCGCTCACGACATGATGCTTGCCGTCGACATCTCTGGTTCGATGCTGGCACAGGACTTCATTCACGAAAATGACCTCACCAGTCGTATCGATATTTCTAAAATCATGGCGCAACAGTTTATCAAACAACGTGATGGCGACCGGGTCGGTTTAATCGCCTTTGCGGATGATGCCTTTGTCTTTATGCCGCTCACCACCGACCTGATAATGGCACACGATTTTCTCGACGAGATTCATAACGGCCTTGCTGGTGAACGAACCGCACTGGGTGATGCCATTGCGCTCGCCGCCGACCACATGAGAGAACGCTCGGCTAAATCACGTATCCTTATTTTACTCACAGATGGCAGCCACACCACCGGACATGTCAGCCCTGAATCTGCCATACTGCTCGCACAGCAATATCAACTGCGCATCTATACCATCGGTGTCGGCACCAACAGCATGGTCGCCTTCCCACGTGGCCCCAAACAGCAACCGCTCTATACTGAGTTGCCATTAGATGAAACGCTGCTACAACGCATCGCAACAGAGACTGGCGGGCGTTACTTTCATGCCAATGATACGCAGACACTACAGGCAATATTTAATGACATCGATCAACTTGAACCCACCAACATTGATGACCCAACATTGATTCCACGTGACGAATGGTTCTGGTTACCACTATTACTAGCATTATCACTGCTACTGCTTAATGAACGCAATACGCGGCAGCAGGTACTGCCATGATAGAGCACCTGGATCAATTAACACTGCGCCAACCCTGGTGGCTGCTACTGCTCATCGTACCGCTCGGCATCATGATGGTGCAACAGTTGCGCCCACGCAGCCATCAACACACAACGCGACTGGCCCAGTTTATCGCCCCTAACCTATGGCGCTGGCTACTCACTCAACCTCGAAATCCACACCGCTACTCAATATCATGGTTACTATCGGCTGCCTGGATGTTAATCGCAATCGCTGCTAGCAGTCCCCACTTTAGTGATAGCAGTGAAAAAAATATCGCGCGCAGTATCGACATTGCAGTCGTCATTGATATTTCGCCATCAATGGCCGCGGATGATATCGCCCCAACACGCTTAACACGCGCTAAACTTGAACTGCGTGATTTCACCACTCGCCTGAAAGCAGATCGCACCAGTCTCATTGCTTACTCAGGCAACGCCTATAAAGTACTGCCGTTAACTGCAGATCGTGACACATTACACCACTTCAGTGATGCACTGGAAACCACGCTCACACGTAGACTCGGTTCCAACCTGGCACAGGGACTTGAACGTGCTATTCAATCACTTGCCCATAGCGAAAAAGAGGGACGGGCAATCGTACTGCTCACCGATGGTGAAAATTTTAACGCCCATGCAAACATCAACATCGCCAAACGCCTCCATAAAATTAAAATGCCATTAATGATTATGGGCGTAGGTACCTCAGCTGGCGGCATGGTGCCCAATGAAATGGGCAAACGTCTTCACTACAACGGCGAGGTAGTCGTATCACGATTAGAGGAAGAGGCATTGCAGCAACTCGCCACCACTAGCGGTGGTGTCTACACCCCCATGAGTAATGACGATAGTGACTGGGAGTCGATCTTTCGTCAACTCGACAAACTAGAAGCTCTCAACAGTTATCGAGTCCCATATCAACCACAACAGTTCCAGTTTTTTTCATGGTTAATCGCTGCGGCCATATTACTGTTCATTATTTCCGGTATCAGGCAGCAGCGAGCCAATCTTCTTTTGATAATACTCTCTGTATTAATACTTACCCCGCCCTCACCTGCACACGCCACATCACTCTTTGATATGTGGCATGAAAAACAGGCCTTTGAGGCGCTTTCCGAAAAACGCCATGCTGAAGCTGCTTATCGCTACAGCGAAATCGATAGTTACAATGGACAATCAGGTTATGGTGTCGCGGCATACCGACAACAGCAGTGGCAAGTTGCCGCTGATGCATTTAGCCGTGCACTGCTATTTGCAAAAGATGATGCGCAACGTGCGCAGGCCCACTACAACCGAGGTAATGCACTCAGCCGCATTCAAAAATTCGATGATGCTGCCAACGACTTTGAAACCGCCCTGCACTTTCAAAGTAACTTCTCACACGCTGCACTTAACCTGAATCTGGTCAATCAAGCACGGATGCAACAAGGGGGTGTTCAGGAAAGTGAACTACAAAAAAAACCGCAAATAGCCGCCCATACAAGCCATGATAATGAGGCGCAACAAAGCGCATCACAATTGGCATCAACCAGTCAACAGAGTGAACAACGTAACCCACAAAACCAACCAGAGACAGGCGATCACTCTTCTGCCAAAGCCCAACAACAGACAACGAGTAACGAGCAGCCATCAGCGTTGCCAACGGGTCAAGATGGCGACACTCAGTCAATCAACTGGGACAATGCACTACAACAGGCACAGGCAATCAACAAACGGCTCGGGCATACGTTCATGAAACAGCGTTTCTCTTTACAAGAAGAAGGTATCAAATTAAAGGCAGAGGAAAAACCGTGGTAAGGCATCATCTATTCCCTGTAGTGGTTACACTGTTGCTTGCGCTCTTTAATACCGTGCTAAGCGCCGCGACACTTGAAGCGCACGTCGATAAAAAACAGCTCATTATCAGTGAGCACATCACCTTAACGCTCGCATTAATCAATAGCGATACACGCCTGCGCGCACAGGGTATCGACCCCAACATTGACCTGACCCTGTTAACGGATAACTTTGAACTGAGTATTCCACAGGCAAGTAATCGTTATAGCCCGTTCAGAAATCGAGGACGCTCCAGCTCAGAAGTGACCGTCACGCTGTTTCCCAAAAGAGCAGGCGAACTCACCATTCCCCCCTTTACGGTCGATGGCGAAAGCTCAAAACCGATCATCATCACGGTGCTGCCAACAAGCGTTGAAAACAGACCACTCGCATTTACTCGAAGCGGTGCTATAAAGAGCGCGCTCTGGTTACGCGAACAGACCATTGTCTATCTCGATCTTTACCACCGCGTTGAACTCAAGAGTGCAAAACTGGGCGGCCCGATTGAAAGCGAACCAAAACTACAGATTCAGCTGAATCAGCTACCCCAGTCTGATCGTACCGAAGAACATAATGGTGTCAGCTATAACGTGACTCGTACCGCCTGGGCAGTTGCACCCGCCATTAATCAAACCATTCATTTATATCTGCCTGATGCCTGGGTTGAAACAGCCACGGGTGAACAGCTGCGCTTCCCCTTTAATGACATCACAATCGAGGCAATGCCACTACCTGAAGAGGTGCCACCCCATGCCATCATTGGAAAACCGCTGTTAACACAATCAACCATTAACCATGAGATCACTCAACACCAGAGCTTTCAACTATTGATCACATTGCAGGCGGCAACAAGCCTTATTAACCTTTCACCAACACCCCCATCTATCCAGTTTCCGGCAGGGCTAAAGGTCTACTCAGAAAGTGACACACGTAAAATTGTAGCGGGAAGCCTTGATGGCAGTAGCACCGTCACCTACCGTTACTTCATCATGCCATTACAAGCGGGGGCCTATCGTATTCCCGATGTAACGATCCCCTATTTTGATCCAGAACGCTCTGCCATGTCACAGGTAACACTAGTCGGACAGCAATTCACCGTCATTTCAGCACCGCTGCCAGTTGCTCAAAATACGCCTGCCAGTGAGAAATTGCCCATTCAGACATTCGCAGAAAATGAGCCCACGAATTCAGCATTATCCTGGCAATTGGCCACATTCATTATTACCCTCGCATGGTTAACCACCGCATTAATCTGGTGGCATCAACATCAGCATCACCGTGCTACTAAAATAGAATTCGTTCAATCAACACCGTCGGTAGAAGACACGATCCACCCATTACAAACCCAGCTGTTAGCAGCATTCGACACACGTACGCTCGACCAGGGGCGACAGCAGTGGGAAGCTCTGCACGGAGTAGATGATGCAATGCGCGCCACTATCATCCAGGTACAACAGCACTACTACAGCCAACAAAAAAGTGATCAGGCTAACGAACATTTACAAAAACAGGTCAACAGTCTTTTACAGAAGATTAAGAAAAAACAGATCATAGAAGATCATAGCGATAGCTGGCGACCCGAGGCATTTACAGCAAAAAAGTGATCAGCCTTCTTTTTACTGATGCGACACGACACTCGCACTTAACCCCATAAAAATGGTACCGTGACAGATTATTTTACAGAAGAGAAAGCACTATGGCTGATAAAAAATATACAGGCATGTCACTAACTGACCGCCTCACTAACGCTGGCGCATTAGATGCATTTTCAAAAGCGCTACTTGAAAAAAATGAAACTGCCGCATTAACGCTACTCATCAACGTCGAATTCACACATGAGCAAGCGAGCGACACAGTGAAGAGTCTTTTGCTCGACCCTAATAGTTATCGTAACTTTAGTTAAAATAGAAATGAAAAAAGCATATCAACTCTCTTTTTTCGATAACCGCTTCCACAGCTCAAGGTAATAGTTATAATTCTCGGATTTGAGAAAACAGGCTTCACGATTAGTACCACATTACACGATATGACACAGATAACCTACGGTGCAGGTTCCAGCTCTTCTTAGCATTACACTTCCTTTGCTGCATCTGAATCTTCAATTAATCTTAGATCAAGATAATACTGAACAGGTCACCGATTAATTCTTAATCTTTCACCTCCGCTCCTACCCAGGGCCAGATCAACTGCGACATTACACCGCACGTGACAATTTGTCGCATTCTACTGACATCAATAATTCAGTATCATCATCTTAATAGTATCTTTAATTTTACATCCGCAAGGAAAATAATAATGTATAAGGCTAAACAAAAGGCTCTTCTGTCTTTTTTAATACTACCCATTTTTATGCCGTTCTCTTATGCAGACCACCCTTCCACAACATTCGGTGCCAATCAGGCAGGGCCTTTAATAACCATTCCAGCCAGTGGCATTGGTGCTGGAACATGGTCAACTAGCTTCCGCACTGAGCGCATCAATTTTTCACCATTGTCAGATACAGTGCTCAAACAGGCCGCTCATAATGCTGAAGACATTCATAGTATCAACTCGTTAACCACTCATTATATTGGCCTTGCCTTCGGTGTTAGTGATACGTTGACCCTCGGACTCACCATTCCCTATGTAAACAGGAAAGCGATTCGCTCCGGTGAATTACATGCCGATCATGCAGAAGTTCACACACACCAGGACTCAGAAGGCATGGGGGATAGCACCCTGCTTGCGCTTTACCAACTCAGCCCATTAAATGACACAAATACAAAATTCGCTCTACTAGCAGGATTACAACTACCCACCGGTGATGATGATCTCTCAGAAGCAGGCACTCTGTTTGAAGGCGAGTTTCAACCAGGCAGTGGCGCATGGCATCCCATGATCGGTATCGCTGCTAGCCGCACGTCAGGGCGCGGTAATTTTGATGCCAACCTGCTCTACTTACATACCCGGAAAGGATCACAGAACACCCGTATTGGCCGTCTACTCAACTACAATCTCGCATGGTCTTATCGATTCAAAATGGAAACACCCAGCGATGATCATGATCACAGCAGCCATCAACATATTTCCTGGGATGCAATCCTTGAATTAAACGGCGAACTCCGTGCTAAAAATGAAGCGCATGAAACCAGATCAGTACATAGTGGTGGCAACTTAATCTATCTATCACCTGGGGTTCGTATCACATTAGCAGACAGATGGAATTTATACACGTCGATCAGCATCCCAGTACTTGATGATTCAAATGGCACGCAGGCAGCTGTCGACTACCGGACAAATATTGGACTATCTGCAAGCTTCTAACTCACATATCTATCAAGCACGAGGAATATACCCGTAGCGATTCGCTCCGGGCATGTCCCTTTCAATCCTTAAAGGTGTATTTTCATCCCTAAAATGGGCCTTTTAAGGCTCTATTTTAGCCCCTTATACTGTTCATACCAGGAGTGGTTTAGATCCGAACCGAATCGAGAAGGGTGCGGTGAGGGATGCTTCCCAGTTGGAGAAAGGGTAATTCGTCCGTTTTTGTTGCTCGCCTGTATCGTGCAAAAATCTCAAAATATATGTGAATATTAACGTGATAGATAAAATTTTCTGGAGTATTCTTGGCAGAAGCGAATCATAAGCTGTTTGTGAACGGGATAACACTGCCATGGAGGGCGGCCACTATTTCATTTTAATAAGGATACTCGGATGTTCGGCGCGGGGTGTAATAGTCATCATAAAAAGCCAGTACTATGGTTTATTTTGATGGCATGTTTTTGCATATCGGGGGTTTCTGCTGGGGTTTATGCGCAGGAAAACAGTGTTGAATCCGTTTCTACACAGACCATCACCTCTTATGTATCCCGTGCAGCGCGGGCGAAACAACAGGGTCAATGGTTACTAGCAGCACAGGCACTGGCGGATGCCGCACGACTCACATTGAAAAATGGCCAGTGGGATAAAGCAAAAGAGCTGGCTTACCAGGCACTGTCTATCCCTCATGATGGCCTGACACCACATGAAACCGCTTATTTATTGATCAATCTCGGCCGCACTCTGGCACAGATTGATGAACAACTTAACGATCCCAGCCACAGCTTACGTTTACAGGCCTTCCACCTGTTTAACAAGGCCACAAAAATGGCCACTCGGGCTAATGATATTAAAGCTCTCTCTTACGCGCTGGGTTATACCGGCGAGCTTTTTGAAACTGAGAAACGCTACCCGGAAGCCTTGACCTTCACCCGTAGGGCCATTTTCCATGCGCAACAGGCCGACGCAACGCAGTCGATGTTTCTGTGGCAATGGCAAAGAGGTCGATTGCTGGCGGCATCCGGTCAGCGCAGTGTAGCGGTGGATGCCTATCGGCAGGCCATTAAGCTATTACCCAGTTTTTCTTTATCATCAATGGGTGAAATTTCCACCGAGCGACTCTATTTGCAGTTGGTCGATCTGTTGTTAAAAGAGGCACAGCAGAGTCGGGACAATATAACAAAGGCCACGCTGTTACGTTCTGTGCGAGATTTGGTGGAGCAGATGAAAGCCGCGGAGTTACGCGACTATTTTCAGGATGAATGTGTCGATAAGTTGCAGGCAAAGGTCAAAGATGTCAGTAAAGTATCCGCCACCGCCGTCGTGATTTACCCAATAATGCTTGAAGATCGGCTGGAGCTGCTGCTGGATTTCCCCAGTGGTGAGATGAAACGTTACAGTGTACCGGTTGACAACAATACGCTTTCTGCTGAAATTCACCGCTTTCGCCGCCTGCTGGAAAAACGCACCACGAACCAGTATCGCCCCCACGGAGAACAGCTATATGAGTGGTTGATCGCCCCATTTAAAAATGAGCTGGAATCTTTAAGTATTGATACCCTGGTATTCGTTCCAGATGGTGCGTTACGCACTATCCCGATCGCAGCACTTTATGATGGTGAGCAGTTTTTAATCGAAAAATATGCTATCGCAACCACCCCGGGGGTGAAGCTGACTGACCCAGCACCACTGAATCGTCGCCAGATTAAGCCACTCTATGTCGGGTTAAGCCGATCTGTACAGGGGTTTCCCGCGCTTGAGTCTGTCCCTGAAGAGCTAAAGGGCATCAATGATCTATATGATGGCAAGTTGTTGCTGGATGAAGACTTTACGCAAACTCAATTCAAAGATGCACTGGCCGACAGACAACTCAATGTGCTGCATATCGCGACGCATGGAAAGTTTTCGGGTAATGCAGATAGCAGTTTCATCCTGACTTATGACGGTCGTTTGAGCATGAATCAGCTGGCAGAACAGATCGGGATGTTCAAGTTCAGGAAACGACCTCTGGAACTGCTGGTGCTGAGTGCCTGCGAAACGGCTCAGGGTGATGAGCGGGCAGCACTGGGGTTATCGGGCATGGCGATAAAAGCAGGTGCGCGCAGTGTGGTGGGTACGTTATGGAAAGTGGATGATATTGCGGCATCACAACTGATTCGTGATTTTTACCGACAGTTGCAAGACCCGCAAGCATCGCGCGCTGTCGCGATGCAGCGCGCCCAGCAGGCGATGTTAAACGATATGCGTTTCCGCCACCCGGGTTACTGGTCAGCCTATCTGCTCATTAATGGCTGGTTATAAGATGATGCAGATGGTCAAAATAATCCATTCAAAACCCATCGCGGCCACCAGTATCGCGCTGTTTATATTTGGCATGGTGGTGGGTATACGCCAGCTCGGCCTGTTACAGGAACTGGAGCTTGCGCTGTATGATTTTCACCTAAAATCTAACACCATGGCGAGTGTTAGCGGCTCGCCCGTGCTACTGATCAGGGTTTATGAATCAGATATCCGGCGGCTGGGTTACCCCATTGGTGATGATTCACTGGCCCGGGCGCTGCATCTGCTGGATGAACAAGGGGCGCGCGCGATCGGCGTCGATCTCTATCGTGATTTCCCGACTCAGGGGCATCAAGCGTTGCGCGCCGCGGTTAACCACATCCCGCAGGTGGTGATGATTGAGAAGCGCCTCGGTGAAGCGGTCCCTCGACCCGGCTTTATAGAAGAGGCTAACCAGGTCGGTTTTTCTGATCTGAAACAGGACAACGGCGGGGTGATCCGTCGAGGTCTATTGATGGTATGGGATGACGATGGCCAGCCTTATTTCTCGCTGGCGTTGCAACTGGCGCTTAAATATCTACAACATTTCAACATTACGCTCACGGCGGACCCCGCTGACAAATCATATATCAGGCTTGCCGAGACAACCATACCGCGTTTTGACGGCAATGATGGCGGTTATCAACATGCGGATGAGGGTGGGTACCAGATGTTGCTGGATTATGAGCAGGGCTCCACGCCCTTCTCTTCATACTCTTTATCGCAACTACTGAATGGTGAATTGAGTGCCGCACAAATTCGCGGGCGGGTGGTTCTTCTGGGCATGACGGCCGCCAGCGTGATTGATCGGCATGAGTCTCCATTGAGTACCGGCTGGGGCGCAGCCCACTCCCGTTATGGCCTTGAAATCCAGGCCCATATTGTGGACCAACTAATCAGAGTGGCGTTACACCACGATGCACCACTGGCAACACTGGCGGAAGCCATGGAGATTTTCTGGATCGCACTGGCCGCTATTTTAGGCGCCGTACTGGGGGTCTGGATTCAGCGGCCGTGGCTGCTCATCGTCTTGATAACGGCAGGGGTTGCGCTGTTATGGGCGTTAACGCAATATATATTTTTCAAGGGACTCTGGTTTCCGGCGCCGCCCGTCGCGCTTGCCTATATTGGCACCCTGGCGCTGGCCACTCTCTATTGCGCGCAGCGTGAACATGCCGAACGTGAACTGATCATGCGTCTGTTTGGTAAATTTGTTGCGCCTGAAGTGGCGACCATGCTGTGGCAGCAACGTGAACAGTTTATGGCAGAGGGCAGGCCACGTCCGCAGCGCCTCACGGTGACCGTGATGATTATTGACCTGCAAGGTTATACCTCACCCATAGAGAGTATGGACCCCGCCATTGCCATGGAGTGGATTAATCGCTACCTGGATGCCATGACCTGCATTGCAGCAGAACATGGCGGCATTGTGGATGATTATGCGGGGGATGGCATCAAAGTGAATTTCGGGGTGCCCATTGCCAGAGAAAGCGAGTCTGAAATCAGAGAGGATGCACGGCAGGCGGTGAATTGCGCGCTTGCAATGGGCGCCACGCTCGGCCATCTTAATGATGAACTGAGCAGTGATGATCTGCCGACCTGTCGCCTGCGGATTGGCATCTGCTGCGGCGTAGCGATTGCCGGCAACCTGGGCAGTGCCCATCGGATGAAATACACCACCGTGGGCGATGTGATCAATACCGCGGCTCGTCTGGAAAATTTTGATAAAGAGGCCTTTAAAAGCGATCAGACACACAATTTTCGTATTTTGGTAGATGAAGGCGTTTATCGCTATTTGAAACCCGCATACCACACTACCTCGCTGGGGCAATGTCATCTGCGGGGTAAAAAAAGGGAGATCACGGTTTATCGCATTTGGGATAAACATAGTGACGTTGTTGAAGCACATAAGGAGGTCATGAAATGAAGTCTTTAATTAATTTCACAGTGCTTATGGTGGCTATCTTATTGCCACTGCACAGCCACGCAGCCGATCAGTACCAGGCGCCCAGCAAAGAGCAAGTCGGGGTAAAGCCGTTGCCAATGGCTTTAGTGCCATACGTGCCGCCTAAACCGATTAGACCCATCCCGAAAATTCGCACCAGTCAGGGCGGCACACGGGGTTGTGGCGGGTTTCCGGTCGTCACACTGCTGGCCCCTGAACATGTGGGGCTGACCACACAGGCACAACCACAACTCTATTGGCATACCTCTGCCATGAGTCAAAAACCTGCGGTGGTGACGTTGAGCCACCATGCAGCAGTCGAGCCGCTGCTTGAGTGGCATCTGCCAGCGCCGATTGATCCTGGCATTCATGTCATCGATATTGCAAAACACGGCATTCATCTGCAAGTCGGTAAAACCTATGAATGGTCACTGCGGATCAACTGTGGCGCAGAGGGAGGCGCGGCGGGTGACCTGGTGGTGAAATCATATATTGAACGGATTGCCGCCGATGAAGCGGCCAGGTTGATGGCACAACGCGATGACCCGCTCACGGTAGCCAATGCACATGCCAGCAGCGGTATCTGGTACGACGCACTGACCACCCTCCACGTGGCATGGGGCAACAATCCTGGGGATCACACCTTGCAATCGGCATGGAGTGGCATGCTGGAACAGGTGGAATTAACACAACCTTACTAATGAGTGCACTGATTAGTAACTGGAAATATTGATTAAACAACAAGGAAAAAATCATGAAATTTAATAAAGCGTTTATTGCAGTCGCGGTTGTACTGCTGCTCATTCTTCTGTTTGTAATACTAAACAATAAAAGCAGTAAACCAGAGGTGGTAACGGTAAATTGTAATCACGAGTCACTATCCACAGTGGTAAAAAACGCCAAAACCGGCACACGCATCAAAGTAGTGGGTGAGTGCCGGGAAAACACCCCGGTGGTGATTACGCAGAATAATATGGTCATCGTGGGAGAGGGACAAACGATCACCGGCAATGGCAGCGCTTCCGTCATCGAGGTGCGCGGTGCAAAAAATGTCATCATTAGTGGTTTGACGTTGACCGGTGGCAAGCACGGTATTTTTATCGATAAAAATTCTTCCGTTGTATTAGGTGATCTTCATGCGACGAAAAATACCGGGAGTGGCATTGCGATTGGCAGTGATGTCCCGTTTAAGTTTCCAGGTACGGGTGTAAAGGGCCCAACATCTGTACCGGATGTTAAACAAAATATTGATGAAGTAAAGCAAAGCCCTGTCACGCAGATGTTAAATAAATGGGATTTTTCATTTATAAAATCTGCGGTGGCGGATGATGATGTTTGTTCAACTTTCGGCAGGGTCATTGAAGATCTTTCTACGTCTGAAAACATACTACTGACGATAGGTGATACCGCTTTTATTTGTGGAACAGTCACTGTCACTACTAACGGTGTTGGAGTCTCTGTGCTTGAAGTCAGCACACTGATAATCTATGACATTTTAACAATGGTGGATAACAGTAGAGCAGCGATGGTAGTACGTATAACCTCTGCAGTCGATGTTTATAGCGGTGCAACAGTCACAGAAAGTGGCAATCTATTTGGAATAGTGGTGTTTGAAGATGATGGTTCTGGTATCGACATTGATGATGGCGGAATTTTCCCACCTATTACGCCCATGTAAAAATAAAAATGACCGGTAATCAATGGAGTTTCATCCTGCTGTTTTATCTCTCCGTGCGATCGCATCACAGGCGAAGCCACCGTGATTTAAGAGCGGATTAATTCACGTGAGTATCCGCACAGGCACACGTAAAACATGCGCCTGGAAGGGTCCATTGGGCGTGGAAACGCGATACAAAATATTGATGTGCCTCAATGTCAATCGATCTACGGGAAATTGAGGTGCGGTATTGCGTGCATGCTGCGCCAGTAAAGGGGTAGTATTGATTGAGGGTGATGCGACGAAAGAGATTCTATATCATCGAATCATCGATTGTTGATGATCCCGCCGAAGCTTAGCATCGCGAATACAGCAAGGCATTTGCAAGGGAAGAGAGTGAACTTTAAAGATGAATAAAGCTTTTTACCCGGCTCTATATCTATGCCTCAGCGCGATGAGTTTTGCCGCTTATTGCCAGGGGACAAACATCACCTCTTCTGGTTTGGGGACGAATATAAACCTGCCGAGGGAGGATGGAGGGGCCTCTTTTTACGACATTACCAGCACCAGCAGGCGGGGTGAAAACCTGTTTTTCAGCTTTGACCAATTCAATGTGGGTGAAGGGGATGTGGCCAACTTCATCAATCCCGATGCGCTGAATATTAATAACATCATCAGTCGCGTTACGGGGGAAGCCTCCGTGATTTATGGCGAGATTAATTCACGTGAATTTGGCGAGGCCCATTTCTTTTTGATCAATCCCAGTGGCATCACTTTCGGGCAGGGCGCCACCCTGAATGTCGGTGGCTCTTTTCATGTGTCCACCACGGATAGCATCGTCTTCCAGGATGGGGCGGTGTTTTCGGCAGCGCTGTCTGGCCCGGCCACGCTCTCCTCCGCCGTGCCGCTCTCCTTCGGGTTTCTGGAGAGTAGTGTTGCCGCAATAACGATTGAAAATGCGCGGCTGGAACCTGATCCAGGCAAAACATTATCACTGGTGGCTGCGGATATAATACTGGTTGGCGGTGAACTGAGGGTCACCGATGGCCTGATCAACATTGAAGCGCAAACGCTTTTAATGGATAACCAATCGATATTGAACTCATCCACAGTAGCAGGCAGCGCGCCAGGTAGCGAAAAAGATGGGATTATTATTAACCTGCTTGATCATCTGGCGCTGAAAAATGGCTCTCAAATAACAAGTAACGTAAGCACTGAAGGGATCCATGCCAATGACATATCCATTATTGTTGACAGTGGTGAGATTAAAATAGCCGGTGAGTTCATTGATTTTTTCTCTAACATCTCGAGTCAAATCAGTAGCAGTGCAAGCCGTGGTGGCATCGCCGGCAACATCGCTATTACCGCTTCAAAACTCGAGTTAACGGATAGCGGAAGAATACAGGCAACCAGCAGCGGCTTGAGCGAACAATCTGAAGCAGGTGATATCACGCTATGGGTGGATGAATTAACCATCGATCAAGGAGGTCTAATTGCAAATCGTACCACGGGCAGTGGCGCAGGGGGCACTATCACCATTAATGCTAATACGATCAATATCAGTGGTGAAACCCCGGCCATTCTGAGCGCAACCAAGGGGCGTGGTAACGCGGGCAATATTATGATTCGGGCCAAAGAGCACCACCTGGCAATTAAAGGCAATGGCACGATATCGGCAGAGAGCATAAGCGGCGCTACCGGCAGTGCTGGCAGCATCACGATTGAAGCGGCAGATCTTTTGATTACTGATGAGGTGACGCTCAGCGCTAACACATCGTCAGTCGGCCGGGGTGGCAGTATCAGCGTGAACGGTGACAATATTGAGATCAGCAACGGCGCAAACCTCACGGCTGAGAGCCTGTTTGTGCCAGATAGTCTGCCCCTCGGGAGCGATGCTGGTGCTGGTTTGGGTGAATCCGGCAGCATTTCTGTTACCGCGAGCAATCAGCTGATTCTTGATAATAGCCGTATCAATTTAAACACCCAGCAAACCGATGCGGGCAACATCGTGATTCGTGCCGGTCGCTTGTTTCGCATGGTGAATCAGTCTGAAATCACCACATCGGTAGCGGGTGGCGATGGCGATGGCGGCGACATCCGCATTAATGAGGTGATTGATGCCAATATCGTGATTCTGAGTGACAGCAGCACCCTTCGCGCGAATGCGCGGCAGGGGGCGGGTGGCAATATCAATATCAAGGCCTATGCATACATTATCTCGCCCGACAGCGTGATTGATGCCTCCGCAGGCCCGGCCGGGCTTGATGGTGTGATCACAGTGACCACCCCGGATGTTGATGCCACCACGGGTATTTTGCAATTGCCCGAATCATTTCTCGACCGTTCGGCGCTACTCGAAAATCGTTGTGCAATGCGCACTGCGAGTAACCGCAGTAGCTTCTTGATTAGCGCCAGGGGCCGTGAGCCAGGCCCGGATGCATTGTTAGTCAGCGATATTCCAACCCTGATTTCAACCCAGGGTGAGCTGCCCAGCACAGAAATGTTAGCACAGCTCACAACGCGGTGCTGGTGACTTTAAAGCACGAAAATCAATAGCGGTCATTCATCACTTTTTTACCTCGATTACTGGTTCCCACGCGGCAGCGTGGGAACAAGAAAAAATCGACCCGAATACCATTCAATACAAAACTAACGACGGATCCAGCCCTTTCTGTACGCACGGGATCTAAGGAGACACCCATGATAAAGTTTGACAACATAATAATCTAGTTATAAGTTATCACGTAGAATTTCAACGCATCGCGTCAAGGAGTGACCAATGCCTAAACCCCGCTGTTCTCAGGTCTCGCTGGCCAGTACCCCTTATTATCATTGCGTCTCGCGCTGCGTTCGACGCGCCTTTTTGTGCGGTGAAGATTCAGCCACTGCTCGCAGTTTTGAGCATCGTCAACAATGGATTGAGGATAAGCTCTATTTTCTATCAGGCATCTTTTCGATTGATCTGTGTGCTTATGCGGTGATGTCTAATCATTACCATGTCGTTCTGTTTGTGGATCAACCGCGTGCAACTGAGTGGTCAGTTGATGAAGTCATTCGTCGCTAGCACCAGCTTTTTCCGGCAACCTGTTGTCTCAACGTTATCTACGTGGGGAATCAATGAGTCGTGCTGAACGGGCTGTACTGGATGATTGCATCACGTTATGGCGTGGGCGACTCATTGATATCAGCTGGTTTATGCGGGTCTTGAATGAAGGAATTGCACGACAGGCGAATGCAGAAGATGAATGTACCGGACGCTTTTGGGAGAAT
>JAKISP010000039.1 GCA_021648525.1 Gammaproteobacteria bacterium
GGGGGTTTTGGATCTTTTGGGGAGTTTGTGTGTGTGGGTGGGGGGGGGGGGGCAGCTAAAAAAGCAGGCTTCATAAGAAGTCCTATTTCACCCGTGCTATATATTTTATAACAGGAATTTTCTTTATCTAATGCTTTAATCTGATTAAATGTGCCTGAATTCGTATAATCAGTGCGAAGGCCAAACGGTGTTATTTTTTGCGTGTTGGGTATTTTTATATTATGACTGTCTTCTTTAACGTTGCTTTATCTGGCGCCTTTTTAGCGTTGGCACTGGCGATTACATCCAGTGAGGGGATTGCTTTGGAGCCAGGATCAAGGGGTAATATTGAAATCAATAAACGGGGAGTACCTTAACGAATCATGATCCACTCACCTGCTTTGTTTTTGTAGAAACCGAATTTTTGGATACTTATAATTTTTGCTTTCCGGCTTAAATAAACAATAGGAGAGCGTTGTTTCTGATCCAGAATCCGAACAATTCTCCCATTTGAAATAATATCTAAACCATAATTAAATTTATTTAAGAAATTATCCATAGACCCTAGTTTCCAGTCATCATCACCAATCAATCCTCCCGTATTCATAATCCGGTGGCCTTGTTTTTTATCCTGATAGTGGTAAGCATAAGCAAACTCTTCTGCCGCTGGGTCGTATAGCGCACGAACACGTTCCTTATCCCCATCATTTAACGCTGCCCAGACTTGTTTATAAACAGCCAACAGGCTTTCAAAATTTTCAGGTGTATCGTCGATCACCTG
This sequence comes from Gammaproteobacteria bacterium, assembly GCA_021648525.1. Taxonomy (GTDB): domain Bacteria; phylum Pseudomonadota; class Gammaproteobacteria; order SZUA-140; family SZUA-140; genus SZUA-76. The sequence goes on from JAKISP010000039.1 coordinate 761, forward strand.
GCCATCTTGCCAAGCCCAACGTGGAAAGGGAGATTGAATGGCAGTGCGTCGTTCAGTAATGGTTTGCTTCCCTGCATGACTAAGCACAACAGCTTCTTTATCACCATATTCAGTGACAGTACCTTCAAGCAGGAGGTCCACCTCATTCGTTGGGTTGAGTTTTATTTGCAGAAGAGGTTTTCCTTCATTGGGTAAACCATCTTTCTCGCGCACTGAGATGATCGCCTCAATATGTGCCTCTTTCTCGTATTGGCCACCATCCTCATCAAGAGGAAAGCTTCTAACCGTTAACACATTCTCACCGTCAATAATCGATTCAGGCACCGGCTTTTGCGAGATAGTCTGCCCTTGGCCATCATGATAATAAACAGGAATATCATTAAACAGAATTTCAGCACCCGTACCGTAGATATTAAACTCTAGTGAGAAGGTTGGCTGGCTATAGTTAGTATCTGCGAACACAGTATTCATCATCGTTATACCTATTAATATTATATATAGTCTTATTTTTTTCATGTCAGTGTTTTACAAAATAACGTTTGATTGACGCTTGCTTTTCAGTATCATTTTTTGGTTTCATCCAGCTCCAGCGCTGCTCTTCTTCTGCGTTAAGTGTTACCTCCCCCTTCACTTGACCATCTTTAAATTCAACGGAACCATCAATATCTGCACTTTCATAGCTAATCTCACCATCAGCTTCAAACATCTCATCAGTTTGGGATTCTTTACTTTCAACTTGAACCTTAACCTCTTCATACTTAGTCAAGGTCACATCAATCCCTTTAAACTCAACGGTATTGGAAAAGTAAATGCCAACGTCATCCTGTCCGAATTCATAATCACCAGACCACTCAGTTTCACCTTTCAGCCCATAATGCACAGAAAATGAGATAATAAACCATTTCCCTTCTGCCTTTACCGCCCCCTTTAGTTTGGCGGGTATTTTCAACTCTCCTTTTACGGGCGCAACCGTCACATCGTGCTCGTTGACATGATGAAGGCCTTTTATCTCACTGGATTGAATATCAAGGGTCGCTTTAACGGTAAAGATGATATCCAGTTCACCCCGTATGCCAACTGCCTGTTCTTCTTCAAAGTCCTCTTCTATACGTTTTTTAGCGTAACGTATCAATTCCGCTACGGGCAGCGGTGCTAATGAAATCATCGAGTCCAGTACATCAACCTGAATATCGATATCAAGCAGCGGTTTGGCTTCTAGTTTTATGCGGTAATCATGGTCAACATAGGTAGACAAGCCATTTTCAACCAAGGCTGAGTCATAATCAATGGATAGTTTGGGCCACTGGATGACCAAACGGGTTTCATTTCCATCTTTGTTATCTTTGCCATCCGCAGGCTTTTTCTTATCGGTTTGCGTCGCAATACGCATTAATGCCGCTTGGGGGTCATTGATCACTTCCAGCACTTTCGCCACTGCATCACAGATTTTTTTAAAGCCATCAAGTGGCTCGGTGATGTACTTTTTATATTTCTCTTTGGCGTCGTGCTTTGTGCCATCATAAGTAAGATCGACATTGCCATCAATTGCCAGCGCACTATATTTGACTTTTGCTTTACCCGGCACAAAATCGAGTTTGCCAAAATTGATATTGGTGCTCCAGTGCCATTTCATAGCGGGGTAAACATTGATGGCTACCTTTTTGATTTTAATATCAGGTGCTTCACAGGTCTCTTTTATACGGATATGATAGGTTTTAGGCTTTATGCTGGGTAGCCAGAGTCGCTCAAAAAAGTTGCTGTAATTCCAGTGATCGCAGCTCACTTTGAATGTTGTTTTAGTGGCCGTCGTTGATTTTAATTTATGTTCTCTTGAGATTCTGAATGCGCCATTTTTATGTAATGTGCATAAGTCATCGGCCTGAATTTCAGCGCTGATGAGTTCAAGTCCTTTCTCTTTGGTTTCGGTTGAGATCACTGATAAGCTCGGCGTAATGCTCGTCTCTTTGGTGATTTGAACACTGCGCCCATGTGAGCATTGGATGATGGCGCTTTGCAGTGTGCACAGTGGCTTTTCTGCCGCCTCATTTTCTTGCGCGATAATAGCTGCCGCTGCGACACCGCCTCCCATGTCATGCGGCCCCAGCGATGCAGGCCTGACGGCTATCTCCTCGACCGGTGCATTATCAGCCGCCTGTGCAGCATCGGCGGCAGGGGTCTTAAGCAGGCTTACCTGCGTTCGCGCCACCACCACCTGGTCACTCGCGATCGCTTGCGCAAGCGCTGCGCTGCCTGTACCTGCGGCTACTAGCCCCAACGATTTAAGTACGTTTTCAAGCTGCACGTCCGTTAAGTTAAGCTGCTCGATAAAGTCATTCGCCTGCTGGGGGTCTCGCTGGAACCACTGGGGGTCTTGCACATCGCCCGCGAGGTGCGCTGACACGGGCATAAAACGGTACTGTTCACCTTGCTCCGCTGTGATCGCGGGGTAATCCACCTTTCGTCCTGCGCGATTAAAACCGTCAATTCTATAAACTTTGATCACGCCTCTCACCAGCAACCTGGCAATCGCCTGACGGCAATCGAGTGGAGTGAGCCGATAACCAGAGGCACCTGCATCCGCCTCCTGTAAAATATCCACCCAGCGCTTATGCGATATATTCAGCCTTGAGACAAAGCGCTCTGTAAAGAAGTCATCTGAAAAATACTCGGCCTCAACCGTGACCCCCAACGGAGGCGAACAGAACAGCTGTAGGCGATAGTGGCAACCCACCGGGTCTTCTACGATGATTTTCTGTTGCAGCATTGTCTCTTGTCGGCTCGTTTTGCATCACTTTAGTTATAACGAGACCTTTGCACGATACCGGTGTGAAAAATCGTGCAAAGGACTCAAGTTTAATATGGTATGCCATATTTACACAGCCTTCCAGCGGGGAATTATAAACCATACCTGAAAATTTTTAAGCGTCACCGCGTATCCGTTTTTTAAGGAAAATGATACAGTAAGGCCTTTGCGCAGTTGTCCTTTTGCCCTCTAGCGGTGTTAAAAGCACGTCAATCGATACAGCAAACACCACCCTCTCACTATCCACGAGAACAACGTTATCGAGCAAAAAAAATAATATAAAAAAATTACAGGTGGCTCTATAACTACCCATATTCAGAATAAACCGATAATAAACAAAAGGTTAGCCAGCCTCTCTTTTTCAGCAATGGGGCGTTAGTGCAGTTTCATACAAAATAAGGAATAATGACGTCCTATAATTAGGCATACTGAGCATTTAATCAGGATGCACGCCTTGATCGCCATTAATATGGCGGCATATAAAACGCCCCGTATAAGCATTATACAAACCTAACTGGTTGAGTAATAAAGAGATAAGTCAGGATTTACCGATATGCCAATTGATCTCACAATAGTTAAATCACCTGAAACAGCGAGTAATGAGAGCCCTCGTCACACATTTTCTGAAAATGGTGGCTCGATTGGGCGCGGGGCGAATAACGCCTGGGTACTGGATGATCCTGAAAAATACATGTCGTCCGTTCACGCCCGCATTGATTATGAAGATGGCCAGTACACACTCACCGATTTAAGCACCAACGGCACCTTTGTTAATGGATCAGTGGAACCACTCGGGGGTGGTAATAAGGTCACGTTGAATGAAGGGGATCGCTTTGGGATTAGTGATTATGAGTTTGCCATCGCTATCCGCGAGGCCGATTTAGCTAGCGCTAACCCATATCCAGCAGCCAGTAGCATCGATCCATTCACCGCCAGCCCTTTCCCACAAAACGATCCGTTTGCGTCCCCTGCTGCCAGTTATATGCCATCGCAGGTCGAAACGCCCGATTTTAGCAACACAGAAACAGATCCACTTGCACTGCTAGATAAGGCGAGCACGTCCGCCACTCAGGAGGAAGCGTTCTTTAGTAATACCTTTGCCAATAATGGCGATGCGCTTAACGATGCAGTGCAGTGGCCAGACGCAACAACAGAAAATAACTTAATTCCTGATAACTGGGATGATGATCTGTCTAACCAGGCATCACCGCCAGCTGTCGCACCGGGCAGTAGCATGGTGAATAGTAATGCCCTGACTGCGCTTGAAAATGAATGCCGTACCCTTAAGGAGCGAAATAAGCAGCTCTCCACTGAACTGGCGATGCTCAGGAAAACACTTGGCGAACAGGCTGCAGGCAGCCATCAGGCAAACCGCGCGGCCACCTTGCAGGACGCCACCTTAATCGAAGCGATGGGGCTTACGAAGTGGAACCTGAATGATGATAAAGTGATTCATATCAATGGCATTGCTGGCCAGATGGTGCGTGAAACCATGGAAGGGATGATGCAGGTGCTAAGCTTCAGGAAGAAGATCAAAGAAGAGTTCAGAATCAATGTGACCACCATTCAACCGATCGAAAACAATCCGTTAAAATTCTCAGCTAACATTGAGGATGCGATGGAAAACATGTTCATTAAGGAGAACGATGCCTATAAAGCGCCACTGGATGCGCTGCGCGAAGGCTTTCAGGGCATCTCTGAACACCAGGTTGCGGTACTGGCGGGGATGCAGGCGGCATTTCGTGGCATGCTGGAGCGGCTTGACCCTGAAACACTTGAACAGCGTTTTGAGAAGTATAAAAAATCAGGGGTGATCCAGCTGGGTATGAAGCGAAAACACTGGGAATCTTATAAAGATTACCATGCTGAAATGACAGAAAATCTGGACAACTCATTTCAACACCTGTTTGGTTATGATTTTGTACAGGCGTACGAAGAGCAGATGCAGCGCCTGGTTGCGGCCAGGAAGCCCTCATGAGCATAAAACAAATCGCTAACAACCCTAACAACCCACTGAAGGAAGATACCATGCGCTTTTCACCCATCTTTAAATTTGCGCTGGTGAGTCTCGCGCTTTTAACCAGCGTGGCTTGTACGACCATGAACAGCAAGGTCGGCGAAGCATTTAATCTTGATACCGATCTTAAACTCACCTTTGTCGTGAGCGCTGATGCCAACCGTGATGACGATAAGGTTCCATCACCTTTGATCATTAAAATGTATGAGCTAAAGTCGCCTGATATGTTCGAGAAAAGCAACTTTATCGATATTTTCGAGCGGGACAGTGAAATACTGGGTGCTGATTTAATCGATCAACATCGGCTAAAGCATCTGCAACCCGGTGAGGAACGTATGGTTCGCTTTGTGCTCAATGAAAAGACCCGATATGTGGGGCTGTTCGCTGAATTTTTGATGTATAAAGATGCAAAATATAAATTAGTCATCCCGATCGCTCAAACAAACGTATTTAGCTCTTCAGCTGAAATTAAAATATCGACTAACAAAATGACCATTATTGAAAGAGAACCAGCTAAAGCAAACGTGCTTAAATAAAGTAAACTGTGGATGTAAACCCAGTCAATAATAAAATGAAATCACGCTATTCGCGTAACAATATTTTCATGCGCGTTAGTCATATAAGATCCATTGGTAGGATAAAAATCCAGGCGGGGCGGCATGTCATTAGATAGCAAGGTAGTTTGGTCAGAGGGGATGTTCCTTAACCCCCACCATTTCCAGCAACAGGAGCGCTATTTCGAGCGCTACATCGATGGAAAACATTCGACACAAAATTCATATGGCTGGGGTGTTGAACACATTGAAGTGGATCGTACGTTATTAAAACTCGGCAAACTTTCCATCGCCAGTGCCGCTGGCGTGTTTCCAGATGGCACACCCTTCAGCTTTCCAGACCAGAATGACTCTCCACCCGTCTTTGAAGTGCCTGAAAACACCCTTAATCAGATTGTCTATCTGGCGATTCCGGTTAAGCGCCCCGGTGCTGTCGACATACTCACAGAAGATGAAAGCCAGGGGCTGGCACGTTATTATTCGGGTAACCAGGAAGTGAGGGATGTCTCTACCGAAGGGGGTGATAGCGTTAAGGTAGCGGTGGGCAAACTGCGTTTCCGTCTGTTACTGGAATCCGATGATATGAGTGGCTACGCCTGCATCGGTATTTTAAGAATCATTGAGGCTAAAGCCGATAAGAAGGTGCTGCTGGATGATGAATACATTCCTACCTGCATTGATTGCAACGCCTCTCAACGACTCACCCGTTTTCTCTCGGAACTGGCTGGGCTGATCCAGCACCGCGGTGATTCAATTGCCGCACGCCTGGCCGACATTCAACGTGGCGGCACAGCCGAAATTTCAGACTACATGCTGCTGCAATTGATCAACCGCATCGAGCCGCTTACCGCCCACCTCGCTTCAATGAAAGGACTACACCCCATTCAACTATTCGCTGAAGCGATACAGATGACAGGCGAGCTTGCCACCTTCTCTGCAAAAGATAAACGACCACCGCGTTTCCCTGCTTATCTGCATGATGATTTACAGGCAACCTTTTCACCGGTGATCAACGCTTTAAGGCAGAGCATGAGTATGGTGCAGGAACAGACCGCTGCCGCGCTGCCACTGGTTGAGAAGAAATTTGGTATCCGTGTGGCACAGATACCAGACCCATCCCTGCTGAATAATGCCCTTTTTGTGCTGGCTGTACGCGCGGATGTTGCAGAAAATTCAATCCGCACACACTTTCCGGCGCAGGTAAAAGTGGGGCCGGTTGATCGCATTCGCGAGCTGGTGAATGCCGCCCTGCCCGGCATCCCACTCAAACCAATGCCGGTTGCACCACGCCAGATTCCTTATCACGCGGGTTTCACCTACTTTGAACTTGAGCGTAATAATGCTTACTGGAAAGCGCTTGAAAATGCGGGCGGTATTGCACTGCATATTGGCGGTGACTTCCCTGGGCTGGATCTTGAGCTATGGACCATTCGACAATAACGCCACACAGACCACTCGGAATATAAACTATGGCTTCAGATGATTCGGACAACCAGGATAAAACGGTCTTTAAGCAACCCGTTAACCGCGGCGATGGCACGATTGTGCGGCCAGTACCAGGCGGGCGGGCTGCCGGTGGCTATGCGACACCTCAACCAGCTGCCGCCGATCCGGCCTCTGTTCCATCAAACTACACACGGCAACCCAATATTGATCTCGGTTCCGAGCAATTTAAGAACACCTACGGTCTGAATAAGCTGGTTAATGCCGCATCAGTATTAATTGCCGTCTTTTGCAAAACCCGCACATCACTTAGCCATCCTGATGTCGCTGGTTTACACCAGCAGCTGGTACGCGAAATAAGGGCATTTGATGGCAAGATGCGAGAAGCGGGGGTTAAGCAGGAGGTCCAGCTGGCGGCACGCTATCTTATCTGTACGATTCTTGATGAAGCGGTACTCAATACGCCGTGGGGCGCAGAGAGTGCATGGACGCAAAAAACCCTGCTCAGCACCTTTCATAATGAGACTGCCGGTGGTGAAAAGTTTTTTCTGATTATTGACCGGATGCGCAGTTCACCAGCAGAAAACATCGAGATTTTAGAGTTGATGTATATCTGTATTAGCCTCGGCTATGAAGGCAAGTACCGCGTGATTAACCGCGGACGGGATGCATTGGAGCAGTTACGAGATGAACTGTTCCATATTATACGAACCCACCGCGGCGAGTATGAACGCTCACTTTCTCCCCATGGGCGCGGTCTGAACAGCGGACGTAACTCACTCACCCAGCATATCCCGGTATGGGTTGCTGCTTCGGTATTTATTAGTGTTTTAATATTAGGTTACAGCGGCACAAGGTATTGGCTACACCAGAGCACCGATCACGTGGCTGAACAGCTGACTGAGATTGCGAACGTCGATAGCAGCAAAAAACCGAACCTGTTCGAATCTAAATAATTGTTTGATCCGAGTAATTTATGAAAAAAATCGTCGCATTTTTTACCAATAGCATTGTTCTCTCCGTCATCGGACTAACCGCCATTTCACTGCTGATCTGGTTTGTCGGTGCAGAGTTCAAATTTGGTGAAGATAACGTCTCGCCGCTCGCCAGTGAAACCGCCAGGCTGCTCGCCATTATCATCGTCATTGTGATCTGGGGGCTTAATAATTTACGCATCCGCGCGCAGGAAAGCAAAAGCAATAACCAGCTGGTTGATGATCTACAAACCAGCCAGGAGGAAGAAAAAAACCTCATCAACGATCAAACCTCTGGAGAAATCGCGCAGATTGATGAGCGCTTTAGCCAGGCATTAGCGACATTAAAAAAACTAAAGTTCAAAGGAAAGGGTTCCAGAAAAGCACTCTACGAGCTACCCTGGTACATCATCATTGGCCCTCCCGGTTCTGGCAAAACCACCGCTCTGATCAATTCCAGCCTCGACTTCCCGCTTGCCGATCAATTTGGTAAAGGGGCACTCAAAGGCGTTGGCGGTACACGTAGTTGCGACTGGTGGTTCACCAATGAGGCGGTACTGATCGACACTGCCGGACGCTATACCACTCAGGATAGCCATAAGATGATTGATAGCTCTGCCTGGGAAGGGTTTCTTAATCTGTTGAAAAAACACCGCCGTAGACGGCCTATCAATGGCGCCATCGTTGCGATTAGCCTGCAGGATCTGCTCACTCAGACTGAAGAAGAGCGGATTAAACATGCTAATACCATCCGTACTCGTATTGATGAATTGATGGAGAAGCTAGAAATACGTTTTCCTGTCTATTTAATGTTTACCAAGTGCGACCTTGTCTCTGGTTTCACAGAGTTCTTTGAAGACCTTAGCAAAGATGATCGTGAGCAGGTATGGGGGATATCACTGCCTGATGCGCCACAGCATTCAGAAAGCCCCAATTTTAACGCCTTAAACAATGAATACCAGAATATTATCAAGCGTCTCTATGATCGTGTGCTCTGGCGTGTTCACCAGGAGCGCGATGTAAAGCGACGTGCAGCGATACAGGGGTTTCCATTGCAGATGGAAAACCTGAACACCATTATCAATCAGTTTGTACAGCAGGCATTCATTAAAAACCGCTACCGCTTTCAACCCTATCTACGCGGCGTCTATTTCACCAGCGGTACCCAGGACGGCACACCGATCGACCGCTTAATGTCGTCCGTTGCAGCCAGCTATGGTTTTAGTCGCGAAGCGGTCACCCCCGCAATACAGCAGGGGAAAAGTTATTTCCTTGGACAGCTGTTTCGCGATGTTATCTTTCCCGAATCCGAGCTGGTCGGTTCAAATTTAAAATACGAAAAGATCATCAAATGGGGCAAGCGCTCAGCTTATGCCGGGATGGCCGCCATCGTGCTCACCATGTCGTTGATCTGGGCTGATAGCTTTGTGCGCAACGAAGGTTACATGCAACAGGTCGCCTTGCACGTTGAGGAATACAACAGCGAGAAGGCAAAATTCAACGCACTCTCAAGCAGCATTCAGACGAGCCTGCCTACATTAAATGCACTTGCGCAGGCCAGCCAGGTCTATGACCAGGAGGCACACCCCTGGCTTTCAACTCTGGGGATGTATGATAGCCATGTTGATGATGCTGCCAACAGTGCCTATCACGCTCAACTCAAACAACTGTTTTTACCAAAACTGATCACCTATATGGAGCGCCATTTAAGCCGTGGCCATAGTGGCGGCGACCTTTACAACTCATTTCGCACCTACGTGATGTTCAACAAGATCGACCATATGGACCCGCAATTAGTATTGAACTGGTTTACAGCAAGGTGGGACAAAGAATTTGAAGGTGAGGCGACAAAAAGAAAAGCGCTCACGGCTCATTTAACAGCGCTGCTCAACCTTGAACTTGAACCTGCCAAACTAAATCCACGTATTCTCAGCGCCACCAGAAACCTGTTGTTACGTGTACCGGCCTCCCAGCGTATCTATCAACGAATTCGAACCGACCCAACCTACGCCCACCATTATGACCTGTTGAATGAGTTTGGCGAGTCGGTACGAAAAACATACGTCACCACTTCTGATGTGCTCAAAGCGCTGTCGATTCCGGTGCTGTTTACTAAAGAGGGCTACGACTCGATTGATTTCTCACCAGAGTCAAACATCATCGCCAGCATCACCAGCGAAAAATGGTTGTTCTCTGATAATGAAGATGCCAAAGTAGATTTCATCGAGGATGACCTGGATGAGGTCAGTAAAAAAGTTAAAGACCATTATTTATCTGAATATGTCACTCACTGGAAAAAGGTCTACGACGCCTTAGCGGTGAATCAATTTGATGATCTATCGCATGCCAATGATGTGCTGAACTATTTTATCGACCCCGTCTACTCGCCACTGTTATCGATATTGCATATCACTTCAAACAATACGCAACTATCTAACCCGTTGGTAGCCGATCTTGCCGATGATAATCAGGAAGGTGCCAGCGGAAAGATTGCGGCATTCGCGGCTTCAAAGGCCGACTGGACCAAAGTAGACAGGGAGTTCAGAGAACTCAATGTGATGCTGCGTGACTCTTCAAAAAAACCGGCGCCGATCAATGCGGTTTTATTAAAAGTTTCCGAACTGCAAACATTTGTTAATGAGATCGCGCTTGCGCCCGACCCTGCCAAAAAATCATTTGAGATCGCAAAGTCACGCTACCAGAATAATACTGGCAATGCGATCTCTTCACTGCAGGCCTTTGCCAATAAATCACCAGAACCGATTCAGCGATGGTTAAACAGCCTTGCTAACCAGACATGGAAAGTGATCCTGCAAGCGGCTCACCAGCATATCAATGCCGAGTGGAAAACAAATGTATTTGAGCCATACCGGCAGGGTCTGGCCAATCGTTATCCGCTAAAAACATCCGCACAGGATGAGCTGGCATTACATGACTTTGTCGCTTTTTTTAAGCCCGGCGGCACCATCGACGCATTCCACAAAGTGTATGTAAAACCATTTATCAGTACGCGTAACGGCTGGAGGAATCGCATCATTGATGGATATAACCCAGGCCTGTCGCAAAAGACCATTAATCAGATAAGAAAGGCTCTGTCGATTAAAAACATCTATTTTAGAAAAAACGCCGAGGTTCCCTCGCTAACATTTCAGCTAAAACCACACTCAATGCCCAAGACCGATGCACGCTTCATACTAGAACTGGGTGACAATCGTATTTCATATAGCCATGGGCCTAAACTATGGAAGACGTTAAGCTGGACAGGCGACGACGAACAGAATCGCGTTCGTATTATCTTTGAAGACCTGAATGAAGAACAACATAGCACAAGCTTTGAAGGGCCCTGGGCATGGTTTAGATTGCTAAGTCAGTCAAAATTGGTTAAAACAGAAAAATCGAATGTCTACCTGGTCACTTATGGTATTACCAGGCGAAAGGAATCTTCTGAATCACCAGGCTCCAATGTTAAACATGAAATCACATACAAGATTAAAGCGAAAAGCGTTAACAATCCATTTAATAACAATTTGCTAAGTTCGTTTAGATGCCCTGAGAATATATAAGTGATGCTTGAACAAAAAACTGGGCTATATGGAAAGTTGCCCATGCATGGCGATTTCATCCACCGTAATCTGCCCGTCTCTTTTCTCACCCCATGGGATGAATGGCTGCAACTCTATATTGCTGGCTCTCGTGAACAGATAGGTGATGAGTGGTTAAACATCTATTTAACCAGCCCCATCTGGCGCTTTGCCCTCTCTTCTGGTGTAATTGACCAGTACAACTGGGGCGGAATTATTTTGCCGAGTGTTGACCAGGTCGGGCGTTATTACCCATTTTCGATTGCGACACCACTACCCACAGGGGTTAATCCAGTTGAGTTCATTTCATCTAATACAGCATGGTTCGAGTCGATAGAAGAACTCGCGTTACAGACACTCAATGAGCAACATCAGATCGATGAGCTTAACGAAGCAATCAATATAATAGAAAATGACTTTTCGCCCAGCCGCCAGAAATCAACACAGAACATTGAAACGGATGCAATACAGATAAACATGACCACAGATGACACGTTATCTGGCACCGCTTATAGCTGCCTGCTAGATTCTCTTTTAACAACAACGCATAATAGTTATAGCGTATGGAGCACCCAAGGCTCAGAATTAATAGCACCGTGTCTGCTCGCTACCCAGGGATTACCATCAATCGATAAAATACCGGCCATGATCGACGGCCAATGGGCCGACAGTGGCTGGGCTCAACCTTACCGCATGATATAGGCAGCAAATTTCAAGTGAATGACATTACAATAAGGCGCCCTGTTCTGTGGTCCAGCGCAGCTGCAACAGACCCAGGTACAGTGAGGGCGATTAATGAAGACGCTATTTTTTCTAATCCTGAGATTGGCTTATGGGCGGTCGCTGATGGCATGGGCGGGCATGAAGCGGGGGATGTTGCCAGCAACATGATTGCTGAATCACTGAATCAAATCGGGGAACAAACCCAGATAGATGATTTTATTTCGACGATCGAGAATAGCATCAAAGATGTTAATTGCTGTCTACTTGAATATTCTCACACCCAGCATGAAGGACGAGTGATTGGTAGCACTGTCGCTGTCCTGTTTATTATGGAACAGACGGGGGTCTGTCTATGGGCTGGAGACTCGCGTCTGTACCGTTTTAGAAACAGTGAGCTAAAGCAGATGACGACTGACCATAGTCATGTTTCAGAACTGTTAAGAGATGGGTTAATTTCACCTGAAGAAGCTGAAAACCACCCGGAAGCCAATGTCATCACGCGCGCAGTCGGGACCTATGAACATCTCCAGCTAGACGTGGAAGTTTTTGATGCAAGAGTCGGTGATGCTTTTTTACTCTGCAGCGATGGTTTATATAATGCAGTGGAGCACGAAAAAATTCGAAGCTGCTTGCTTAATGAGCACGTGACAGACTCAGCTGATTGCCTTATCGAGGCCGCATTGCACAATAATGCTGCCGACAACGTATCCGTGGTCGTTGTAAAAGGCACACACAGCAATATTGCTGATTAATTTTATCGCAAGCCACCCCATACGCTCATGACTGATTCTGATAACAACAAAGATAAAGGTGATTCGCCACGAATTCCCAATCAATCGGGTGAGCAGGATAAAACAAGAATCTATCAGGAACCCGCCCAATCTGATAAAACACGCATCAGTCAGCGGCCGACAGCGCCTGTAGGCAAACCAGAACCATCAGGTGAACAGCCCTCGCAAGCAGCGAGTGATGTCACCCGATTCCAGCCGCCTGCTAAAGAATCAACGCATCTCAGAAGCAACCGCGAGGATAATAGCAATAACGCAAATGACAAAACCCAGTTTAGAGCGCCCGCCTCTCACCGGCCATCAGCCAGCGAAAAGCCGCAGCCAGCCTCAGACAAACAGATATTGAAGGGACGCTTTGAACTAGAATCAATCCTGGGTACGGGCGGCATGGGGGTCGTTTATAAGGCCAGAGATCGCTTAAAAGTTGAGGCTCAGGATAGAGACCCGTATGTTGCGATAAAAGTGTTAAGCGAAGAGTTTAAAACACATCCTGAGGCATTTATTGCACTCCAGCGCGAATCACGTAAAGCACAGCGCATCGCACATCCCAGCACGGTGAAAGTCTATGACTTTGACAGGGATGGCGATATTGTTTTCATGACCATGGAGTATATGGTCGGCAAACCACTCGATCAAATGGTCAGGCAGTATCACGCCACGGGGCTGCCTCGTGATGATGCGTGGGTAATATTGTCCGGTATCTGCTCGGCACTGGCACACGCCCACCATGAAAAAATTGTTCATTCAGATTTCAAACCTGGCAACGTCTTTATAACGGACAGTGGTATGGCCAAAATTTTTGATTTCGGTATCGCACGTGCGGTTGCCAAAATCGACCGCCACGCAGATATCCCACAGGACCAGACAGTGTTTGATGCCGGTGGCCTCGGCGCACTCACCCCGGCATATGCTAGCCTTGAAATGCTACAGGGCAAAACCCCGGATATACGTGATGATATTTATGCGCTCGGCTGTGTCACCTATGAGATATTTACCGGTGAGCACCCTTTTGATCGGATTCCAGCGGATGAAGCGTATAAAAAGAAGCTCAAACCCAGGCGCATCACCGACATTAGTAAACCACAGTGGAAGGCAATTGAGGCCTCACTCGCATTCAAACGCGCAGATAGAATTGAGTCTGTTGATGAATTTTATCATCAGTTAACCGTCAAAAAGAAACCAAAACTTTTTCTGACTGCACTACTACTCGCATCGATGGGTGGCGCATTCTTCGCATATACCCAGTTCATCAATACCCCCCTCCCTGACGCAGCTCCATCAGTTGATCTGAATGAATTTGAATTCAAAATCAGGTATCAGTTATCTCAGGAAAAAATCGAATCACTGTTAATCAAACCCAGCTTCTCCGGTGAATGGGAAAACAGTATCTGGAACGAATTACGTGGACTCAATGACATGCTAAAGGGAATATCTGACGCATGGTACACCAGTACCCGCGACAAGATTTACCAGCTCTATGTTCAGAAGATTGCTCAAATGATGAGTGCGGGTAAATATAGCCACGCCAGGACCCTGATAGGGAATGGCTACCGCTATACTGATGACTCAACACGGCTCGACAATGAGACCATCAAACTAACCAGTGCAATCCAGTTGAAAGCCAACAAGGAAAAAGCAAAGGAAAGAGTGCGACAGAGGCTTGCAGATAAGAGACGGCAGTCCACTATAAATCAGGCAACCCGCTCTACTGAAAAGAAAAAGAATGTGGAACGATTTAACGTCGCATTAACCAATGTCAATCGACAACTGAAATGTATTGCGAAACTTAATATGCGTGATTTCAATATTGCAATCACCAAGCTGCGCACCCTGGATAATGCCAGATACAAAAAACTGGAGCCTGAACTCACCACAAACCTGGCGCAATGCATCTCTGCCATCGGTAAAAACAACCCTGAACATGCACTGGATGCCAGACGATACGCACTGCGTATTTTCCAGAATAATTCAGCTATCATGGCGGTAATGATCAAAGAGCGTGATGCCTGCGATCTGTCTATCGCAGGCCTCGGTTCAAATGGTGACCGTGCGGCGTGTCGAGACAAACTAACCAGTGGCGGTGAAGGCCCAACACTGGTTGTGATTCCCGGCAACAGGCGATTAAAACCATTTGCCATTGGCAAGTATGAGGTCTCTTATACTGATATTGCTGCTTTCTGTAAAATAACGGATCAATGCAATCTCAATAAAAGCGGTAATCAAAGTTATCCCGTTACCACCTTTGATATTTCAACCGTTAAGCGTTATCTGAATTGGCTAAGTAAACAGACCCAGAGAACCTATCGGCTACCGACTAAGCGCGAGTGGGTTTACGCCGCCAAATCCAGTAACTACCGACTTGATCCCAACAGGAATTGCCACTTAAGCACGCGTGGTATTGAAAAAGGCGGTGAACTCGTTAGAACGACCATTGGCAAGCAAAATGGCTGGGGAATGGTTAATTATGCAGGCAACGTTCAGGAGTGGGTCTATCACACCAGAAAAAAACTGGTCGCGGTCGGTGGCTCTCATAACACGTCAATGGATGAATGTACGGTAATGACAACTGTAGAACATTCTGGTGAAGCCGATAAACAGACCGGCTTTCGAGTTGCAAGAGAGCTAGTGGATATATGATACTAGCTATCAAATACAATAGAAATTCCCGGGTGGCACCGATACCGCTACCTTTTAATAAAACATATTTGAAGAATCCCCAAACAGGATAAATGGGTAAACTAGCCGTAACATGCGTATGACTAGCCCATTTTAAGTATGTTGTTATGATCCAGACCAGCTTTGAAACTTATATAAATGCGTAAAATTGGAGGACATATGTCTCACTTACCCACCAAACACCACAGCATGGAACTGCTTATATGGAAATCGTAAAATTATTCCAGGATGGCGGGCCATTTATGTACCCAATACTGGTGGTGTTTGCGATTGGTGTCGCAATCGCGCTGGAACGATATTTCTATTTAAGCAAAACCACTCGCGCTACTAATAAAATATGGGGCCAACTGATACCGATGCTGAAGGCATCCGATTTTGAGCGCGCCTTTAAGCTAACAGAATCCGTTAACACACCGATCTCCAGTGTCCTGAACTATGGTTTTTCCCGGCACAATGAAAATAAGCGCAGAGAGATCATTGAGGCAGCCATGGAAGAAGGCATGATGGATGCAATGCCATCACTGGTGCAACGCACCCACTACCTTGCGACATTCGCTAACGTCGCTACCCTGCTGGGGCTACTAGGTACTATCGTCGGACTGATACAGGCCTTTACCGCCGTTGCGGCTGCCAACCCCGCAGACAAAGCCGATCTACTATCAGCCAGCATCTCAGTTGCGATGAACACCACTGCCTTTGGCCTGATGGCCGCCATTCCGCTGCTACTCGCTCACTCCTATTTAGTGACCAAAACAGCACACCTGGTCGACTCCCTGGAAAAGGCAGCGGTTAAATCCATTAATTTAATGGTCAAAGATTAAAAAGCAACGCTAACCATGAAGAAGTTCGCTTTTAAACGTATCCAGGAGACAGAAGAGCTCAACATCACTGCCTTTATGAATTTAATGGTGATATTGATCCCTTTTCTTTTGATCACGGCTGTTTTTTCAAGGATGACCATTCTTGAGTTAAATCTACCTGCGCTAGATGCTAAAAATAAAGACCAGGAAAAAATCGAACTACAGCTTGAACTCGTCCTACGCAGCAATAGCTTTGATATTCAGGATGCCAATATCGGCCTGATCAAACGCTTCCCTCGCTCTCAGGATGAAACACGTTGGGATCAGTTTACAGATCTGCTGATTGAAATAAAAACACGTTTCCCTGAAGAGGAAGAGATCGCGCTGTTATTAGAGCCGGATATCAACTATAAAACGCTCACGCAAGTGATGGATCATGTGCGCAGTGCGGAGGTGGTATCGGTATTAAGCGTAGAAACCGTCGCATTGTTCCCCAGTATTTCTATCGGTGATGCACCCGCAGAGATACTCAGCAGTGCAGAGAAGTGATCAGAGATGACAGCAAAAGCAAAATTATCTGATCGATCCAGAAGAATGGCGCACTTTAGAGCACTGCACTCTCGTGGTGGTTTAAACCTGGTCTCGCTGATGGATATCTTCACCGTGCTGGTGTTTTTTCTACTGGTAAGCTCGGGCACCCAGTTACCCAGCAATAAAGAGCTGACACTACCCACCTCTGTTGCCACCAAGGTCCCTCAGGAAACGCTGGTAATCACCATCACCAGAAGCGATATATTGGTTCAGGGTGAAAAGATCATCGAAATCTCTCAACTGTTAGGTAGCGATATCACCGTGATTGAGGGGCTTAAAGAGGCGCTGATCTTTCAGGCCTCAAAACAACGTCAGCCTCTAACAGGAGTAGTTGCAGGACATGCGGTCACCATTATGGGTGATGAAAATATCCCATATCAATTACTAAAAAAAATTCTCGCTACCTGTCGCCAGGCTAACTATACCCAAATTGCATTTGCTGCCATGCAAAAAGCCAAAGGCTAGCGTCGATGCCTCCTGTTACTTATCAAGGGCTGGCCCTGTCATGGCATCCACAGAATAGCAACGACAAACCGTTCGCTATTTTTTTGACGCTGATTCTGACGCTATTCATCGGCCTCGGACTCTTTTTAAGCACCATAGAGGTGCCCGAAACCAGCAACAGAACAAAAGTGGAAGTGCCAGAGCGTATTGCCAGATTCATCATGGAAAAACCAAAACCGGCACCAAAGCCACCGGCACCCAAAAAAGAGATAAAAATCAAAGAAAAACCCAAACCAGAAATCAAACCTGAGAAGCCACCCAGGCCAAAACAGCCGACCGTTAAAAGGAAAAAACCAGAGAAGCCCATCAAGCTCACCAAAAAAGAGAGCACCGCGCGTGAAAAAGCAGCTAAAAGCGGCCTTATTGCGCTGAGTAATGAGCTATCCGATTTAATCGATACATCAAGTATTGATGCCATGATGGGCAAGCCACTTAAAAAGTCAGGTAAGCCGACACAGGTCGCGACGGTTAATACGGCACTCATCACCTCCGATAGCGCTCAGGAAGCTAAGCATGTCGATATTGTTGCGAATCTACCCCATGTTATTAGTCACACCACACTGGATACTCAGCAGCGCGAAGCGGCGGCGCAGACGCTACTCGCCGCCAGGGCTGAAGAGTCAGTCGCTAGCAAGAAGGCCAGGGATAGCGAAGAGCAGCCGCGCGCCGGAAATCAGCGCTCAGAGGAAGCGATCGCCTACGTCATTGACCAGAATAAGAGCAAATTGCATGCGATTTATCGCAGTGCACGCAGAAATAACCCCGGTATCATGGGAATGATCGTGCTAGAAATCACTATTTTACCATCCGGCGAGGTTGAAGGGGTCACGATAAAATCGAGTGAATTAAATAATGCACGTCTTGAGGCGCGCCTGATCGCTCGCATCAAGCAGTTCGACTTTGGCAGCAAGAACGTCAATAAAGTAACGGTAACATACCCCATTGAGTTTTTACCGTCATAAGGGAAGACAAATATTTAAAATAAATCTTAAACGATCAACCTGGAACGACAAGTTTTACACTTATAATTCAGTGTTTTCCGTTCGATTGAAGCTTTTTCCAGTACTATTTATGGTATAAATAAGATGTAAATACTGAACATTGTGAAATAAGTGAACTAAGATACAGGCCAAAATCAGTCGGAAATGGCAGGCAATGCTCCCTCTTAAAATGACTATAATCGCCTTATGAAGTGGAGCAGCCGTTAACAGATTGAATATTAACACTAATTAACAATATCAATAGTGAAGCCTAACAAAGGAAACGACTATCCATCCTGTATAATCCCATTTAATTCAGGTGAAGAGAGTCACATTCAAGGCTTACTCGCTTAATGGCCCGTAAAAGCCTGGACAGCGCTGACAATAATGCTCATGAATGATGACTTAACAAATTAAGCATATGATAAACAGAGCCCCGACAATCTGGCACCCAGGAGCAGGTAAATGGCATCACCCGCAATAATTGATATCGACGAGCTGCTGAAACCGATCTCAGAAGAGCGCCCTGTTGGTGAAAACCTGCGCTTGAATAATACACCTGCTTCCCAGTACTCAACCATCAAAGATGCGCGCAACGCTGCCAGAGCCGCTGAGCGCAAAAACATGTTTGATGACAGCAATACCGAAGCATCAGAGCACTGGAAAAAAATCATCACGCTGGCCCCGCAAATTCTGACCTCTGAGGCAAAAGACCTCGAAATTGCCAGCTGGTATACCGAGGCTTTAATCAGAAAATCGGGGTTTGCTGGCTTAAGGGATGGTTTCACTCTCCTTAGGCAGTTAGTTGAGCAGTACTGGGAAGCCGGCCTGTATCCAGCTGCCGATGAAGACGGTATTGAGACACGAGTCGCACCCATCTCAGGGCTTAATGGCGAAGGCAGTGATGGCGTCTTGCTCGCCCCAATACGACGCACAGAGATCACTGACGACTTCGTTCCTGGACCTTTTAGCCTTTGGCAGTATAAACAGGCAATCGACCTTTCGCGCATGACTGACGATAATGAACGAGGCCAGCAGGCCTCAAAAATTGGCTTCAGTATGGAAGATATTGGCAATGTGGTGGAACAATCTTCATCGGACTATTTTGTCAATCTCAGAGATGACATCACCATTTGCCTGACTGAATACAGGGCATTAAGTGAGCTGCTGATTACTCACTGTAGCCACGATGCACCAGCGACCAACAAAATTATTGAGCTACTGGAAGAGACGCTCAACGCAGTTAACCACATTGCCAAACATAAATATCCGGTAGAAGAGGAAGCGGTCAGTGACGATTCTCCTGAAGAAGCCCATACAAGTTCAACCAGTTCACCCGCTCAAAAAGGGCCAATCAGCTCACGAGATGAGGCTTTTCGGCAGTTAAAGAGCATTTCAGATTTTTTTCGTGGAACCGAGCCACATTCACCGATATCATATGTGCTCGATAAAGCCGTCAGATGGGGCGATATGCCACTGGATGAACTCATGAGTGAATTGATCCCAGATCGCTCCTCCCGAGCGACTTACAGTTCACTAACGGGAGTTAAAACAGATGATAATTAATAGTACACTGTCAACACACCACTATTGATAAATAACCTATTTTCACTTTAAAACGTCCCCTAAACTTATATAAACAGGGTACCTACGGAGGAGTAACACCATGGCCGACAGCATACATGACAAGTTAAAACGAGTAAGAAAACCACGCGTACACATCACGTATGATGTAGAAACCAATGGCGCAGTTGCAAAAAAAGAGCTGCCATTTGTGATGGGGGTGATGGGAGACTACTCTGGCGACAACACCGAAGCCAAAAAACCACTCAAAGATAGAAAGTTTTCACAGATTGACCGTGATAATTTTAATGAGATCATGGCAAAGACTGCACCAAAATTGAACATGAAAGTCGATAATACGCTAGCGAATGACGGTAGTGAGATGTCTGTTGCTCTGGACTTTAAAGAGATGGAAGACTTTGAACCCCATAAGCTTGTCGAGCAGGTTGAACCATTAAAGAAATTAATGGAAACCCGTAATAAATTACGTGATCTGCTAAGTAAAGCGGATCGCTCTGATGAACTGGAAAGCCTGCTCGAAGAGATCCTCAACAATACTGATACCATGGCAGCACTATCAGGTGAATTAGGGATTAATAAAGACGACAGCAAGGGTGACCAATAATGAGCGAAAAACAACAGGCAGATGGCCAGCAAGAAGCAGAAGCCACTGAAGGCAGTTTTTTAGAGCAGGCAATCGGGGCGACCAAACAGACCCCACGGGATGAGACTGAAGAATTACTCAAGACCCTGACCCAGGAAGCACTGAATGGCACGGTGACATGGGATAAAAATCTGACTATCACAATCAACTCTGCCATCGATGCCATTGATCAGGCCTTATCAACACAACTTTCGGCCATTATGCAACATGAAAAACTTCAGAAGTTAGAAGGATCGTGGCGTGGTCTGAACCATCTGGTGATGAACTCTGAAACCAGTAGTCAGCTGAAAATCCGCGTGATGAATATCAGCAAAAAAGAGATCGCTAAAGACCTTGCAAAGGCGGTTGAATTCGATCAGAGCCAGACCTTTAAAAAAATCTACGAAAGTGAATTCGGCACCGCCGGTGGCGAACCCTATGCCGCATTAATCGGTGATTATGAATTCTCATCCCACCCGGATGATATTGATCTACTCAGCAATATCTCAAATGTCGCCGCAGCAGGTTTTTGCCCCTTTATCGCCGCATCAGCCCCTGAGATGTTTGGTTTTGAGTCCTTCACAGAGCTATCAAAACCGCGCGACCTGGAAAAGATTTTCGACTCTTCTGAGTATGTAAAATGGCGAAGCTTCCGTGATAGCGAAGATTCTCGCTTTGTCACGCTGACCATGCCACGTGTCCTTGCCCGTCTACCTTATGGAGAGGCAACCAAACCCATTGAGGCCTTTAATTTTGAGGAAGGCAGTGTCGATCACGCTGGACAACAACTCGCTAACGATCATGATAACTACTGCTGGATGAATGCCGCGTATGCAATGGGTGCTACCCTGGCACGTTCATTCGCAGAATACTCCTGGTGCACCAGCATTCGCGGTGCAGAAGGTGGCGGTAAAGTCGAAGGGCTACCCAGCCATGTTTTTACCAGTGACGATGGTGATCTGGATCAAAAATGCCCGACCGAAATTGGCATTACTGATCGTCGTGAAGCCGAACTCAGCAAACTCGGTTTCTTACCACTTTGTCACTATAAACATACTGACTACGCCGTCTTCTTTGGTGCTCAGACCACCCAAAAGGCGAAAAAGTTTGATGATCCGGATGCTACCGCAAATGCAGAAATCTCTGCGCGCCTGCCTTACATTATGGCCACCGCTCGTATCGCACATTTCCTGAAGGTAATGGCGCGCGATAAGGTCGGCTCATTCCTGGAGGCCTCAGATGCTGAAGCATGGCTAAACAACTGGATTTCAAATTACGTCAATAGCGATCCTACTGCCAGCGCTGAAATGAAAGCACGCTACCCATTGGCAGAGGCATCAGTGGAAGTGAAAGAAGTACCGGGTGAGCCTGGTGTCTATAGCGCCATTGCAAGATTACGCCCGTGGCTACAAATGGAAGAACTGACCGCTTCTCTGAGACTCGTTGCCAAGATTCCGAAAGGGGGCTAGGTACCAACAGGGCTGCTTTTATTCAGGTAGAAGCAGCCCTTCATTATCAAATTAAAATAAGTTTGACGCTTTATAGGTCAATAATAGTGCGATGTCAGAAACTCAAAACCATACATCATCCACCACGCAACGAAACAGTGCCATCGACCTGGATGCGGTTCTTTCTCAGCCAGCCTATCTGACTAACCTAAACGCATTTCTCAATGAGCAGGATGATGGCAAAGCACTGCGTTACTGCGTTGAAAACTTCATACCCAAAAGAAGACTCACCTCAATTACTAATGTAAAAGGCGCGGCCTTTCAGTTAATTGCAGATATTGATGAGGCCATTAATGCACAGTTAAACACCATCATCCACCACCCCAGATTCCAGAAACTCGAAGCGTCGTGGCGAGGCCTGTGGTTTCTTATGAAAAAAACAGATGGTACCAAAAACATCAAACTAAAAATGCTGGATATCAGCTGGGCTGAAGTCACTAAAGATATTAGTAGAGCACTTGAATTTGACCAGAGTCACCTCTTTCAAAAAATCTATAGCGAAGAGTACGGTTCCCCTGGCGGACAACCATACGGCGCGATCATTGGCGACTATGAAGTTAGCCATCGTATTTCCCCTAAACACCCACATGATGATATTGCAACACTAGAGGGCATGGCACAGATTGCTGCAGCCTCACTCTCCCCTTTCATTGCCGCCGCCTCAAGCGAACTTTTTGGCATGGAGGATTTTTCAGGGCTTGGACAGCCGCTTAAATTAGAAACCATTTTCAAACAGAAAGAGTATATAAAGTGGAATTCACTAAGAGAAAAGGTAGATGCTCGCTTTGTTGCATTGACCCTGCCCAGAATACTGATGCGGCAGCCTTACCGAAAGTTCGCTGGCAGCCACAAAGGAATTCACTTTCATGAGCACACGGATGCTAACAATCATCATCACCTGTGGGGCAACGCCTGCTACGCCTTTGGCGGCGTTTTAATCAGAGAGTTTCAGCATGTGGGCTGGTTTGGTCACATCAGAGGGACACCGCGCAATTATATTTCAGGCGGTCTGGTCTCAGACATCCCCATCGATACTTTTAACTCCGCGCCAGGTAAGATCGCATTCAAACCAGCCACCGATGTGATCGTCACCGATGCGTTAGAAAAGGTGATCAGCGAACTAGGGTTCATGCCGCTATGTCAGGGCTACTTATCCCCTTACGCCACGTTTTATAATAATCAGACCGTGCATCAGGCGCAATCATATAGCACTGCCGACGCACGTATTAATGGTCAACTTTCAGCGATGCTACAACATGTGTTATGTGGTGCTCGTATTGCTCATTACATCAAAGTGATGATGCGCGATAAAGTAGGTTCATTTTCCAGTGCCGAGCTATGCGAACGAGCACTGAGTGACTGGTTACTGAAATATACCGCAGGCCAGGAAGACCTCGACTGGGAAACTCAGGCAAGATACCCATTAAAGCAGGCATCCGTTGATGTCAGAGAACACCCATCAAAACCAGGCGAATATATTTGTGTGATCCGTTTACAACCCCACTATCAACTCGACCAGCTGGTCTCTGAATTAGAGTTGATAACCGAACTTGCGGCATTAAAAAATTAAGCATGCCACGCATCGATAAAACAAAAAAATTACGCCCATCGGTTCTCGACCGCTTGTTTGACAATGAGCCTCATAATCAAACCGAACGTGACCTGGATGACCATCAGCTGCTAAAACAGTTACGTTCAAGCATCCGTCGAGATCTGGAAAGTTTACTTAACACACGGTTTCATATCGCCGAACCCAGCGATGAATTCCCGCAATTGGACAAATCGTTACTGAATTATGGCCTGCCAGATCTGGCCACCGTTAATATTATTGATATTGATAAAAGAAACGAATTCACCAGAGCGCTTGAAAAAACATTAAAACAGTTTGAACCGCGCTTTAAGTCGGTCAAGGTCTCTTTTCTTGAGCGTGATGACAATACAGATCGCACCTTGCGATTTAGAATAGATGCGGTCATTTATGCAGACCCACTGCCTGAAATTATCATCTTTGACTCAATCTTTGAATCAGTCACCAGAACAGTGAACGTTAAGGAAATTAGCCATGGCTGATGAACTACTTCCCTATTATGAAAAGGAACTCGCCTACATCCGCCAGCTTGGTGCTGAGTTTGCGAAAGAGCACCCGAAGGTGGCTGGCCGCCTGGGCATTAATAACGATACCATTGAAGACCCGCATGTCTCTCGTCTGGTCGAAAGCTTTGCCTTTTTAAATGCGCGCACGCAGCACAAACTTGACGATGATTTTCCTGAACTCAGCGATGCCTTACTCAGCGTGCTCTATCCACATTACCAGCGCCCAATTCCATCGATGTCGATCGTACAGTTTGAACCCGATGAAGAGATGCTAGATTCACGCTATCCCATCCACAAAGGAACGTTATTAGAAACTGCACAGTTCAATGGTGAGAACTGTCAATTCAATACTGCATACGATATTGAGTTACAGCCGATAAAAGTAGCAAGCGCCAGCTTAATCGGCAGCCCATTTTCAACCCCAGGTTCCGAAAAAATAAAAGGGGCCAATAGCGTATTAAAATTATCATTATCAACTTTTTCTGAAGAGATTAGTTTCTCCGATCTCTCCCCTGAAAAACTTCGATTTCACCTAAAGGGGCAGTCTCAACATATCAACCCACTTTATCAGATGCTGTTAAGTGGCTGCATCAACATTGCACTTAAAAATCCAGCCAACAGTACTCCAGCGACCCTACTGGGGCGGAACAAGATTAAACCGGTGGGCCTTAATCCAGATGAAGGCCTGCTGCCCTACCCACCATCATCTTTTATTGGTTATCGCCTCTTAACCGAATACTTTGTATTCCCTGAAAAATTTATGTTCATTGACATCACAGGGCTCACCGATAAGATCCCTGCTCAAACAGGAAATCAGCTCGATCTTTATATTTATCTCGACACCGCAGATATCGAACTGGAACATAACGTATCAGAAAGCACGTTTTTATTAGGCTGTACCCCAGTCGTGAATCTTTTTTCACACACAGCGGATCCGATACGGCTCGACCATACCGATACTGAATACCAGGTTATTCCTGATGCCCGTCGCCCAGCAGGCTATGAGATCTACTCAATCGATGATGTCATAGCAACCTCATCGGCGGGCGAAGAAGAGACCTACACCCCTTTTTACGGCATCAACCACGAACAGCACACATCCGATACTCACTCGTTCTGGTTTGCCTCAAGAAGAGATTCCAGACAAGGGATCTTTGATCGTAACGAAGGAACCGACATGTACCTTTCACTGGTTGACCTGGACTTCAATCCAAACCACCCGGATGATCGCACCATTACACTCAAAACAACCTGTAGCAACCGCGACCTGCCTGCCAGACTCCCCTTTACCGCCGACCAACCAGGACTGCAGTGCGCCAATATAGCCCCCCCCTGCAGTCGCGTTCGTTGCTTAATGCCATTCACTCCGGTTGTGCGTGCACCACTGCGTAACCACGCGCGCTGGCGATTAATCTCGCACCTGAACCTCAATCATCTCTCACTAACTGGTGGCGATAACGCGACGCTGGCACTAAAAGAGATCCTGCGTTTATATGACTTCAAAGAGTCCGCAATTACCCAGGCACTGATTAACTCGATATTATCGGTACATGCTAAACCAATCAGTGCACCGCTGGAGATCGACGGGCGCGCCACCATGTGTCGTGGTATGGAGGTTAAAGTAGAGCTGGATGACACCCAGCTAACAGGCAACAGTGCCTATCTGTTCGCGACCATACTGGAGCATTTTTTCGCCCTGTACTGCTCCATCAATTCGTTTACAAGGTTACTGGTTAAAGTTAACAATAGAGAAGGTTATCTAAAAAAATGTCCACCGAGAGCCGGCGAAAAAGTATTTCTATAATAGAGAGGCTGACAGAACGCCCTTACCAGCACTCCTTTATACAGGCTGTACGCTTGTTAGAGCGCTCAACGATGCTCAATAAAAAGCAAGGCAAGCGACAAGCTAACAAGCCGATTGCTCACTTCATGCCGCCGACCGCTGAGTTCTTGCGCTTTAAGACTCATCAATCGCTGGCTTTTCCCGCTTCGGAAATAAGTACCATCAGGCAGAACATCAACCATGATGATATTCACCAGTGGGAAATGATTGTTAATTTCATGGGCCTGAGCGGCAGCAGTGGCTATTTACCCTTTCACTATACTGAAATGGCGCTACTGCGATTAAAACTCAAAGATGGCTCGATGATCGATTTCTTTGACCTCTTCAATCATCGCATCATCTCTCTATTTTACCAGTCGTCATGTAAATATAGCCTGCCGATTGAGTACGAAAGAAAACGATTTGAATCTCCAGATGAAAGCAGCAGCGATCATTTCACCCAGGCACTGCTTTCACTGATTGGCTTTGGCACTAAAGGTGTTAAAAACCGTTTACATATAAAAGATGAATCGCTCGTCTTTTATGCAGGACTATTCAAGGAAAATGTGCGTTCCGCTTCTAGCTTAAAACAGATTTTACAGAATCATTTCTCTATTCCCGTTGAGATAGAAGATTTTATCGGGCAATGGCAGCCACTGATTGATGACGTACGCACACGACTTTCAGTCGAAAATAGTACCGCACAGAACAACTGCCTGGGGAAAAATGCGATATTAGGCAGTAAAGGCTGGTATGTGCAGGGGAAAATACGCATCATACTGGGACCGCTTAATCAATCACAGCTAAGCACCTTTTCACCCGGTACCCGCACCTTAAGAGCGCTCGATGAGATTGTACAACTGTATCTGGGTATCGAACATGAATATGACTTTGTGATGCGGATTAAACGACAGGATATTCCGCAACAGGTGAGCCTCTCATCGCACCAACCAGCCGTTATTGGATGGAATACCTGGCTATCCAGCAAACCAGCAGAGAGTGATTTCGAGTACCAGAAAAAAACAGTAGACATCCCGGTTTCGCCCAGGCGACTTAATTAATCGCAATGGCGACTAAAAATCCAGCAAAATGAACTGTTTTCTTACGCCCAAATTACGATAATCATTATATAATGAGACCTTTGCATGATACAGGTGCGAAAGAAAATAGCACACGACGCACGCTCAACCACAGACACTTTATAATATTGACTGAGAGGAATAAGTAAGATGGTAACCATTGATCTCAAATCACTTGTTGGTAGATTAAACGAACCATCTCGCAATGCGCTGGAAGGGGCGGCAGGGCTATGCCTCGGCCGCACCCACTACAATGTTGAAATTGAGCACTGGCTGCTGAAGCTGCTAGAGATACCTGATAGCGACCTTTTAGCGGTACTTGAAAAATTTGAAATCAATCTGGGGAAATTCACACAGGAGCTAAATCGCGAGTTAGACCGAATCAAGACAGGCAATACGCGTGCACCGGCACTCTCTCCTACCATCGTTGATATCACTAAAAATGCCTGGATGCTGGCCTCTGTTGAGTATGGCCACCCTGTCGCCACGTCCGCCCATATTCTGGCCGCACTTATGCTGGATGATGCCCTCCGAAGAAGCACCGAGCTCTCTTCGGGCGAGTTAAAGAAGATGCAACCAGAATCCCTGCGTGAAGTGCTGCGCGCCGTTGTTGGCTCCACCAGCGAATCCACCAGCGCAGCCGTTGGCGACACTTCCAGTGTAGGCAATCCAGCAGCACAGGGCATGCCAAGCAAAACACCATCATTAGACAAGTTCACCATTAATATCACAGAGGATGCTAAGCAGGGAAAAATTGATGCGGTGCTTGGACGCGATGAAGAGATCAGGCAGATCATCGATATTCTCACCCGCCGCCGCCAGAACAACCCCATTCTTACCGGTGAAGCAGGCGTGGGTAAAACGGCGGTAGTAGAAGGCTTTGCGCTGCGCATTGCCTCAGGCGATGTACCAACACCCTTAAAAGATGTTTGTGTACGCACACTTGATCTCGGTCTGCTACAGGCAGGTGCCAGTGTGAAAGGCGAGTTTGAAAACCGCTTAAAATCAGTGATTGCCGAAGTAAAGGCGTCGCCACAACCGATCATTTTATTTATTGATGAAGCACACACGCTGATTGGCGCAGGTGGGAAAGAGGGCCAGGGCGATGCCGCCAATCTGTTAAAACCTGCGCTCGCCAGAGGTGAGTTAAGAACGATCGCCGCAACCACCTGGGCTGAGTATAAAAAATATTTTGAACGCGACCCCGCACTCACCAGACGTTTTCAGGTGGTTAAGATTGAAGAGCCTGATGAAGAGAAAGCGATCAACATGATGCGCGCCATTTCAATCATGCTACAGAACCACCACGGAGTGCGTATCATGGATGATGCCATTGTCGATTCTGTCCGTTTATCCAGCCGCTACATAACCGCCCGCCAGTTGCCGGACAAATCGGTCAGCTTGCTTGATACCGCCTGCGCACGCGTCGCCTTAAGCCAGAGCGCTACACCGGCCGCTATCGAAGATACTCGCCGCAGTATTGAGCAGTGCCGAACAAATATAAAATCACTTGAACGAGAAAATGCCACCCATGGTCACTGCGAAGGGAGAATTTCAGAATTAACGACTCAGTTAGAGGGTCATACCAGTCGGCTTGAAACACAGGAAGTACAGTGGGATAAAGAGAAGGTGATGGTCGAACAGATTCATCAACGACAAAAACAGATCGAGGATGATTTTCATGCCCTGTCATTAAGCAGCCAAACACTGAACGATCAACAGACAGCCAGCCTGTTAAGCGATAGTGACCGAGATACCATCAAGGGTGAATTGCAGACACTCATGACCAGCCTGTGCGAATTGCAGGGTGAAGAACCGATGATTCAGGTTAATGTTGGCAGCCAGGCAATCGCCGAGGTTGTTGCTAACTGGACTGGCATCCCTGTTGGCAGAATGATGTCCGATGAGATTCAGTCAATCTTAACGTTAGAACAGACGCTGGAAAAACGCGTGATCGGACAGTCTCATGCACTCAGCAGCATCGCGGAAAATATTCGCACTGCACGCGCAGGTTTAATGGACTCAAGAAAACCGATCGGGGTCTTTCTTATGGTGGGCCCGAGTGGCGTGGGTAAAACCGAATCTGCCCTCGCGCTGGCCGATACACTATACGGCGGCGAACAGAATATCACCACTATCAACATGTCTGAATTCAAGGAGGAACATAAAGTCTCGATGTTACTCGGCTCACCGCCCGGCTATGTCGGTTTCGGTGAAGGTGGGGTACTAACAGAGGCGGTGCGCAGGAAACCGTACAGCGTACTACTGCTGGATGAGATGGAAAAGGCACACCCCGGCGTACAGGATATTTTTTACAATCTGTTTGATAAAGGCACCATTAAAGATGGGGAAGGTCGAGACATCGATTTTCGCAACACCATTATCATCATGACCTCTAATGCGGGTGAAGAACATATCCGTGCAATCTGCGCTCAAAGTGAAGAGCTGCCCGATCCAGACGTACTGCTTGATAACTTTAGACCTCAACTGCTCAACCACTTCAAACCAGCCTTTCTGGGTAGAACAACCGTTATTCCCTATTATCCACTCGACGATGAAAACTTACTGAAAATATGTAAAATCAACATGGATCGAATCGCTAAGCGTGTCAAAGGGCACTATAATGCAACATTTAACTACCCTGAAGAGTTGCTACTACATATTGTCGCACGTAGCCAGGAGGTCGATACCGGCGCAAGAAATATTGAAAACATATTAAGCCGTACGTTATTACCTGAGATGGCAACAGAATGTTTATCACGGTTATCGAACAATCAGGAAATCAGCGACATTACCGTTGCGGTATCAGAGGATGGGCAATTCACATACACCATTTCATAACGCATAATGCGCCCAGTATTTCATCATAATCCTGGGCAGTAATATGAAGCCATGCACCACCGAAAAATGAAAGCTCTTACTTTTCAACACCCGTCACAGAATGACGGGTGTTGCTCATCTAGTCGTAAAGTACTCTCATATTAAAAACTTTTATGCGCTATCTTTTAATTATCACAATAGGCCTGCTGGCATCTTCGGCGGTATATTCCTCATCTGATTCTGCTCGGGACACCCTTGCATCAGCGTTTGATAAAGCGGACCTGGCCCATCAAAATTTTTCCAGAAATTTTTATCAAAAACTATCACAGGAAGCCGTCACAAACAGCACGAACTATACAATGGCCTCTTTAGAAAGGGCGACTCAAATATTAATCGCCAATAAAGCGACCATTATAGCTGTAAATTTGATCATTAAAAATATGCCGTTATTAGCCGATAATTACGACCATCCTAAGATAATTCAATTTATCGAAATTTTATTAGCGCAAAATGAAAAAGCCTCAGCTGAAATACTATACGGCTTAATAAAAGAAGAAGGCGACCAGCTGCTGTTCTCAAATGCATCTTACCTGTTTTCCACTTTTGAATTTAAACGAAACAGATGGAAGCAGGCATTAGAGTACCTGTCAGGCAATATCGATGAACTACCCATCGGCAACTATCATACAGCCTTGCTAATAAAAGGAATTTCACTACAACGCCAGGCACTGCATCGCAGTGCGATTGAAGCCTATGAGTTGATACCGCCATCGTCTGACGAATACCTGGCCACCAGACTAAACCTGGCAATATCAAATATCCGCCAGGGCTGGTGGTCAGAAGGACATACGATCATCGAACAGGCGTTAAGCCACCCGGAAGCGCAAAAAAACAATGAAGCCATTAACCGCATCTACTTAACACTAGGGTATTCACTGATAAAGCAGCAATACTTTAGAAATGCGAGAGACACCTTTAGAAATATCACTATTGATAGCAGACACACCAATAGAGCCCTGCTAGGCATTGCTTTAGCCGCAGCAAGCCAGGAGGATTACAGCGGCGCACTCAGCGTGATCAGCACGCTCAAAGAAAAGCAATCCTATGATCTACCCACCGATGAATCATACCTGCTTTTACCCTACTTTTATGAAAAACTATCTCAGTCAGCCACCGCATCTGCTGGCTACTTTGAGGCAATCACTTACTACCAGGAAAAAATAGAAGCAATCGAGGCAACCATTCAAACCAGCACACCACACAGGAAAGAGCTAAACCACACAGGTGACACGATATACATTAGCAAGATTCCCATTAAAACATCACCCGATGTGCCTAAATTTTTAATAGACAACTACCGATCACTCGACAACTACAGTCTGCATGTTAAAAAAATCAACAACAAAGCACTAACGATAGAATTTGAACTGTTAAAGGAAAAATACGAGGCCACTATCACAAAAATGATCAATACGGTTCTTGAGCAACGAATCGTTCATCTGAATAGCTATATGGATCAGGCCCGGTACGGGCTGGCAAGGCTATATGATAGCAACCTGGAACGTCATTAATGTTAATCCGAAATATCATCATCGCAGTTGCATCCATTGCCCTGTTATCGTCCTGTGCAAACACAGATACCAAACAAGCAACATTGCATGATATTGACAGGGGTGGCGAACAGAAAAAACACCAGGAAAGCGCTGTCACAACAAAGTCAGATGATGACATCCGCTCTGCTTATGAAAATTATCTGAAACACGCCTCAAAAAATGACAAATCCAGAATCAACGCGCTCACCCGTCTGGCTGAGCTTGAATTTGAGTTATCTGAAGAAATACTCAAAAATAATGAGGATGAAGTACTGCTAAACAACCAGCTATACAATGAAAAACTCGATAGAACCATCAGCCTGCTGAACACCACTTTACAGGACTACCCCGGTACAAAAGGCAATGACAAAGCGCTCTACCAGCTAGCAAAAGCTTACGATCAAAAAGGTGAAATAGCATTAAGCTATACGACGATGGAGAAATTAGCCAGTCTCCATCCAAAATCAAAGCACTACATTGAAATCCAGTTTCGTCTAGCTGAAGCCGCATTTAGCAAAAAACGGTACACCGTCGCTGAAGATAAGTACACTGAAGTCATTGGATCAAGAAAAAATAATATCTTTTACGAGAAGTCACTCTACAAACGGGGCTGGTCAAGATTCAAGCAAGGGTTTCACACTGAAGCCATCGATGATTTCTCTCATGTCATTAACCTGAATAAATTCGATGATTACGAAAGCTTAACGCCCTCAAAAAAAGGTTTATTTGATGAATATTTTCGTGCCATCGGCCTCTCTTTTTCATACATGGACGGCGCCGAATCACTCAATAATTATTTCAGCGGAAGCAGTGAATTTAAGCAGCTCTATTATGCCTACCGCAGTCTTAGCGAGTTATACCTGAAAGAGGATCGAAACAGCGACGCGGTAAATGCATTAAATAATTTCGCGCAGAATAACCCATACTCACCTCACGCACCGATAGCGTTATTAAAAACCATTGAAATATGGAAATCAGCAGGTTTTGCTGCCCAGGCAAATATGACGTTAGAAGCATTCTACACCAACTACCAACCCAACAGCACTTATTGGAATAACCATGCAAATATCAACATTAAAATCTTCAATCAAGTACAGAATACTTTAAAAGCTCACATATTAACCATCACTGCCAACCATCATCAGCAATACCTGAAGAGCCGTAGCCAGGTTGAGTACCTCCAGGCAGAACGATGGTATAAAAACTACCTGAAACATTACCGCTCATCATCGAGGAAAGATAATGTTCATTTTTTATACGCCTCATTACTTGCTGAAAGTAAGCAGTATGCTAATGCATTTCAGCAGTATGAACTCGCCGCGTATGATGAAAATATTATTATCAACAAAAATGCAGCCTATGAAACCATTTTGCTAAGCGCTGAATTAATGGCTTTAAATAGTAATTCCCCCCACCAGACAACGCGCTGGATCGATAAATTGATCCATTACTCAACACTGTATAGCCAGCAATATGCTACTGATACAAAAACCATCAGTATTATTTCGCATGCCAGTGAAACTGCATATAAAGATAAGCGTTACAATGCAACCATTGAATTAGCAGCGCTAATAGCAGGAACAGGAAACCTGGCATCAGGGCTAGTAGACAACATTAATGCCCTGAAGGCTCATTCATATATCAAGCTTAATCAATACCAGAGCGCAGAAGATATTTATCGCGCACTGTTAAAAAGTGACCATCTAACCTTAAGCCAGCAATCCTCATTTTTTGATGGCCTGGCACTGTCAATTTATTATCAGGGGAAAATGGCAGCGGACAAAGGTAACCTGGATGAGGCCATTCAGCACTACGCACGAGTAAATCACTCGGCACCTAAAAACCCAACCGCAGCAACAGGTTTATATAACGCCATCACATTATCGATGACCAAAGAGTACTGGCAACAAGCCATTGGCTTTATAAAACGCTTCCAGGATCAATTTCCACACCACCAGCATTCACGGGATGTTTCAAAAAAACTGACCATTATATATTTGAACTCAGAGCAAAACATTGCAGCCGCTCGTGAACTTGAAAAACTGTCAAAACCAGGACAGGATCAGGAATACAGTATCGCCGCACTGTGGAAAGCGGGTGAGCTTTACGAAGCCAATAAAGACTATCACTCGGCCATTCGCACCTACACCCAGTTTTCAGAGACCTATACCCGACAGTTTTTACAACAAATGGAAGCCATGATGAAACTGGTGGTACTTAACAGACTCATCGACGACACCGATAGAGAAAGCGCGTGGCATAAAAGGATTATTCAAGTAGATAAAATGACGACTTCATCGTTAAAAACAGAAAGAACGATGTTTATCGCATCAACCGCAGCACTCCATTTGGCAGAAAAAAGCCATCTTGAATTCTCCAGCATAAAACTGGTACTACCGCTAAAAAGGCATTTAAAATTGAAAAAGGCAGCGATGCAAAAGGCCGTTAATCTCTACGCGAGAGCCGCCTCCTACAGCGCGATAGAAACCACCACCGAAGCCACCCATCAAATTGGCAATATATTTAATGAATTTAGCCGAGCATTGCTACAGTCAGAACGTCCCAAAGAGTTAAATAAAGATGAGTTAGAGCAGTACCAGTTTTTACTCGAAGACCAGTCATTTCCCTTTGAAGAGAAGGCAATTGAATTTTACGAAACAAATCTGGCCCATATAACAGACGGTATTTATGATGAATGGGTGAAAAAGAGCCATGATCAATTAAGGCATTTATTCCCAGTGCGCTACCAGCGCGAGGCCATGCTCGATGGATACATCAATGTATTACACTAAACCCCTGTCAATCATCTTATTGCTATTAATAGCAGGGTGTAGCACATCACCCTCTAAGCAAATTCTAAAACAGGGAGGGGACTCCACCAGCATTTCAGATACTGAAATATCACTCTACCGCCAGGCTATTACCGAGCTTAGCGACAACCATTTAGATAAAGCGACAACGAGTTTTCTAAAAATGAGCAAGACCAAGCCTGATCTTGCTGGGCCCTGGGCTAATCTTGCTCTCATCTACATAAAAAAACAACAATATGAAAAGGCAAATAATGCCGTTAAGACTGCACTTACAAATAACCCGGACATGCCCCATGCGCTTAATCTCGCAGGCGTCATTGCAGAACAAGATGGCCGTATTGATGATGCGAGGGGGTTTTATGAAAAAGCGCTAACCAACAAGCCTGATTATGCGATCGCACATTACAATCTAGCCTTGCTCTTTGATGTCTATCTACAGGATATTGCCAGTGCGCTGCCACATTACCAACGCTATCTGGCATTGACGGGCGGCAAAGATAAAAACACCGCACTGTGGGTCAAAGAATTAAAATTCAACCTGGAGAATAATGGCTCATGAACATAGCGCTTTTAGTTTTCACCACTGTATTAATGACGTTCACAAGCGCAGCCATTGCTGAAGATGCTGTGGAACTTGAAACCACCTTTATCAAGGGCAATAAAGAGCTGCCACAGATCATCTATATCGTTCCCTGGCAATCGATAGAGAAGATCAATACCAGACAGGAGAAGCTCGTATTGCATAGCCTTTTTGGCGATATTTTTGATCCTGTCACTTCAAAAGCGCTAGCGCATTAAATCTGATACGCCGATCTTTTAAATGATCTATCTACGACCAGAATGGCACAGTCAGCAATCAAAATTCTGAGCATCTGAATCAATTATCACTATACTACTCATCCCATTATCACTTTGCTAAGATAGCCACATACATCAGGCAACCACATGGACATTTACTATGTATCAAGTCTCTGAAAGCAGCATTCATGGCAAAGGGCTTTTCGCCACCAGGCGCATCAAGAAAGGAACTTTGATCGGGAACGTTGAGGGAAAAAAAACCAGACGCAACGGTGATTATGTTTTATGGATTACCGATAAACAGGGTTTCCTGGTGCAGAATGAGATGAAATACATCAACCATTCATCAAAGCCCAATGCTGCCTATTACGATGACCTGACGGTGGTTGCATTGAAGAACATCAAGAAAGGTGATGAGATCACTCACCATTATCAAACCGACTTCGATTAAACCAATATAGATGTCGATCCAGGGCGCACCGGAATGACGGAAGTGCGCTGAAGAAATCACCATTAAATCCCAGAATGATCATTACGAGGAGTGCCACGACGCAGTACTCCCATAACTTGACAATACTGATGACCTGAAGATTATTCTTCTTTTCCCCAACCACCGCCACCCGGCGTATTGATGGTCAAGCGATCGCCAGCACGCACTTCTAAACACTGTTTGGCATCCACTGTTCTGTTATCCAGGCAATTGATACCCACACTACCCGGCTCCCCACCCGCCAATCCCCACGGGGCGTGAAAACGGCGCTCTGTTAACAGCGTGACGATGGTATCTGCCAGGAATTCATATTCGCGGATGATGCCATCACCCCCTTTTTGAAGACCAGCCCCACCGGAACCACCACGAATCGCATAACGTCGCAGGCGCAAGGGATAATGCATCTCCAGACTTTCAATCGGCGTATTGCGTGTATTGGTCATATGCGTCTGCACCGCACTAAGGCCATTCTCTAGCGCACCGGCACCCATGCCGCCACCGATGGTCTCGTAGTAATCCCACGCCTGCTGTTGGCCATCTCGCAACTGCACGCCACCCATTGCAACATTATTCATACTGCCATGACTGGCCGCGGGAATTTTATCGGGGATCGCCTGTGCCAACGCCCCCATTACCACATCCACGGTGCGCGTACTGGTTTCAACATTGCCCGCTGCTACCGCAGCCGGACGACAGGCATTAAGTAGCGTTCCCTGGGGGATCGCTAATGTAATCGGACGAAAGCTTCCGGCACAGGCGGGGGTATGCGCTGGCATCAAACAACGGAAAACATAAAATACAGCAGCCGCGGCCACCGACAGTGGGCAGTTGATATTGCCCATCACCTGTTTTGCGGTACCGCTAAAGTCGAGATGCATTCGGC
Source organism: Gammaproteobacteria bacterium (assembly GCA_021648525.1). GTDB lineage: Bacteria > Pseudomonadota > Gammaproteobacteria > SZUA-140 > SZUA-140 > SZUA-76. Next base: position 37,297 of record JAKISP010000039.1, read on the forward strand.
CTTGCATGGCATCAATGCAAACTTCGATTCGGATCTCTTTATGCCCCATACCATCATCATCCATCACGTCATGAAATCGATAGGTGCCATCCGGGATTTGACTGAGGCGACTCAACGCCAGCCGTTCAGCATAATCATTCAGCGCAACCAACGCTTCACGAAAAGGGGTAATGCCCATCAGTTTAATCAAGGCCTCAAGTCGCGCCACACCACAGCGGTTGGCACTGAGCTGCGCCGAGTAATCACCATGAGACTGAAAATGGTTACGACTCTGACTAGTGATATCAGACAGCACCACATCATCGACCACGCCTGCGCGTACAATAAAGGTCGGCGGGATGATTACCCCTTCTTCGTCAAGTGATTGCGAAATCGGCATTGAACCTGGTGTCGTCGCACCAATGTCGGCATGGTGTGCCCGGTTGGTAACAAAACCGATCAACTCATCATTGATAAAAAGTGGTGCAATCAACGTGACATCCGGCAGGTGTGTTCCACCTAGATAAGGGTCATTAACCACGACCATATCTCCCGCTTGCCATATCAGCGTGCTGACAATCCCGGACATCGCGTAGGCCATGCTGCCAAGGTGCACCGGGATATGCGCCGCTTGTGCACATAACTCACCATCAGCATCAAACACGGCGCAGGAAAAATCGAGCCGATCTTTAATATTAGGAGAAAGAGCCGTTGATTGCAGCACCGCCCCCATTTCCTCACAAACTGCATTGATACGGCTGGCAAAAATTGAGAGAGCGATAGCATCCATAGAGGGATTCTATCAGAGTGGTTTACGGTATAATATAATACAGAACAATCGCGACTATCAATCAAGGAGATCGACATGGCACATACACTTCCAGAGCTACCCTATGCAATGACAGCGCTTGAACCTCACATCTCATCAGAGACGCTGGAGTATCACTACGGCAAACATCATCAGACATACGTTACCAATCTTAATAACCTGATTAAAGGAACGGCGTTTGAATCAAAGTCGCTGGAAGAGACCATCCTCTCATCCAGTGGCGGCATGTTTAATAATGCTGCCCAGATCTGGAATCACAGCTTCTACTGGAATTGCCTCAGCCCTAATGGCGGTGGTAAACCCAATGGCGAACTGCTTGATGCGATTAACAGCGCCTTCGGTTCGTTCGATGAATTCAAGACTCAGTTTAGCCAAACAGCCATCACCACCTTCGGCGCTGGCTGGGGGTGGCTGGTCAAAAACAGTGATGGTTCCCTTGCGCTAGTCAGTACCGGCAATGCCGCCACCCCGATGACATCGGGACAGACCGCACTACTTACCTGCGATGTATGGGAGCATGCTTATTATGTTGATTATCGTAATGCTCGCCCCAAGTATGTCGAGGCGTTCTGGCAACTGGTTAACTGGGATTTTGTAGCACAGAATTTCAACTCGTAACCACTCAAAAGCATGTCAAAAACATGGGGAAGGAAACGGTACCTTCTCCATCTTTTAGTTTTAGTCATTTAATCCGCACCCGGTAGCCCAGCGTAAAAGCAGGATCCGGTGATCCACCAAAATTAAAAATACCAGTGGAGGTCACCCTGATACTGGTCAC
>JAKISP010000040.1 GCA_021648525.1 Gammaproteobacteria bacterium
TGCAAAAAAATGTTGTTCGGTTATTGGCATACTCATCTATTGCTCAGGCAGGCTATTTTCTACTAGGTGTGATTGCGGTTGGTAGCAGTCCGCTGGCATTTGAATCACTCATCGTATTTTCTGCCGCTTATGCTGCGATGAATCTCGGTGCGTTTGCTATTGTGATGCAAGTAGGACGAACACTTGATGCCTTTAAAAGCATTGGGCGTTTGTATCCGATGATTGGTATTGCGATGGTGGTATTTTTAATATCTCTTGCGGGTATCCCCCCGTTAGCTGGCTTTGTTGGGAAATTTTTACTCTTTGGCGCAGCAATGGATGTTGGATTCACCTGGCTGGTTGTCGTCGCGATAGTAAACAGCGTACTTTCACTGGCGGTGTATTTACGGATTGTTATTCCCATGTATGAGAAAGCCGAAGCGGACGAAACAACACAGATTGTTGCGCTGCCGTTGGTGAAGCAGGTTTTCCTGGGCGCATTATTTTTCACGGTATTTATTGGTCTAGCAGCGCAGATATTGCTGGATAAAATTTAATGGATTTTAATTTTTATGGGCTTGACGAGCAAGGGGATCTTGTCGATAAAATTGTACTAGCTGCAGGTATACCTCAGGGCAATGTTGATTAAGAATATTGGGAGCGGCAAAAAAATATTCGCTGACAACGGCAAAAAATTCGGCGGGTGTGGTGGCCGCATAAGCATCGATGCGGGTGCGATGATGATGCGCAACCTGTTGACGTAACATGGTGTAGGCCGTGCTGAGCGCATCTGCCCATTGTTTAACTTGCATTGTAGGATGAAGCGGTGGTAAGCCGTCAGCACTGCCATCCAGCATGTCGAGTTTATGTGCGAATTCATGTATTACTACGTTATGTCCGAGGTGAGGGGCATGTAAATCGTGTTCGATGGCATCCCAGGAAAGAACCACCGGGCCTCGTAACCAGGCTTCACCACTTAAGGTGTTTGTCTCATTTTCATTCACGCCAATGGCGTCGACGCTGTTATGGTTAACACGAAAAGCACCCGGGTAGACAATCACTTCAACCCAATTGTTGTAGTAGTTCAATCCAAGTTTCAAAATAGGTAGTGAGGCCTGGGCCGCGATTACGATAAGCATCTCGTCGCTAAGTTCAAAATCGCGTGTACCGTTGACCGCTTTTTGATGAAGAAAGAGCGTTGTTAACTTTCGCAATTGCGATTTTTCTACTGAACTGAGATCGTGTAGAAACGTGGCCTTGCGAAGTGATTTTTGCCACAAAAAATAAGGAATAGAATGTTTTTTGAGGGTATGACGTGTACGCCGACGTTTAAGCCATTTTATGATGTTCATAACGAGTTTTTTTGTGACCAGACGTTGACATGTGTGTAGCCCACAGGTGGTATACCCGGCGGTGGGGTTAGCATGTTATTTAAATTACATTCCTGAGTATATTACAGAATTGTCATTCATTAGTCATCCGATAGACATAGATCAAACGTTACTCTCTCAACTTGAATATTTTGAAATTCAGGTTCATGAAACCAGGTGGGTGTATAGTGGTCTCAGTGTAACTGCTTAGTTGGATTTTGATTCAGGAATGAAAAAGGGAGAGTGTTTGTGAAGAAAAACCATCAGTTGATGACGAGACGACGTTTCGTAAAGGGAGTGGCGGCAGGTGCGATGTTGGCGTCGTCGGGCATGATGGGGCGTTTTTCATGGGCGAATTCAAATTTGAAAGCGGCTGAGTTAAGCGGTACCGAGTTTGATCTTGAGGTCTCGCCGCTGCCCGTTAATTTTACCGGCACGGCAAGTACTGCAACCGCTATTAACGGACTGGTGCCTGGCCCCATTTTGAAAATCAAAGAAGGTGATACTGTGACTATACGGGTCACGAATCGACTTGATGAGATGACGACTATCCATTGGCACGGCATTATTCTTGATGCTGAAATGGACGGTGTTCCTGGTATCAGCTTTCCGGGCATTGAACCGGGCGAGACTTTTGTGCATAAATTTAAAGTTGTTCAGCACGGTACGTATTGGTATCACGCCCATACGCTGCATGAGCAAACGGGGATGTATGGCGCGTTGATTATCGAGCCTCTTGATCAATCAGACGAACCAGAAGTTGATCGTGATTACCCGGTTGTGCTCAGCGACTGGACGGATGAAAACCCAATTGATGTTTACATGAACCTGAAAAAAATGGGCGGTTATTACAATTATCAGCAGCTCACGGTCGGTGATTTTATCGATGACGTTTCGGTATTAGGTATCGGTAACGCGATTTCTAAACGATTGATCTGGCACAGGACGCGAATGAGTCCGACCGATTTTAGCGACGTAACGGCTGCCACCTACACTTATCTTATGAATGGAAATTCGCCAGAGGGTAATTGGTCCGGACTTGCTAAAGCAGGAGAGCGTGTGCGATTGCGTTTTATCGGCGCGGGCACGGCAACCTATTTTGATGTTCGAATACCGGGGTTGAAGTTGACCGTTATTTCAACTGATGGTCAGCGGATTAAGCCGGTGGTTGTTGATGAATTCAGAATCGGGTCCGGTGAAACTTATGATGTGATTATTGAAATTCCGGATGATAAAGCCTACACAATTTTCGCACAATCAATGGATCGCTCCGGCTATGCGCGAGGTACGCTTTCTCCTCGACCGGGCATGCAGGCGGTTGTCCCTGAACTCGATGAGCCGGTGCGTTTAGAACCGGTTGATATGATGGGATTGATGGCGCAAGAAAATGCGGGTGATGGTGCGATGGTGATGGATCGCAAGAAACCGAATCACTCTCGTGCTGAATATGGTCCAGGTGTGGATATGCGTGTTGATTATCCTCGTGCTAATCTAGATGATCCCGGGCCGGGGCTGCGCAATAACGGTCGTCGCGTACTGACTTATGCCGATTTGAAAAGTGTCGCCCCGATACCAGATCAAAGAGCGCCTACCCAGGAGATCGAGCTGCATTTAACGGGAAATATGGAGCGCTTTATCTGGTCGATTGATGGGCTTAAATTGAATGAGGCTAAACCGCTGCATTTTCGAAAAGGCGAACGCATTCGCGTGATATTTCATAATGACAGCACAATGACTCATCCGATGCATCTGCATGGTATGTGGTCGGACCTGGAGTCCGCTGATGGGGTATTTCAAGTGAGAAAACACACCATTTCAGTTCAACCCGCACAAACGGTCAGTATGTTGGTTACCGCTGATGCGGAGGGCCGCTGGGCTTTTCATTGCCATCTGCTTTATCACATGGCGGCGGGTATGTTCAGGGAGGTGGTTGTCGCATGAAAATATCAAAAATAAATACAAGGCACAGCCTGTTAGTTAGATCAGCACTCATCGTTGCAACGCTAGGGTACGGTTCTATTTCCACGTTCGCTTTTGCGGATGAAATGAAAATGACACCTGAGCCAGCTAAATCTAAAACGATGTCTTCAATGAAAGGTACATCGATGCAGGGCGGGTCTGCTCCAGGCGATGCGCGAGACCCTAATGCATATTCTGGTGGGTATGAGTACCGGGGCATGGCAGGGTGGGAAGAAAGTGATGAAATTGTCTTTAGCAAAGTGATTGTCGATCAACTTGAGTATCGTAGTAATAAGGGAAAGAATACGTTGGGTTGGGATATTCAAGGCTGGCGTGGTACAGACTACAACAAGTTCTGGTTCAAATTTGAAGGTGAGGATGAAACATCATCGAGCATTGGCGAATTAGAATTACAGGCGCTATATAGTCGCGCTATTGCACCATTCTGGGATTTTCAGATAGGTGCGCGGTATGACGGGGCTTATGGCGCTGGTTCAGCAAATGATCGTTTTTTTGCGGTTGTTGGTTTTCAGGGCCTGGCGCCGTACTGGTTTGAACTGGAGCCAGCACTTTTTATCAGTGACGATGGTGATGTATCCGCTCGCATTGTCTCTACGTATGATCTCCTGTTTACTCAGCGGTTGATTTTACAGCCACGTTTTGAAATCAATGTGGCTGCAACTGAAGTGAATGAATTCGGGATTGGAAAAGGGGTTAATGACATTCAGCTAGGTTTTCGGCTGCGATATGAGATACAGAGGAAAGTCGCTCCTTATGTGGGGCTGTCCTGGACAAGGCTGGCTGGAGATACCGGAGATATGGCACGTACCGCTGGTGAGGACGTAGATAATTTGGCTTTAGTTACCGGTATTCGACTGTGGTTCTAAGTTGTGCCCAGACGGAAAGCTGCAATTAACTAACGCTTAATAAACAGACAAGAGACAATATTATTCCGTATGGGGCCGAATGACACGTTTAACCTGAATTTTTTATATCAGTGATCGTCATGATAACCACTTACCGTGGTATTGATAATTTTTTCAAGGAATTTGTGACAGAATGATTCAGATGCAGAGTGAGCACAATCGAACCGTTTAATTTCATTGCCGGACTGCTGGTGCTGACAGCCCTGTTCGGTTATATCAATGAGCGTTTTTTTAAACTGCCGATGCCGATCGCGTTAATGTCCTTTTCATTGCTTTTTTCTTTACTTCTGATCGTATTTGGTAAAGTAGGCTTGCCTTTTGGTGACACTGCGCGCACCGTTCTGCAGCAGTTCGATTTCAGCACTTTTTTGCTGCATGGCATATTAAGCTTTTTGTTGTTTGCAGGGGCGGTGCGAGCGGATATCAATGATTTATTAACCCAAAAGCGGATCGTTATTTTGCTGGCAACGTTGGGAGTGGTGTTATCAACTGCCATTATTGGTCTATTGAGTTACGGGTTGTTAAATCTGTTGGGGCTGGGTACTCCGCTGATCTACTGTCTGCTGTTTGGCGCGCTGATTTCACCGACTGATCCCGTTGCAGTAATGTCCCTGCTCAAGTCGATGAAGCTGCCGAAGAGCATCCAGACCAAGATTATGGGAGAGTCACTGCTCAATGATGGTGTTGCCGTGGTGCTATTTTTTACGCTGCTTGGTATCGCCGTCGATGGTGCCGATCTTGGTGTGATGATGGTTTCAACACTGCTGCTGCGTGAAATAGTAGGTGGTTTGCTGCTCGGACTGGTTTGCGGTGCGCTGGCCTATGTTCTGCTTAAGGGCGTGAAAAGTGCCCAGGTCGCGATCTTTATCACACTGGCCCTGGTTAGTGGTAGTTACGCGCTGGCGGATAGCTGGCATCTGTCGGGTCCCATTGCGGTGGTGGCGGCAGGATTATTGATTGGTAACCGGCTCACAATTTCTTACCGTGTACGTAGGCCACTGGATGAATTCTGGGAGTTGTTTGATGAACTGCTTAATGCGCTGCTGTTTATTCTTATTGGGTTAGAAGTTCTGGTGATGTCGTTTGAGTGGAACTATTTGATAGCGGGTGTACTGCTGGTACCGGTGGTATTGGCAGCGCGCTATTTGAGTGTTGGTGTGCCGGTGTTGCTGTTGAAGCCGTTTCGTGGCTTTACGCCGAATGTGGTGATGCTACTCACCTGGGGTGGTTTGCGTGGTGGTATCTCCGTTGCCATGGCGCTGTCGTTAGCACCAGGCCCACAGCGTGAGCTGATTGTCGTCGTGACTTATGTGGTGGTAATTTTTTCAGTGCTGGTGCAGGGTCTGACCCTCAGTAGGTTGAATCACAATCAGAACAAGTTGCTTAATGACTAAGGAGTATCAATATGTTGGTATTTAAGCGCCCAGTTACCGTGTTGTTGCGTTGGACCAGTGATCTTGCCCATCTGGTGATTAGCCTGGCGCTAGTAGCGGCCACTGTTATTATCACCGTGTTTTTCTTTCACGAAGTGTATATAGCCATTCAGGTTCATTCGCTGATTAAGGGTTTTTTACACGCCCTGGGTATCCTGTTGTTGCTGTGGACCATGGTGGAATTGATTAACACCGAGATTCGTTATCTTCAGGGAGAGCGGATTGATATTGCCATTTTTATTGAAGTGGCTCTGGTGGTTGTTGTGCGTGAAATTATCATGCTGCCGGTACAGGAGACCCCCGTAGAATGGATCGAAATTGGCATGTGGACCGGCGCGGCAGCATTACTGGGGGTGACCTATGTGCTGGTGCGTCTGGGGCAGCGTTGGCTGGTAACAGAGCCAGCCAAAGCACTGCAAAAATAAATTCTGTACTGTCTAAGTCATATAGGTTGCTGATATAGCGGTGGCCTGAGCGGAACTGTTTCTCGTCAATACCCAGGCAGCGAATATTGGCCTCTTTCCGCCTCGCCAGGCTACGTTGAACAGTCCGTACTTTAATCGCTTCAACCTGGTGCCATTCAATCCCAGATTTTTGCGCGCCTCTTCAACGCTACGGGCGGCCGTAAGAATGCGAATAGCAAAGGCCTCAAACAAATAAGGTGAAACGACTGTTCTTACCTGCCCGGGGCTGAGACCGTCTTTACACCGTGCGTTTCACAGCGAACCTTGGGGGCTTCGCAATGTAGGTAGGTCGAAAACTGCATCGTATCAAGATGAAGCCAGGTTCGGTTCTTGCGGCTGTCATGCTTTGGGCTGGTCTTTTTACACTTGGGGCAAGCGCCTTGATCATCTATGTACTCTATAACGATATCCATAAAAATTTAACCGGCAGGCACCGCAAATATCAGAACAAAAAGCAATATTGCGCCAATACAAACAAACATAACTCGTTCTTTAGTATTCTTGCAAACTGAAAATGCGACGATGCATTGCAATAAATAATAAAATGCAAATGCGCGTGACGCCAGCGCGATTATTTCAAAGGTTGATCCTGACCAGGCCAGGATCATTGCGGTCACACCAACCAGTACATATCCCCACCGCACATCAAAACGTTGTTTGCTGGCCTCTCTTAAATTTGCCGCTGCTGCGACTGTATCTGCAACTGCGGCAGAAAATTGAGACATGCCCGCCGCAATAATCAATGGAATGGGCAATAAAAATGATGCGGCAGCGGCCAGGCTAATTAAACTGTTGTCGCCATAAATACCATTTAACACGGGTACAATCGGCTGTGCTAATGCGACAAATAGAACGTAAATGCTTAAGGAAAAATATTGTGACCAGCGCGAAGCTTTAATGCGAGTGGCTGCATCAAAATGTTCGCCCAGATAGCGGGTCGTTTCAAAGCCTTGAACAACGATCAGCGTGCCTGCGACAATGGTGATAATCTCCCACGTGCTTCGTTCCGGCATGGCAGGCAGGGAAAATTCTTTTAATGACAGGTATTGATTGATGTCATAAACGGCAAACATGACGAGCAGCAATCCCAGTAGTGCAATGGTGACATACAGCGCCCAGCGTTCGAGTATTTCCAGTGGTTTTAACCCGCCGAAAAGGCCAATCAGTGTTATCGCCGCAATAACAAGGGTTGTTAACAGGCTTTTGTTAAATGCGTTATCAAGTCCAAAATCGGCGAGCACAAATGCGGAGAGAATGTGAACGTATAAACAAACGGAAACTACATAAGCTGCTACCAGTGCAAAATCAGAAAGTTTTTCAACAAATACGGTGAATGGTTTGTCACCTTTCGCCAGGACGGGTTCCGCACAAAGAATGTTATGTCGCACAATGCTGCCTACAAAATAAGCGACCAGGGCAACAATTAACATCGCTGGCAATGCATAGGGGCCAACGGCACTTGCTAAAATAGGCACAACTACTAAAAAGCCACTGCCAAAAATAGATGCTAGTGGCGTGCTCATGGCGGGGATTATTTGTTTTACGGATGGTGAGCTGATTTTTTCATCGCAATTTGAATTGCTGTGCGGGGTGTGCGGTGATTTTGATTGCATATTATTAGTATTTCATCCCTAAACATCTATTTCATAATACTCAAGCTAAGCCTACCATTTCCCATCACTTTTATATTCATTTTTTCAATATTCAGGTTAAACTTACGTCAGTCCAGTTTAGCGGTGATTGATGTGGTGGCAGTGGTGATTAATCTGGTTTGATGAGTTTCTATTTTTGAAAGTATCACCATTAGCTTCTCGTCTCTTTTTCCTCTACTACCTGTTGCAATGGCTGGTCGTGTCCCTTATTTCTCGTGGATGTGGGTATGTCATGCAGCTGGCTGGATTTGTCGCAATAGCCAGTTTGTTATTACTGGTGGTGTTTGTGATGCCGAATAGAACGATCGACGATGAAAAATGATCAACCTGCTGTTGTACTTTACAGGGCTACCTGTTCTTTGATGATCGAGGCGAGGAATGAATAGAGAGCGACGTTTAGCGATAGTTATGAGAAAAAACGCCAGAACAGGGGCATATGAGCAGTGATTAAGACGAGGCTAAAAAAATTAATCAGTAATAAATGGTTGCTGGCTGTTCTGTTTTTTACCCTGGTGTCAGCCGTTTTTTCCTATAGCGCTCAGTCACCACCACACTCTATGGAGAACGATATTGAACTGGCATCATCATCGGCCTTGCTCGATGGCCCGGTGAAATTTGAGCAGCAGGTCAGACCGATTTTAGAGCGACGCTGTGTGGTCTGTCACGGTTGTTACGATGCCCCTTGTCAGTTGAAACTTTCATCCATTGAAGGCGTGCAACGTGGTGCTAGTGATGAGCGCATTTATGAGCCTCAACGTGTTACCACCATGCACCCGACACGTCTGTTTATTGATGCTAAAACAACGCAGCAGTGGCGTGAGCGTGGCTTTTCTCCTGTGCTGAATGAGGAGCAACAGAACCCCCATGATAATCTAAAAAACTCCGTGCTTTACCATCTGTTGCGACTGAAACAGCAGCATCCACAACCGACTCAGGATCAACTGCCAGAGAGCTTTACCCTGGGGCTTGATCGAGAGGAGAGTTGCCCGACACTGGAGTCAATTGAAGAATTCTCACAAAAAAATCCGTTATGGGGGATGCCCTACGCGATGCCAAACCTTTCAGAATATGAGCATCGAACGCTGGTCTCGTGGTTGGCTCAGGGGGCATCGGCACCATTGCCAGCCCGCCCTTCTTCTTCGGTGTTGCCTCAGATCAACCAGTGGGAGGGTTTTTTAAATCAGTCATCGAACAAACAACGCCTGGTCAGCCGTTACCTGTACGAACATCTGTTCCATGCCCATATTCATTTTTCCGCCTCACCCGAGCGTGAATTTTATCGCCTGGTGCGTTCTGTTACGCCACCGGGCGTGGCGATTGATGAAATCTCAACGCTGAGACCTTATGACTACCCCGGTGCTGAGCCATTCTACTATCGTTTGTTGAGGTACCAGCCCTCCATTGTGGCCAAGAATCATATTGTTTATAAATTTTCTCCAGAGCGAATGCAACGTTACCGTGAACTCTTTTTAGCAGTGGATTACGAGGTTGACCAGCTGCCATCTTATGAGCCAAAACGAGCGGCTAATCCCTTTAAAACCTTTGCCGCGATTCCAATGAAATCACGTTATCAATTTTTACTGGATGAGGCGCATTTTTTTATTAACGGTTTTATTAAAGGGCCGGTCTGCCGTGGTCAGATTGCATTGAATGTGATTGAAGATCGTTTTTGGGTGCTATTTTTTGATCCGGAGCAAGCGGTGATTACCAATAATTCGGCGTTCATCGGTGAGATGGCTGATGAACTACAGGTTCCGGCAGATGGTGGTAGTAATCTGGAGCTGCTAGGCATATGGACGGACTACTGGAAAGGTCAGCGGCGTTACATGGAGAAAAAACAGGCCTGGTTCAAGACCATTGGCACTCACGACCTGGATCATGCAGTGAATTTCATCTGGGACGGTGATGGTAATAATCCCAATGCGGCGTTGACTGTTTTCAGGCACTTTGATAGTGGCTCGGTGGCTTACGGTCTAGTGGGCGATAACCCAGAGACGACCTGGGTTATCGATTATCCATTATTTGAACGGATTCATTATCTGTTGGTGGCTGGATTTGATGTTTACGGTAATTTAGGCCACCGATTGAGTGCTCGAATCTACATGGATTTTTTGCGTATGGAGGGGGAGGATTATTTCCTCGCCTTTCTGCCGGTAAACCAGCGGAAGGCGATACGTGACTCCTGGTATGTCGGTCAACGTCGTAAAATTGATGAGCTGTTTTCTGCGCCGCAGGAGTGGTTGAGCACGGAGGCTGTCATCGGCTATCAGAGCGATGATCCTCAACAAGAGCTTTATCAGCAGATCAAGAGCAGGCTTGTTGATGCAGCACAGTTGGCAGAAGCGATGAACCACTGTGGCAGCATCAATTGTAAAATACCGGAACGCAGAACAACACGAGCAGACTTGGCCATGGAAAAAATTGCACAGCTGAAAGGCGAAAGCTTACACGCTTTTCCTGATGTTGCCTTTGTGCGAGTCAGATCAGACAAGCGGGAAGAGGATTTTGGTTACACACTGATCCGTAATAAGGCTTATAAAAATGTCACCTCTTTTCTCGCGGATGAACATGAGCGAAATCGCGCTGACCTTGAAAAAGATTCAATGACTGTAGTGCCGTGGCTGGAAGGAGCCTACCCGAATCTATTTTTCTCCGTTGCGCTATCAGAGATTGATGTGTTTGCTAAACATTGTGCCTCTATTCGTAATCATGAAGATTACAAAAGATTTGTTGATCAGTATGGTGTGAGGCGCACTCATCCCGAGTTCTGGCGGTTAGCCGACTGGTTTCAGGATGAGCTAGCGAGAAACAGGCCCATTTTATCAGGGTTGTTTGATCTTAATCGTTATCAAAACCGTTAAGGTTCTTCTGTTCCTGACGAAGAAATATCGCGAAGGTAGCATGCAGGGCGATGGTCAAAAGAGAGTGGGTGTGAAGAAGAAGCGAGCAATCAATGATTGTGAGTTAACAGAAAATGTACGTATTAAAAAGAGAATGATCTCCTGAAAAATTGGCAATGGCCTCTGGCGAAGGCATATCAGGGCGATCTGGATTCATCAAAGATTAATGGAAAGTAGCAATGTCTGGCCACAGTGATGTGGCCAATCGTCCAGTGTATTGCACGGATAATGCTTTTTGCGTGATGCATTAATCAATTTTATAACATGGTAAGATTGCACTCAGGTCTGGATTATATGTCGCCGGTAGAATATGAGCAACGCGCAGGGTGAATAGTCTGGTGTTCATTTTATCGGGGAAAGATCAGGTATTGTCACAATTTGTTTCCTGCAAGTTCAGCGCGCCGCTGCTAAATTAAAACGTTATATTTTAAACGGAATTCTTAGACCATATGAAAACTGTAGTTGTCATTTATCTTCTGCTTGTCCATATTTTTGTAGGCATCGCTATTGTAAAAACGGATATTATTGCTCGTTTCCAGGTCAAACTAGGGTATGAAGTAACAAGTGATGAACTGACTCCCCATTATCGTGAGATGTTAGCCTTTCAAAAAAGAATCGATAAAAACATACCAGGTAAGTCATTGATTTTTATAGGTGATAGCCTTACTCAGGGCCTTGCTGTCATAGCGGTATCTCCACAATCCATCAATTATGGAATCGGTCAGGATACAACTGTTGGCGTATTAAAAAGAATACCTTTTTATCGTTCTATCCTGAAATCGAAGGCGGTAATAATTGCGATAGGTATTAATGATTTAAAGAGAAGAAGTAATGATGAAATAGTAAAGAACTATCTGGATATAGTAGGCTTAATTCCCAAAAACATACCGGTATTATTGAGTGCGGTTCTTGCGGTGGATGAAGTGGCTAGTGGTAGAGCTGGGTTCAATGAAAGAATAAAAAAATTAAATGGCAGTCTGGAAGATATATGCAAAAATAGTCACAGATTGCACTTCTTGAACATTTCTAAGTTAGTTGTCAACTCTGATGGGAATCTTTCAACTGATTATCATCTTGGTGATGGTGTACATCTTAATGGCCTGGGAAATAAAATATGGATTGCCGAGTTAAAAAAATATATTAAAATAATGGCTAAGAAAGAATAATGGAGAGTAATAAAGTGGGCTTTAAAACAAAAGAACCGAGTGACTATATTGACCAGTTAACCTGGCTGAGAGGCATCGCGGCATTTTTTGTGATAGTTTCACATACAGTACGTGCAACAGAGGTTAAATATGGCTCAAATGATGAAATAAGCAACTTTCTTCTTATGTCGTTGCTGGATTTGGGCAGTTTTGGGGTGGTACTTTTCTTTGTCCTGAGTGGATGCACATTGTATATAAGCAGCTCGGATAAAGTCAGGCATAAGGAAATTATAACCTTTTATATAAAGCGTTTTTTTAGAATATGGCCAGCATTCGTTGTTTCCCTGGTTTTATATATTGGTTTTAGTTTTATTTTTTCTGCTTTATATATTAACCCACAAGGTCATTGGGTAGAAAAACAGTTTCTATCTCAGGCTTCAATTTATGATGTATTTTCATACTTATCTTTTACATTCAATATTACTGGGCCAGGAGGGCTTTTTAATAATGCCTATTGGAGTTTGCCTGTCGAATTTCAATATTATATTATTTTTCCTGTCATAGTTGCTTCACTTAGATATGGTGTTCTTGGGCCAGTAGTTATAGGGGTATCACTATTTTTGTTCCCCAGGCTCGGTTTTTTTGATTTTGATAACAACATTGTATTTACGTTAGCCTTTAGTTTTTGTGGTGGCGTTTTAGTTGGTTACATATATAAGAAAACAAAATTCCGTATAAAATCTTTTACTGGAATTATTATATTGGCTATTCTTGTTGGCATTGTTTCAGCTATAACTAATTCCTATATTGTACTGCCTGATATTCCTGTTGTATCTGGAAAATGGAATTGGTATGGGGGTATCGCAATAATTACAGTCTTTGTGGCGCTGGTAACAAAAATAAACCTCTACAACAGTATTGAAATGTTCCTTAAGCACTATGGGACAATTTCGTATAGCACGTACCTGTATCATAATATTTTTATAGCAATCGCTGTTTTATTTATTATTCATTTCGAAATATATGATAGTAGTTTACGATTATTTATTACCTTCTTTTTTACGTTGATTGCAAGTTATTTTTGTGCAATCGCATCCTATATGTATATTGAAAAACCCTCTATTGAATTGGGTAGAAGTATCATAAAAAAATATAATAACTTAGGTTAGATCACGAGAGTGACGAGGCAGGAGGAGCGATCCGCGACCTGAACCGAGGTCCGGCCTTAGTGATGACCGCATGACTCAATCAGGCTGCTGGGGTATGCCCGACGCAAGTTTATCGATGCTCAGAAAGCCGCCGTAGGAAAAACCAGGCGAACAGGTAAAGCTGATGTTGCCATCGGGGGCTTATCGGGTGAGTATGTGGTCTAAACGGGCTGTAATAACCGAGTATATAATCAGTGATATGTACCATGTTTTTCCTCGTTAAATGAGCGATAAGCAATCTCTGGGAGCCTACTTCTGGAAGTTAGCATGGTTTAATCATGGCCCCAAAGTGGAGTGTATCTCGGCCCTCCTAGCGTGTATCCGCGAGTCAACGGAATCAATTTTCCTCTGTTTAGTCGTCATGCGAGGCCTGGATTACGGTGATGATAAAAAACTGCATCGTCTGAATCAGCGCCTGGCAGGCTCTATATTATTGTTAGTGTCACGCTGTATTCTATTATGTAGGCCTCTGCACGATTGCTCTTTTGTCCTCTGTCGGTGTTAAAAGGGGCCTCAATCGGTTATTGATAGCGGTAAACGCCCTCATTTCGTGCGATTCTCCCTTGCCAGAGACTAAAATTTCTGCTCGTGCAAAGGTCTCATTATATTCAACCCTTATATATTATATACTTTGTTGTTTTTGTGATGCTCAGGTCTGCATAAAGTCGTGTGTGGCTATCGACAATGAAAACCTGGGTTGTCATTAGCGTGCTTAATCGGGGGTGGGGATGGGTAGAGATCGTTCGTTTGTATTAGTTGATGCTCATGTGCATTTTCAGGATTGCTTTAATATGGCTCAATTTTTTCATAGCGCACACAAAAACTTCCAGCAGGCCGCTGATAAACTAGATGGTGAGTATACGGCTCTTATTATTTTGACTGAGGTCTCTGGGGTGCATTATTTTAGGCAGTTGAAAGAGATGTGTGCTAAGGCTGAGTTAATCCAGGATGATGTTTATGGTAACTGGTCATTTCGGGCAACATTAGAAGATTGTTCACTTGAAGTTGTTGGCGATAAAGGGGCGTCATTAATCGTTGTCGCGGGCCGCCAGATAGTGACTAAGGAAAAGCTAGAGGTGCTTGCTTTATTTTCTGATGAGGAATTCCCTGAAGGTGAGGCGTTGACCGAGACCATTGAAAGAATAAAGGCGGCTGAGGCTCTTCCTGTTATACCCTGGGGTGTTGGGAAATGGTTAGGTGCGCGTGGAAAGTTATTAGCTAAGTTTATAACATCAGCGGATGCCGACGGTGTTTTTCTTGGGGATAATGGTGGACGTCCAACGATGTGGGGAATGCCGAGTCATTTTAAGCAAGGCGAAGAAAAGGGGATGCTGGTATTGCCAGGGACAGACCCATTACCATTGGCGAAAGAGGTTGAGCGAGTGGGTAGTTTTGGTTTTTTTCAGACAGAAAAACTTGCTTCTGACAGCCCAGCAGCTGAATTAATGGCGAGGCTATTGGCGTTAAATGCGGTAGTGTCATCATATGGCAGGCTGCGGGCGCCCTTCTCTTTTGTAAAAGATCAGCTTGGAATTCGTTTGAAATAAAGCGTTAACTCTTTATTGGTTTACGTGACGATCTGTTAGAAATCATTAGAAATTGAATTGAATGTTAGAGGCTATACTATGAAGATTCTTGTAATGGCTCCCCACCCGTTTTACCAGGAACGAGGGACGCCGATTGCCGTTGACTTACTTTTAAAGGCATTAAGTGAACGAGGTGATGAGGTTGACTTGCTGACCTTTCATGAGGGCAGTGATCGATCATATCCAGGCTTAAGGATCGAAAGAATTAAGCCCTGGTTTCCAGTTGGGGCGATAAAACCGGGCTTTTCATTTAAAAAACTTCTTTGTGATGTTCATATGATGGCCCGTTTCACCTATTTCATGTTGACCAGAAAATATGATGTTGTACATGCAGTAGAAGAATCTTCTTTCATGGCGCTCATTTTATGCCCATTAAGGAGGGTGCCTTTTATTGTTGATATTGATTCATCAATGACGACACAGTTGGTCGATAAGTTCTGCTGGTTACGCCGCGTGGAAAAGCCTCTGGCCTTTTTTGAAAGTTTACCGATTAGATTTGCAGCTGTTGTTGTGCCGGTATGTGATGCGCTAGCTAATGATGTTCGAAAATATCGTACTAAAAACATGGTTGTATTAAAGGATATATCGCTTGTTCAACCTCATGATGATGCAGAGAGAGGTCAATCCCTGAGGAAAGAGCTTGAGATTGACAGTGATAAAATTATGTTGATGTACATAGGTAATCTTGAGTCGTATCAGGGGATCGATTTATTGCTCAAAAGCTTTCAGCTTACGCTAGAGACAACGGCGGGTTGTGTTCTGGTTATTATTGGTGGTTCTGACGCTGATATTGAAAAGTATAAAGGGATTGTTAGCGCCTCAGAGGCTGGTGATAATGTACTGATTGTCGGGCGACGTCCGGTGAAAAATATTGGCCAGTATATGTCTCAGGCCGACATCCTGGTTTCACCCCGTATTCATGGCGTTAATACACCGATGAAAATCTATAGCTATCTTGACTCCGGAACGGTTGTGTTAGCCACCCGATTACCAACGCATACACAAGTGATGAGCAGTGAAACTGGTATGTTGTCTGAACCATTGGAACGTGAATTTTCTAATGGGATGTCTGCGCTCATTTCTGATGCGCCACTGCGAGCTAAGCTTGCGGAAAACGCAAAGGTTTTTATTGAAAAAGAACACAGCTACGTGGCGTTTAAATCCCGTGTTGATGAAATATATACGTTGGTAGAACCGCGTTTATGAGTGGCCTGGCGGGCACAGATAGTCTGGCTCCCGATACATCGAGTACATATGACATTGTGATTGTCGGCGGTGGAAGTCACGGTGGCGCGTTAGCCTGGCAGGCATCGCTTAGAGGTTATAAGGTATTGTTGTTAGAGCGAGAGGACTTTGTATGTGCCACTTCGTCAAACAGTATGAAGATCATTCATGGTGGTGTCCGGTATTTACAGCGACTGGACATTGTACGGCTTCGATTGTCGGTTTTCGAGCGGACAAAATTATTGTCTATTGCGCCTCATCTGGTTTTTCCACTGAAGTGTGTTATCCCGACGTATAAAAAGCTCTCAAAAAATAAATGGGTGGTAGGTGCTGCATTCAGGTTGTACGATCTATTGAGTGCGGGGAGAAACAGAGGGATATCAGAATGCAAACAAATCCCGGATACTCGAACTTTATCAAAGTACGAGCTAAAACAGGCTTTTCCTGGCATAAAAGATAATGGTTTCACGGGTGGCGCTGTCTGGTATGACGCGACAGTCCGTAGTGCTGAAAGGCTGGTATTATCATACCTTTTTTCAGCTCAGGAACTGGGTGCCAATATCCTGAATTATACTGCGGTCACTGACATATTGACCGAAGCAGGTCAGGTTGTCGGGGTTGTGGCTATTGACAAGTTTTCACAAAAAGAAGTTCGAGTGAAATGTGGTCTCGTTGTCGATGCAACTGGGCCCTGGTCATTTTTTAGACAATATTGTGATCAGGCTCGAAAAAAGTGGTATTTCACAAAGGCTGTTAACATTATCGTTAATCGGCGGCTGGTCGATGATGCGATTGGTTTGACGGTTCCCGCGAGTAAAAATGCAGTGAGTAGAATGTTATTTTTGGCTCCGACAGAAAATGCGACGGCTATTGGGACCTGGTATTTTCATTGTGAAGGTGGAACCGTTGCTGCGAATGATGTGACTCAGAATGAAATCACGCTGATATTACAAGATATTAACAGTGTATTGAGTGGCGTTGTATTGACGCTAAATGACGTGTCTCGTGTTCAGGTGGGGTTGTTACCGATAAAGAGTGGTGAAGCGCCTGTTGGCGATCCTGATCTAATAAGTGATTCTGAGATTGAAATGGCTGATAAATATGGAGGGCCTGGTGGCCTGGTGTATATTCAGGGAACAAAGTTGACCACGGCGCTTTCATCGTCAATTCGTTGTTTAGATGTGATTAATGCCAATACAAAAGGGCGCTTTGCAAAGGCTATTCACAGTGAAAAATTGTTTGATTGGCAAACGACCGATAAATACGGTGAGTTTTTGTCGGGATGTGAGGTAAAATATAAACACCTTTGGTCGGCGGACACTGTGCGCGAGATCATAGGCTGCCTCGGCACAAAGATTAAAAGAGTAGCAGCGATTGCTGAGGCGAATATGGAATTGCAGGGCGTTGTCCCGGGCGGGGCGAATATATCGCTCGCCCTGGTTGCGTATATTATTGAAAATCAACGTGTTTTTACACTCTCTGATTTATTGCTAAGAAGACTCAATGTGGGTGCCTATTCGGTACCAGCGATGGAAACGGTTGAATGTTGTGCTGATATGTTAGCGCGACATTCTGGCTGGAGTCAGGCGGTGAGAGCTGAAAATATAAGAGACTTACTGGAGACGTATCCGTCGTGGACAAAGGAAAAATAGCAGTTACTGGCGCAACCGGTTTTTTAGGTTCGCATCTTACTACTCGATTAATTGACGAGGGATATCAAGTTAACATCCTCGCGCGCGATGAGGGTAAAGCTAAGAAGCTTGCTAATCAAGCTGTGAATATTGTGATTGGCGATATTGCAGATCCTGAAGCGGCAAAGCGCTTGTGTGAGGGGTGCCAATATGTCGTCCATTTAGTCTCTAATTTTCGAACAGCTTCTGGGCCACCTGAAAGCTATCGTCAGATTAATGTGGATGGTACGAAAAATATCTACAATGCTGCCGCTGATGCTGGGGCAAGTCGTTTTGTTCATTGCTCTACCATTGGAGTACATGGCAGTGTGAAGGTGAGTCCTGCAACAGAAGAGACTGAGTTTGCGCCTGGAGACCTGTATCAGGAAACGAAGCTTGAGGCGGAGCAGTATGTGACTGGGCAGGCGGGGAAGACGGCAATGGAACTCGTCGTGGTCAGGCCAACATCAATGTATGGGCCAGGTGATATGCGCATGCTTAAGATGTTTAAAATGCTTAAAAAAAGAACCTTTTTTAAAGTTGGCCCCTGTCAGGAGAACTTTCATGCGGTTTATATCGACGATATTGTCGACGGTTTTATTAAAGCAATAGAGACGCCAGGAATTGATAAAGAGAAACTATTGATTGGTGGCAGTGATTATCTCCCGCTGGAGGATTATATCGATGTTGTTGCTCGGGCGGTTGATGCGCCTCCACCGAGGTTTCGCTTTCCTTATCCGCTATTTTATTATGCTGCAATTGTGTGTGAGAAAATATTTACCCCGTTTGGTATTGAGCCTCCGTTGCATGTGCGTCGCGTTCGGTTTTTTAAAAATAATCGAGCATTCAATATTGATAAGGCCAGGCGTGTTCTTGGGTATGCGCCCAAGGTATCACTAGAAGAGGGAATGAAGCGTACTGCAGCCTGGTACAAAGAAAATGGTTACCTTTAAAGGTACGTGAACTTTATGGACAAAGAGACTAAAAGAAATATAAAAAGTACGGCGGACTGGAGCTCTTTATATTCAATTATTAAAGAGCTAGATTACACTTTACTCAATACACGAGAGATTGAGTTAGTGAATCGACAGATAGCAAAGACACGAGCAAGTTCTGATTTGAAGGTTGCTTATCTGTCTAATCATACGATTGATACTCTGGCACCGTATTTAACTGTTATTTCTGCTATTCATGGAATAAATATTGAGAGTTATATTGCGCCGTATGATCAGTATTTTCAGGAATTATTATCTGAAACGTCAGGGACTATTTCATTTCAACCAGATGTCATTCACCTTGATTTATCTGTCCGAGGGCTTGCGCCACTTATTTGCGAAAAATTTCTTTCATTAGATGATGAGCTAAAGCTCGCAGAGCAAGAGCGAATTATTTCATTAATATCTCAGCTTGCTAATTTAGCTATTAAGCAAACCAGTGCATATTTGTTAGTATCTAATTTTTTGCAGCCAGCTTATTCCCAGGCTGGCATAGCTGATTTAAAACAGCAACAAAGTGAAACCGAATGGTATTCACGGCTTAACCTGGCGTTGATTGAAAGCCTGAAAAATAATAACCGTGTTTTCCTGGTCGATAAAAATAATGCGCTTGCCCGTGTTGGTAAAGAGAATATAACGGATAGTAAGATGCTGTACCTTGCCAAAATGGAACTGAATGATGTGGGGTTGCAAGCATTAGCAAGTGAATTGAATCGTTACATCATTGCGATCGCGGGAAAAACAAAGAAAAATCTTGTACTGGATCTGGATAATACACTGTGGGGTGGGGTTGTTGGAGAGGACGGTGTTGATGGCATTAAGGTTGGAAAGGGGTATCCAGAGGGGGAAATTTACTATGCGTTCCAGACTTACATTAAAAATTTAAAACAGCGCGGCATTATTCTGACATTGGCGAGTAAAAACAATCTGGAAGATGTCGAAGAGGCTTTTGAAAAGCGAACTGAGATGCCGTTAGGGTTAAGTGATTTTGCTAGCCGAAGAATTAACTGGAACCCTAAACATACCAATTTGGTATCAATGGCAAAAGGCTTAAGTATTGGAATTGATAGCTTTGTCTTTCTCGATGATAACCCGGTGGAGAGAGGGCTAGTAAAAAGCACACTTAAGGAGGTGGTAGTCCCCGACCTCCCTGAAGACCCGAGTACCTATTTGAATATTCTCATGCGCAGCCCATATTTTGAAAAGCTATTTTTGACAGAAGAAGATGCTAATAAAACCGAGCAATATGCTGCAAATGCTCAGCGTGAAGACACCAGGGAAGAGATTGGTGATATGAGCGCGTTTCTTAGCAGTCTCGGCACAAAGGTGACTATTGAGACCGCGAAGAAGGAAAATATTCAGCGTGTACATCAGTTATTTAGCAAAACAAATCAATTTAATGTGACGACAAAACGACATGGTGTTCCTGAAATAGAAAATTTTATCGAGAATGAGGGCTTTGATTTATTCTCGATCTCGGTGACTGACAACTTTGGTGATCTGGGGATGATTGGCGTCGTGTTAGTGGAAATGAAAGATGGTATTGCTTATATTGATAGCTTTATTATGAGTTGTCGAGCAATGGGTCGTGCGATAGAAACGGTGATTATGAATGTGATCAAAGAAAGGTATTTATCAGGTGCTTATGCTAAGCAGCTTGTGGCTGAATATATTCCCACAGCAAAGAATGTACCGGTTAAAAGTTTTTTTGATGATCAGGGGTTTGATTTAGTGGAAAAGGGCGACAATGGGAATATGCGTTATGAGCTTAAGTCAAAAGCGAAGGGCGCAGAGTCATTGGAATGTACTGGTATTGAAATTTACGTTGGAGAGTGAGAATGGATGAGAATCTAGTAGAAGTTGTTTCTGAAGTATTTGGTGTCGATGAAGATGATATTACCCCGGAAACTAGTCCTGAGAATCTTGATAACTGGGATTCAATGAATCACTTAAAACTGGTAACTGCGATAGAAGAAGAATTTAGCATTAACTTATCAATGGATGAGGTTGAAGCGATTGTGGATGTGAAGTCGTTGTCTGATATTGTTAAAAGTCACGCGAAGTAATTACTCATGAATCCAGGAAAAATCATAAGACGTTTTTTGATTCCAGCACCTCTAACGACGTTGCTGTATTTACTTAAATCTGGCTGTAAGGTGAGTCCTAAATCCGAAGTCGAACTGTCACCATTGATTTCAATTGGTAAAGGCACTCAAATAAGTTCTTTTACAAAAATAAAAGCATCTGATGGTGAGTTGACTATCGGTTATGATGTCTCAATTGGAACAAGTTGTTTTATTTCTGCTGATAAAGGTGGGGTTTCAATTGGAGATCACTGCATGATTGGTTCTAATACAACGATTGTTGGTAATAATTATCGTTATGATTCGCTTGATACACCGATTTGTCAGCAGGAAAAGACGTCAAAAGGAATCAGTCTTGGTTCGAATGTATGGGTGGGTGCAGGTTGTGTGATTCTTGATGGTGCTCAGGTCGGTGAAAATGTCATCATTACCCCTAATTCTGTTGTCTCGGGAAAGATTGCACCCAATACCATCGTGCAAGGTAATCCTGCAAAAGTCATTTTCACCCGGCGATAGCACTTGTGACCAGCCCAGAAGAATTTGAATCTACACTTTGCGTTAGTGAGGAGATGATTAATGCATTTGCTTCACTAACAAGTGACGTCAACTCATTGCACCTGAACGAGGAAGTTGCGCGAACATCCAGATTCCGTACTCGCATTGTGCATGGAATGTTGCCCTTCAGTTTTCTGACTTTTTTAGCCGAAGAGTTTCCGAAGAAAAATGTACAGTTTACTTCATTTCGAACCCGTTTTTTAAAGCCGATTCATTATGACCAGCAGGTAGTTGTTAAAACTAGATATGCACCCGTATCGACAGGTAGTGGTGATGTTGATGGGTTCGAGTTCGAGACTGTGATTTTGAAGCTGCCGCAACAGGAGAAGGTAACGGAGATTAAAGGGGCGTTTTATACAAGCGCTGCTTCAGAGGGGTTTTTATGCGATCAACACGTGTCAAGTACGGCTAGTTTGTTGGCGAATGAACTGGATGAAGAGAGACATACGCTGGATTCCCTGGCGGCAGGCGACAAAGATAGCTATGCTTTTCAACTTGATGACCAGAAGCTTAGCTATTTCTTAATGAAAGTGCTCTGCTGTGATGCTGATTTTATTGAAGCTAATATACTTCCAGGCACAAATTTGATTGCTTCGTTATTGCTGTCAACTGTTGTTGGAATGAAAATTCCGGGCCGTTATGCGACATTTTCCAGTTTCAAAATTGACTTTACTCAAGCTGTACCGCTCAATACGCCATGCCATTTACATACTGTTATAAAGCGTATATCCAGGGCCTCAGAGGTTGTTAAAACAGCCGTCACGATTGAAAGTGGTGGGCAACAACTCGCTGTGGGCAAGATTGAGTCGCTGGTTAATCCACCGCCTGTGAAAATGCTCACATGTAATGAAATTCTTGATAGTGGTCTGCATGAAATGGGGTTGAGTGGAAAGGTTGCTCTGGTGACTGGCTCGTCCCGTGGAATTGGAGAAACGACTGTTAAATTGTTGGCAATGCTGGGCTGTAAGGTTGTTGTTACTTATTATCGAGGTAGTAGTGATGCGCAGCTTATTGCAGATGATATTACTGCTGCGGGTGGTGAGGCACTTGTGTGTCAATGTGATGTTACATCTGAAGCTAGTGTGGCTGAATTATATCGTGTGATTGCAGAGAGGTTTGGTGACGTTGATATCCTGGTTAACAATGCCGTAAAAGAATTTTCTGCGGCTGATTTAGAGCAGCTAAACTGGGATGATTTTCTCGGTGAGTTAGAAGTTACGCTGAAAGGCGCTCATCTCTGTTGCCAACATGCGATACCTGGATTTAAGCGAAATAAAGGTGGCAAGGTGATCAACATTTCGACGATAGCTGTTGCGAACCCGCCGTCGGGGCAAGCAAAGTATATCGCCGCAAAGAGTGCGCTGGAGGGGTACACTAAAAGTCTTGCTAAAGATCTTGTGAAAAATAATGTACAGGCAAATATTGTGGTTCCGAATATGGCGGAAACTGATCTGATCGCTGGGATACCCACCGCATATCGCAGTAAAATTGCGCAGTCTCGCCCTTATGGCCGTCATATAAAACCTGTTGAGGTAGCGCAGAGTATCGCTTTTCTCGCATCGCCATGGTCGGATGCAATTACTGGTCAAAAAATTGTTCTGAATTTAGGTGAGCCTCCATTTGCTTGATAGACATCTGTTTTTCGATAGTTGAATTTCGTAGTGGTACGATGATCCTGGCGGGGTGAGACGGCCCTTTATATCGAATGTTTTCAGCTACTATGTGTTGTTATTACTTATTATTGTAAACTAAATGAAAAGCTATAAATCATTGTTCAGTTCATCGGTAGTTGTCTTTATCGGTTTAGTGGTAAGAATCATTCTGGTAATGCTGTTTGAACTGCTGTGCGCACGATATCTTGGCCCTGAGAAATACGGAACATACACGCTTTTATTTACGATTATCGTCATCATATCGACAATCCCAACGTTAGGTTTAATTCAATCGACAAGGCGTTTTATTGCGCTTTATTATGATCAGAATGAGCATCGTTATGTTAAAGGGATCGTGCGGCTGTGTAATTACTGGACGATTTTTTCTGGTGTGCTATTGACCTGTATTGTCTATCTATTAATAACCTTTATTGATACTAGCGCTTACTCAAATGAGGAGTTAATTGCCTTACTCCCGCTCATGTTACTTATCATTCCATTTTATGCACACAGGCGGTTAGCCATTTCAGTTTTTAGTGGCTTTAAAAATACGGTGTATAAAGTCATTCTTGAAGATCTGGCAGAGCCTGTTATTAAGATACTTGCCATCTCAATTGTGATGATGATTGGTGGTTCGTTAACTGATCTGACATATGTCACCATCATCGGATACATGTTGCTCGGTGTAATATCCTTAACGCTTGTAGCCAGGTCGTTAAAAAAGGTTGTTCAAGCTAGTGTTGATATTTCTATGCCATGGAAAGTGTTTATTGGTTTTAGCGGTGCGATGGTTGTGACAGAGCTAGTTGAACTGATTCTGACATGGCTGGATATTATTATGTTAGGGATGTTGTCTAGCGATTATCAGGTCGGTCTTTTTCGTGCAGCAACTCAGCCGGCTATGTTGGCCTCAGTAATTTTAACTAGCTTTGCATTTATCTACATGCCTTTGGCGACTGAACTGTACGGAAGGAAGGAGCCTGTTGAGTGGAAAAACCTCAATAATCTGATTTCTCTCTGGTCTATGACCCTGGCATTTCCAGTCAGTGTTGTGTGCATAGCATATCCTGATGTAATAATTGGAGTGTTGTTTGGTGAGCAGTATGTTGATGCTGAAGTGACGCTTAGAATACTTGCTCTTGCATACATATTTCATTCTGCGTGTGGATTTACTGGTTTAAATTTAATTATCGGTGATAAATCTACCACTCAAATGAAAGGAAAGTTAATTTCACTTTGTATTCATGTGATATTAAATATCATTCTGATTCCTGACTATGGGGCGAAAGGTGCGGCTATTTCTGTATTATTGTCCTTGATATTTTCAAATGCTTACAATCTATACTGGACTAATAAGTATTTCTCTATTCACCCTTTTGAGAAGCGATATTTCAGTCTGTTAATGCTTAACATTGGGATATCCATTTTTCTATATCTACTGCTGGGGATTTTTGATATCCCGGGTTATCAAAAAGTTATTCTAATGGCGTTATTGCACCTTCCATTGCTTGTGTTTATCAGTTTAAAGGTTGGCGTTGTAAAAAAAGAAAATTTCTTAATTATTCTTGAGTGGATTCAGCAGGCAAGGAAATCAAAATGAATGGTTGGGCGTATGCATTATTGGGCGATCTTTTCAAGTCATTTAATCATTGTGAATTAGACGTGGTTCTGATGAGAAGCAATGACTGGTTAAATGATCTCCCGGTCGGAGATATCGATTTGTTGGTACTGCCTGATCAGCTGAAGCGAATTATGTTGTGTATTGATCGTTTTACGAAAGAAGAAAACTGGCAAAAAATATTTGTAGATACGGATTCAAATCATACTCACTTAGTCTATGTGAAATTACACCAGGGTGAATTTCGTTCTGTTCACATAGATTTACAGACATCACTTGGGCGAAAAGGTTTTTTATACTGCTCATCCTCAGAGGTCATGAGTACGCCAGTTTTGATCGATGGAATTTATGTCCAAAATGAGGCTAATGCCGTTTACTCGCTTATGCTTCATGTTTTGCTAGATAAGGGGAAAATAAAAGATGAATATAGGCAGCTAATATTAAATGTCGACCCCAACACTCTTGAAGAGCTCTTAGTTGAGAGGTTAGATGGTCATATGGCGGTACTGATTATGAACTGGGTGTCGAATGGGTTGTCAGATGAGAATATGTCGGAAGTTTGTAGCGCGACCAGGAAGTTTCTGGTCTTGAGGTACCCTATGAACAGGGTATTTCCGCTTGTCCATAAGGTGTGTCGAGTCTCCCGGTATTTTGCACGGAGACGGGGTGTTCTTATTGCGGCTTTAGGCCCGGATGGGGCGGGTAAAAGCACGGTGGTAGAAAAAGTAGATAAGATGTTAGCATTTGGCGCTTTTCCTGTTGCAACGGTTTATATGGGGAAAAGAGAAACACTACTACCAACAAGTAAATTGATACGCCTTTATTATGATTATAAAGAGAAAAAAACAAAGGGTAAAAATGGCGAGCCTGTGTCGTCAGCCGTGATTCAGGAATTAACGGAAGACAAGCCTCGTAGTGCGAAAAAAAACTGGATTGCCTGTGTGAAAGAAGCGTTAGGATTATCTAACTGGTTTTTAGAGCAATGGGCTAGATACTTGATTGATATCAGGCCAGTCATGCAGCAAGGTGGTGTGGTGCTTTGTGATCGATATATTTATGATCTGGCCGATCGATCCAGACGTAGCATTGTTTATTCAAAATCATTTGCATGGTTCCTTAAGGTTTTTTTTCCAACGCCAGATATTACCTATTTTTACTGGGAAGAACCCGAGGTGCTTTATGAGCGGAAAATGGAAAACACGGTAGAGCGCAGTGCTTTTTTGATAGCGAACTATCGTGCTATCTTGAGTAACATCCCTAATGTGATTGAGGTCAGGACTAATATTGATGCAGATGAAATTTGTATTGATGTGACGGACCGTATTGTCACTACAATGGAAATTTGATCCGCATGTTACAGCAATCAGCCTGGCGTATTTTTTTTCCCGGTCAGCAAAATCTGGCGATTGGTTTTTGTGGTGATAAAAGTAGAGCTGAATTTGAGTCTTCTTTAAAGGCATTAGCGCTTAGTCATGATGTTCGTGAGCAAACATCGGTCGATTTACTTTTTTGTTCGGAACAAGTTTCTGGTGGGCTAGCTCGGCAATTAGATGAATATCTGCCGATGTTGAAAAATAGTGGTATTTTGTTTTACCTTTCACATAGTGTGTCTGAGAATAATGCGACTGTGACTGAAATGAAGCACCGTGGTCTCTCTGTGATTGCGAACCTGACAGTAGAAGGTGAGGTGCTTTACGATGATAACTGTAAATGGATTACGCTTATTCCCAGAACAGGAAAGTTAGACTATGTGAAGCGAGTGTTAGCTGAGTGTGGCCTGTTATCGTTGAATGGTAATAAGAAAATGCAGCTTGCCATATTTTCTTATACAGATTCTGTTAGCTGGTTATCTGCGCTTATTGATGAACTTGGTCGGCTGGATTATCTTAGTAAACCTGTAGCGGTTGGCCGTATTGATAAGATGCGGACTGGCAATGTTGTTGTACAGTTGATTGATAATGATGGGGTCAGATTTGCGATTAAAGTATTAAATGAGGAAGGTGAAACGGATGGCGAGGCTGGAATTTATCCGTGGCTAGATAAAGTGATTGAACGGCCGGATTCACCACCTGAAATCAGTTCTACTATTCCAGGGGTCTTTGTTTCTACTGATTTTCAGGGAGCCTCTTTTCAACTGGAACCATGGATGAGTGGCAAGCCTGCCTCCCTGTTTTTTTATAATGGAAAATATAGAGAGGTAATCATTGATCGTGCTATTAACTGGTCTGTGAAGTTTCTCAATACCACACGTAGTGATGATGGGCCACTGGTTATTGATGCTGGTTACATTAGGTCGGTCATGCGAGATTTTATTGCTAAATCAGGCAGGGCTGATACTCTCTCGACTAAAGTGATTGATTATATTTCAAAAAACCTGTCATTACATGACTGTCCGGTTGTTAGTTGTCATGGTGATTTCTGGATAGCCAATATATTAGTGGATGAAAATTACCGCATTACGGGTGTAGTTGACTGGGAGTTTGCAGAAGAGAAAACTTTCCCGTTGATTGATGTGTTTCATTTGATTTTTCATCGGAAAACGGTTTTCAGCTCTTTTCAGCCATGGAAGGAGTTAGAGAATGTTTTTCGAGGGAAGATGAGCGCTGCTAATCGTAAAAGAATAGCGAAGTGTTTGCAGCAGCTAAATATTGATGCCGCGTTGTTTTCATCCCTATTGCTACTGTACTGGGTTAAATACCTGGATACCAGGATGACAATGATGGAGGTGAATGCTGGTTGGTATGAGGCTGCTTTTTTGGGTATTTACGAGCTGTTAGATAAGCAATCTGCTGCAGACTGGGATAGCCTGTGCAATAACCTGAGGTGATTTTTGAGTTGTTTGATCTGCTAAGATAAGATGTAGTGGATCAGTTTATTCTGGTCATTTTAACTGTTGGCATTGGGTTCTGTATGGCAGTGTATGATTGTTATGCTCTGGAAATTATGGTCAGGTTTTTTGCTTGACGTTAGCATTGTACTGGCGTTATTTGAATAGATTATTGGGCGAAACCAGACATTTCGTAGAAATGTCGATGGTTTCATTATGCTGAAAGCTGGCGAGTATGAATAGGTCATAGTATGAAAATAGCATTAATGCTACGTAATTTGGGTCAGAAAGGAGGCATAAACGTATACACGATCAATGTTGTATCGAATTTATTGCGTCTGGATCAACGGAATGAATATTTAATTTTATATAAGGACAAGGAGCAGTTAGGCGCCTTTAGTCAATATGATAATGCTAAAGAGTATCACCTGGATGCCCCAAATAAACTGCTATGGGATCAGGTTGTTGTGCCGCGGTTTTTATCTAGAGAAGGGGTTGATCTGGTTTTTAACCCTAAGCATACGGTGCCTGTGCTGGGTGGGTGTAAAAAAACGATGGTGATCCATGGTGCCGAACAGCTAGAAATTACGAGTGCATTTCCTTTTGTCAATCGTATCTATACTGCGTTAACGATGCCTTTTTATGCGCGGCGTTCAACTCTTGTTATTACTACGACACAAACGGGTGTTGATGATCTCTCCCGGCATCTAAAAATGCCGAAAGAAAAATTTCGTTTTTTTTATGAAGGTGCGCATGAGCGCTTTAAGAAAATAGCGCCTGAAGTGAGCCTTCCTGTCTGTAATGCACTTGGATTGCCGGAAAAATTCATATTATTTGTTGGTGGACTGACGCCTATAAAGAACTTTGGTCGAATTGTAGAAGCTTATTCTTCTCTTATTCAAAAGCATGATTATACCCTTGTTGTGGTGGGCTTTAACCGATTTAAATTTGAGCGTGAGGTGGCAACTGCCTCTGAGTTAGTTAAGGATAACAAAATTGTTTTTACCGGGTTTGTACCAGATGAAGATCTGCCTGCTTTGTATAATCAGGCGGAATTGTTAATATTTCCTTCTCTATATGAAGGGTTTGGCCTGCCTGCGTTGGAGGCAATGTCATGTGGTTGCCCGGTGGTAACATCAACAAAAGGTTGCACTAAAGAGGTGACTGGTGATGCGGCTATACTGGTTGACCCATATGATCCCAATGATATTTGTAATGGCATGGCGCGCGTAATTGAGAACCCTGATCTTAGGGCGAATATGGTTGAGTTGGGTTTAAAAAGGTCTAAAAAATTCAGTTGGGAGAAGGCTGCGCAGGAACTCCTGGCGTTGTTTGATGAAATGGACGCCGGTTAGTTTTTTAGTAGTAGGCTCTCTATGTCGACTCAATTGCTAGTTGTAAACAGGCATATTATCGGGCTAACTGTACTCTGTACCGTTCTAAATGAAGAACTATGTGAATAGCGAGTGTAGTCGTGAAATTTTTAATCGCTAGCATTGTTTAGCGAAGAAAGTATGGCAATCATGCTCGCCCCATCAATAATTGAGTGATGACACGTAAGTGATATGTGGGGGCATGCCAGGGCCTGTAAATTAAACTGTACCCCGACTCAGTTTTAACTGAGTTTCTGGCATTCGATCGTCCTTATTTTGCCTCAGGGCCCTCTCTCTGAGCACTCTCTTTTTTGCATTAGGTTTCTGTCCTTTATATTTCAACGTTTGCTTCATCATTGTCTTCATGTTTTTTCTTAGTCAACTCCAGCGCCTCAAATGGTACCTCGTGTTGAGAATTTTTACATAAATTGAAACCCTTACACGAGCAGGTATTTTGTTCTCTGACAAGGCAAAAGCACATGGAATGAGCGAGTTTATAGTTATAAATAACCAATTGAGATAGTTTTTAACATCGTTAGAGGGCAACAGAACAATTGTGCATCGATTTCAAATTAACCTTTAGGCTGAAATGTTGTAGTGGTTAGTCGCTAAGTTTTTGTGATGATGGTTTTTGTTAAGTCTGGTATCACCAGAGCGTTGGGGGATGAGAGATTATGAAATTAATTCAGACAGTTGTAATGTGATCTAAAGATTTTAATGTGTACCATATTTGTGTTTTGAAGGCGGGTGTGGACAGGATGTGTATGTGGGGACGTTTTATTGCAGGGTTGGACGTGTCAATTTTTTTTACAAAAAATAGCTCGCGCAAATAATAATTCTGTTAACTATCTGAATAATATGATTATATTATATTGGCTTGAATTTTGCTTGCTAAAGATATCTCGGCGATGGTTTTTTGGGTAAACCGTTCAAACTAATTTAGGATCTATCAGTAATTATGAAATTGATTCATGTGGTAGCAAGGTTACTTGCACTGAAATTAATTGTTCTTTCTGCTTTTATCGGTACGGCTAATAGCGCGACTTATACCGGAGTCTGGACGCTTGATGAAAGTACTGGGTTGATTGCGGGTGATTCAAGTGGGAATCAAAATGATGGAACCCTTGTGGGTAGCTCTGGCTGGACCGCAGGTATGCGAGGGACGAGTTTGACATTTTCAGGGGGCGCTGATCGTGTACTCATTACAGATGAGGAATCGCTTAATTTCGATGACTCAATGAGCATTTCGGCCTGGATAAGGCCTAATGGTATTGCGACCCAGTATGTGATTAAGAAAGGGCGTAATAATGTGACCGACGGTTACGAGATAGCGCTTTCTGTTTCTGGTGCGGTGTTTGTTCGTTTTAACCAGATGAGTTCTGGTAATGCGTATCGCGTGAATTCAGCCTCCAATTATCCAGTGGATGGTAGTACATGGATGCATGTGGCTGCTGTATATGATGGTCTGGAAATTAAACTCTATATAAACGGTGTATTGGAGAATAGTCAGCCTGCCAGTTTTATTATTGCAAATAACAACCTTGATTTATCTTTTGGTGGCCAGGATAATGGTCTTTCGCCTTTTAATGGTGCACTTGATGAGGTTTATATATCGGATCATGCATTGACAGCCTCTGAAGTATTGTTTCTATATCAGGAAGAAAATTCAGCCCCTTCTATTTACATTTCTGAACTCCAGAGTGCTGGGATACAGGCATCTCAGGATTTAATAGTGCAAGCTAATATGACAGGTGTAGAGTCGGAGTGGGGAATTCGTTTTGATATAAACTCTACCTCTTTTTCTCAGCAAAATTTAGATTATAGCGACCCATTCGAACAAGCGTATTTGAATTTACCGCCTGGTGATTACACTATTCAGGCAACCATTGTAGATGAGTCTGGTACTGATGTGGTTGGTATGGATGTGAGTGATATTGTCAGCCCATACGGAATAGGCCGCACTTATATTGCAGTGGGTGATAGCATTACTGCTGGTGCGCAAGATGATATTGCTCTAGATGATGTATCGAGCGATCTGCGAAATAGTGGTGGTGGTTTCACCCCTGTTTTAAATAATTTGCTAACTCAGTACCGAGGATACCCTAACTCTATCCTCAATATGGGGGTTGCTTCAACAACATCGTTTGATGGGATTTCAATGGTGTCAAATGCGTTGCAGGCGAACCCCAATGCAAGTCATGTTTTATTGCATTTTGGTGCGAATGATCGATATCAACTTGCTAGTGGGTTAGGGCAATATGGTGGCGACGTGGGGTATGCTGGTTCATATAAAGATAATATGCAGCAAATAATCGATCTCGTGATTTCAGCAGGTAAAACCCCTGTGCTCGGTAAGGTTGCGATAACATATACCGGTTGTTCTACGTGCACGCCGTTTGCTGATGCTGAGTTGGCACCGGTTAATGCGACTATCAGGGAATTTAATCTTGTTGTTGAGGAGTTAGTTGCGGACAATCTAACGGCTTTAGTGGGGCCAGACTGGTATTCGCTTTTTAAAGATAATCCCCAATTGATATCTGCTGATGGAATTCATCCTAATGGTGTTGGTTACCAACGCATGGCGAGAGAGTGGTTGAAGTTATTGGAGCCAACGGTTGATGTAGATGGTGATGGCTATTTAACTGATGAAGATGCCTTTCCATCAGACCCGACCGAATGGGCGGACTATGATATGGACGGCATTGGTAACAATGGCGACCTGGATGATGATAATGATGGCATGCCCGATAGCTGGGAAGTGCAGTATGGTTTTAATCCACTGGATGCAGCCGACGCAATTTTAGATGCGGATGGTGACGGTACGACTAACCTGGACGAGTATTTAGCGGGTACCATTCCGCGGGTGCTGAATCTGGATAGCCACTGGCAGTTTGATGAGAGCAGTGGTGTGCTGGTGAGTGATGGCAGTACCAATGGTAATGATGGCAATGTGTCTGGTACCCCGGTCTGGTCGACGGGTGTCAGTGGCAGTGCGCTGTTCTTTGGTGGTGGCAATGATCGTGTTTTGATCGATGATGCGCCGAGTCTGAACATGAGCACGGCGATGAGTCTGTCGGTATGGATTCAGCCCACGACGACGAGCACGCAGTATGTATTGAAAAAAGGGCGCTATAACAGCATTGATGGGTATGAGATTTCACTGTCGGGTAGCCAGGGCGTTGCCATGATTCGCTTTAATCAGGACAGCAGTGGCAATACCTATCGGATAAATGCGACGACGCCTTATCCTACAGATGGTGTGACGTGGATGCACATTGCGACGACCTACGATGGTGCCACGATGCGCCTCTACATTAATGGTATTGAAGAGGGCAGTCTGGCAGCACCTGGGCTGGTGATTGCGAGTAATAGTTTACCCTTCAGTATTGGTGCACAAGATGATGGTGTTAAGCCTTTTTATGGTGCGATTGATGCGGTGCATCTGTATGACTATGCGCTTTCAGCGGCACAATTACAGGCATTGAGTACCTTAGGTCAGGCGCCGGATAGCGATGGCGATGGTGTGCCGGATGCGCAGGATCTATTCCCATCAGACCCGACCGAATGGGCGGACTATGATATGGACGGCATTGGTAACAATGGCGACCTGGATGATGATAATGATGGCATGCCCGATAGCTGGGAAGTGCAGTATGGTTTTAATCCACTGGATGCAGCCGACGCAATTTTAGATGCGGATGGTGACGGTACGACTAACCTGGACGAGTATTTGGCGGGTACCATTCCGCGGGTGCTGAATCTGGATAGCCATTGGCAGTTTGATGAGAACAGTGGTGTGCTGGTGAGTGATGGCAGTACCAATGGTAATGATGGCAGCGTGCATGGCGCACCGGTCTGGTCAGCGGGTGTCAGTGGTAGTGCGTTGTTCTTTGGTGGTGGTAGTGATCGTGTTTTGATCGATGATGCACCGAGTCTGAACATGAGCACGGCGATGAGTCTGTCGGTATGGATTCAGCCCACGACGAAGAGCACGCAGTATGTATTGAAAAAAGGGCGCTATAGCAGCATTGATGGGTATGAGATTTCATTGTCGGGTAGCCGGGGGGTTCCCATGGTTCGCTTTAATCAGGATAGCAGTGGCAATACCTATCGGATTAATGCGACGACGCCTTACCCCACGGATGGTGTGACCTGGATGCACATTGCGGCGACCTATGATGGTGCAACGGTGCGTCTCTATATTAATGGTATTGAAGAGGGCAGTCTGGCAGCCCCTGGATTGGTGATTGCGAGTAGCAGTTTACCCTTGAGTATTGGTGCACAAGATGATGGTATTAGGCCTTTTTATGGTGTGATTGATGCCGTTCATCTGTATGACTATGCGATTTCAGATTTAGAGATTGAAAGCTTGTCATCTATTGGGCCGGACGGTTCATTCTTCGGATATCAAAAGCAGAATATTTCCAGTTTAACTATTACCAGTGATGTTGCTGATAAGCCTCAATCCAAGGTTTGGCAGTACAATAATGATTTTTGGATGATAGTGCCTGATGCAACGGGTACCTGGGTCTGGCGACTGGATGGACTGTTGTGGGTGAAAGTGCTTCAAGTTTCAACTGACCTGGATACCAGGGTTGACGTTAAGCTTGCCTCTTCGGCTAGTGGCCTGGTTCACGCACTTCTTCATAATGGTAGTGACACAACACTGGTTTCACTTGAGCCTGTTCCTGGTGTTAGTACCACTTATCAATTATGGAGCCAGCGGTCATCTTTGGTGGATTTGCCACCCGGCTCCAGTACGGAAACGATTACGCTGGAAATAGACAGTAACGACACTATGTGGGTTGCAAGAGACTTTGCAAATACGATTGAAGTGCTTTATAGCGTTAGCCCTTATAGTGACTGGAGCAATTCGCCTATTACTATCGATAGTAATATTTCCGCAGATGACATTAGTGGAATTGTTCGGGTTGGAACACAGGGGATTGGTGTGATGTGGTCTAACCAGAATTCTCAGCGATTTGGCTTTGTCTATCGTGATGATGTAGATGGCCCAACTGTCTGGTCCGCTACTGAATTTCCGGGGGCATTGAATGCGCTTAATTTAGGGAAAGGTTTAGCAGATGATCATATCAATTTGGCTACGCGTGCAGATGGTACGGTCTATGCAGCGGTGAAGACTGGATATGATGATGATACTTCTGTAAATCTTGGTTTGTTTGTGCGGTCTCCAGCGGGAACATGGGGTGACATTATTCCCATTGATTATACTGCGGGTATTGCAACAAGACCGATTATCCTGGTGAATGAGGTGGACAATGTTTTATCCTATATCTACTCGAACAGTTCAGTGGGCGGTAGTATCGTTTATACGGAAGCCAGTTTAAATGACCTGAACTTTAGTCCAGTGCGCTTGTTGTTAGATGACACGGAATCTACTAATACTTCGTCTATGAAGCAAAACTACAGTGGCCAGTTTGTTGTGTTGGCTACACCAGCAATATCAAACCAGACTGAAGTTTCGTTAAAGTCAGTGCTGGTGACGAAATAATAATAAAATATAGCCACTAGAATGGGCCCCAGCACTGCTGGGGTGTTGTTTTTATTTTCTCAGAGACCTTTGCACGAGTCTATTTTCCGCTCCAGCTGCGTTATAAATGATCTCAAAACAATCATTTACCTGGTGTAAGCTTCATTTTTTCGGTCATTTATGCCTTGCTGGGATGAAAATTAGTTCTCGTGCAAAGGCCTCTCTCAGTTTAACCTTTGAATAACTCTCCAGGGTACAAGTGACGTATTGCTTGCTTGTATTCCCTTGTTTTATGATTATATGAATATGGTATAATGTGCTGCTTGATCTCGGGTGCAGTTAATGCATCAAAGAGCGGGGTTAATCATTGCCTGATATATTGTCAATATACAGGTTATAATATTGGCTTTAGTTTAGAATGATGGTGGAGTTCGTATGAGTAATGTATTTGTAACTACTAAAGTGCAAATTGCAATGTTTGCCTTATTGCTGTCCTGTACTATGAATTCATATGCTGCCTCGGACTCCGACGGTGATGGAATGTCAGATGCCTGGGAGGCATTTTATAGTTTTGACCCGCTTGATGCCGCTGATGCAAATGGTGATGCAGATCTGGATGGCGCTTCCAATCTTGCAGAGTTCATTGCGGGCACTGAACCTAAGTATATTACCGTCAATCCCACTATCGAGACTCAACCGGTTATCTCTAGCGGTGATGCGGCTGATGATCCAGCGATATGGATCCACCCAACTGATAACAGTTTAAGTAGAATTATTGGTACAGATAAGCGAAGCGGTATTTACGTTTATGATCTGGCTGGCGATGTAGTTCAATATCGAGCTGATGGTCGAATTAATAATGTTGATCTTCGTTACGGGTTTCCTTTTAATGGCGACAACATCGACATTGCTATTGGTAGCAATCGTACGAATGATACGCTGATTATTTACAAAATCGACCCTGATACCGGTACGCTTTCCAATATAACGCTGGGTAGTGGTATCGATACTGTTATGTCTGACGTTTATGGCTTTTGTATGTACAAAAGTGGTGTGTCAGGAAAGATGTATGCATTTATAAACTCTTTGAATGGAAAGGTTGAGCAGTGGGAAGTTTTTGATGATGGAGCCAATAAAGTTACCGGCCAATTAGTAAGAAGCTTCACTGTTGGGATGATAGTAGAAGGGTGTGTAGCGGATGATGTGAATGCGGTATTCTATATAGGCGAAGAGGATGTGGGTATCTGGCGATATGGGGCAGAACCAGATACAGGTACAGTGAGGACCATGGTTGATGCTGTAGGTGCAGCAGGGCATTTAATTGCGGATATTGAAGGTTTAGCTATTTATCATGATGGCGATACTGCGGGCTATCTTATTGCTTCGAGCCAGGGTAGCAATGATTATGTTATTTATGATCGTATGGGTTCCAATAAATACATTGGTCGATTTAATATACTTGCTGGCAATGGTGTTGATGGGGTTACGGATACCGATGGCATAGAGGTAATTAATGTACCGTTGAATGCAAATTTTCCGACAGGGATTTTTGTTGTTCAGGACGTTAAAAACCCAGGTAGTCGACAGAATTTTAAGTATGTTTCATGGGCGGCTATTGCTAATTCATTTGAAACGCCGCTGGTTCAAAATGTGGTGTGGGAGCCGAGAGGAACTGGTTTACCTGTCTTATCAATGATCGGTGACCAGCATGCCATAATAGACAACGAGCTGGTGGTTGATATTAGCGCTAATGGCGCGGGTGGGATACCACCAATATTAACGGCGGATCTTTCGTCGTTACCACCAGGTGATGCTAGCTTTGTTGATTATGGTGATGGTAACGGGCAGTTTAAATGGACGCCATTTAGTAGCGATATTGGAAGTTATACAATTACTATTAGTGCTGAAGATGCCGTTGATAGCAGTCTGACTGACAGCGAAACCATCGTTATTACAGTATCTAATACGATAATTACGAGCAGCCAGGTGAATGCTGCTAGCGACGATGCGGAAGAAGACTCAAATGGTACCGTCACACTTAATAGTACGGACCTGGAGTTTGTTCAGGACGGAACAAAAACTCAGATAGTGGGCATGCGGT
>JAKISP010000041.1 GCA_021648525.1 Gammaproteobacteria bacterium
CAAACTCGTGTTCTGAGTAGTTTTCGAATAAACTGGCCTGGGTTATGCGGGTGAGTCGCATGCCTAATCCTCTTGGTTTGTGGTTTTTTGTTCAGACTCTAAACTTAACAAATCCAAGAGGGTTTTTAACCGATTACAAGAATATTTCTTTATTTTTCATGGTATTGAAGATTTCTGGATGGGCACTAGCTAAAGCACTCATCATAAAATTTTTTTCTTAGGGAAAACCCTGGTATTTTTTAGGGTCATTCCCGATTTTATTTTATTTCATCTCCGATTAGTCTCTATAGGTAGTGTCGATCCAGAAATATTTTATGGTTTAACGATGGATGTAGCTATGGAGGCTCTTATGGAACATCGATGGCATCCGCGTGAATCTGTGGCGATGGATATGGCTGCGGAGTGTCGCACGCTTGGCTCAATCTATGGCAGAACTCAAAATATTAGTTATGGTGGGGTGTTGTTTGATACGGGCAAGGTTTGCCTGGCACCCCATACCATTGTGACGCTCTCCTGTTGTCTGTTGGTTGAGGAGCGGTGTTGCTCATACTCAGTTCGGGCACAGGTCATATACGCAGATAAAAATTACGCCGGATTGATGTTTCTTGACCACGAGGCCGCGTACGGAAAATTCAGGATGACGGTATTGAAGCGTGTGATCAGTTCATGCCACTCAAAAGTGCTTTTTAATATCGATAGCCTGTTGTCCTGTTCTGGCTCTGGGTGCGAAGAGACTGTAACAGCACCTTCACACAGAGTGACTGGATGAACAGCATCCCAACAATCTTCGTTGTTGACGATGATCCTGCGGTTCGAGACTCCCTGCAGTGGTTACTGGAATCGGCGGGACACCAGGTGGTGGCATACAGTTCTGCCGAGGGGTTTATCGATGCGCTTGAACAAAATGACTGTGACTGTGACTGTCATTTCGATTTCTTCGAGTGTGCCTGCCTTGTCCTGGATTTGCAGATGCTAGGCATGGATGGTCTGGAACTACAGCGTTTTCTTGCAAGTCGCTGTCCCTGTTTACCAGTGATTTTTATCAGCGGCCACGCTGATGAGCGACAGATTGAGCAGGCGATGAGCGCTGGCGCCGTCGTATTTCTCACCAAGCCATTCAACGATGAGCAGCTGCTGGAGCATATTCGACAGGCGTTGCAGCCGAGATAAACCCGGCATGAAGCTGGAATGAATCAGGGAAATCCCTAACATGGCAGGGGAAAGTCCGTATTTATCAGGGTACCGGTTTTTTATAAAGTCTGGGTTAAGAAGGGCAACAGAGAGAAGGTTCTGGATGGCCCGTTTAATTAGCAGAAGCAAAAATGGAGGTTGTGATGGCACATGACATGATGAATACGATACATGAATCGATGATGCCGGGTAGCCACCACCTGTTGTTCTGGGGCGTGGTGGTGGCTGTATTTGCACTGTTACTCTTTTCGGCCTGGTGGCTTGGCAGACGTGGTCAGCGTTCCCAGTAGTGTGGTGTCAGGAACATGGGGTGTTGACCTGTGTGTAGCACACAGGGTTTACACTTGAGACTAACACGTGGGATTTACACATAGCATGATATCAGGACAGAACGGTGGGTGAAGAAAATGTTAACAGTTAGTGAGTTGTCAAAAATAGCGCAGACGACCCGGGATGCAATACGCCATTATGTGCGTATTGGCCTGTTAACACCTTCGCGTGATCCTGTTAACGGTTACAGACTTTTTAGTGATGGTGATATTAATAAAACGAAATTTATTCGCCGTGCTAAGGGGCTTGGTTTTACGTTGAGTGATATTAAAATTATTTTTGATCATAGTTACGATGGACAATCCCCCTGTCCGGCGGTGCGCGATATTATTCGGCAGCGTATTGATGAAAATAGAGTCAGGATGGCTGAACTCAACGCATTGCAACAACGAATGGATGTTGCTCTGGAAAAATGGAAATCGATGCCAGATGGCGAACCGGACAGTGCGGCGATTTGTTACTTGATTGAATCCATAGAATGAAATTATTGATGACGTTTCAATTAACCAGGAGAGATAAAATGAAAACAAAATTATTGACTGGAATAACTGTTGTACTGATGGCGCTATCCACGCCACTACTTGCAAATAGTGCTCACCATCAAGATAAAGCCTCTGAAAGTACCATGCAATCGGGCAGTATGGCGATGATAGATATGGAAAAAATGCATGAGCATATGAATAAAATGAAAGAGACCATGGCGAAAATTCATCGCACAGAGAACAAAGAAGTGCGGCAAAAACTCATGCAGAAACATATGAAAGAGATGCATCAGGGTATGGGGATGATGTCAGGGGGAGCGCAGAAAAATATGTCGGATATGAAAGGAAAACATAGCGCGATGCAGGATCTGGAAAAGGTGAAGAATGGCCACCATATGATGGAAAAACGCATGGATATGATGCAAGGCATGATGAGCCAGATGATGGAGCACATGATGCA
This sequence comes from Gammaproteobacteria bacterium, assembly GCA_021648525.1. GTDB lineage: Bacteria > Pseudomonadota > Gammaproteobacteria > SZUA-140 > SZUA-140 > SZUA-76. Next base: position 2,464 of record JAKISP010000041.1, read on the forward strand.
GCAACAGAATATGTCGATGGAGAAATAGTGTTTAAAAAATAATAAAAAATTAAAGTGCCCCCTTTGTTTGGCAGGGTGGGTACATGGATAGTCGCTAACAATAAAAAGGGTATGGATATGAGAAACGATCCTGTATGTGGCATGAGTGTCACGGAAGACTCAAAACATTCTGCTGAACACCAGGGGCAACATTATTATTTTTGCAGTGTGGGGTGTTTGAGCAAATTCACCGCCTCTCCCGAGCAGTATTTGGCAAAAGAGAAGAGTGAAGAAAAAGGTGGTTGCTGTTGTAGTAGTAAAAAACCGAGTGAGCCGAAGCCAGCAGAAAAATCGCATAGTTGCTGTGACGACAAACCTCACCACCATCACGTGGAAAAAAAGCCGGACCAGCCCGTGGATGAGTCGGCGATCTACACCTGCCCAATGCATCCTGAAATAGAGCAGCAAGGCCCTGGTAGCTGCCCTGAATGTGGTATGGCGTTAGAGTCAAAAGGGGTTCCGCTGGTCGCTACTAAAATACAGTACACCTGCCCCATGCACCCGGAAATTATTCAGGATCACCCCGGTTCATGTCCTAAATGTGGCATGGCGCTGGAGGCGATGACGGTCGCGGTGGATGAGGACACTAGCGAACTGGATGATATGACGCGCCGCTTTAAAATCGGTGCGCTATTTGCTGCTCCTGTTTTTTTCAGCGCGATGGCCGCTGAATTCTGGCCAGAGGCGATGGCTGGATTGATCGATCCCAATCTGCGTCAGTGGCTTGAGATGATTCTGTCGGCGCCGGTGGTGATCTGGTGCGGCTGGATATTCTATGAGCGTGCGATCCAGTCAGTGGTTAATCGCAGCCTCAATATGTTTACCCTGATTGGACTGGGCGTTTCGGTTGCCTGGAGCTACAGTGTTATCGCCACGGTGTTTCCCGCTATTTTCCCACCGGAGGTGTTTAATAAGGTGGGTGTTGTGCCGGCCTATTTTGAGGCCGCTGCGGTGATTACTGTGTTGATATTATTGGGCCAGATGCTGGAGTTACGGGCGCGTAGTCAGACCAATGCGGCGATCAAACTCCTGCTCGGCCTGGCCCCTAAGACTGCCCGCATTGTGCGTGACGACGGTACTGAAGAAGATATCCCGATGGAGCATGTGGAGGTGGGCGATACCTTGCGAGTACGCCCGGGTGAAAAGATCCCTGTTGATGGCACCACCATTGACGGCGAAAGTAATGTTGATGAATCGATGGTTACCGGTGAACCACTACCTGTAGCCAAAACAGCCGGTGAGCGGCTGATCGGTGCCACGGTCAACGGTACAGGAGGGCTGTTGATGCGAGCTGAAAAAGTGGGCTCAGATACCCTGCTATCACAGATAGTCAATATGGTTGCCGAGGCTCAACGTTCCCGTGCACCGATACAAAGACTGGTTGATACAGTTTCCGGTTATTTTGTCCCGGTTGTGGTGGTGGTAGCGGTTATCACCTTTATTATCTGGAGCCTGTGGGGGCCAGAACCGGCTATCGCCTATGCTGTTATCAATGCTGTTGCGGTACTCATTATTGCCTGCCCTTGTGCGTTGGGGCTGGCGACACCGATGTCGATCATGGTCGGTACGGGTAAAGGTGCCATGATGGGGGTGTTGTTTAAAAATGCCGAAGCGCTGGAAGTGCTGCGTAAGGTTGATACGTTAGTGGTTGATAAAACCGGTACCCTCACCGAAGGAAAACCAAAACTGGTTTCAGTTTTTGCCAACGACAGTTTTGAAGAAAACGATAACCTGCGTTTAGCTGCCAGTCTCGAACGAGCCAGCGAACATCCACTGGCCGAAGCGATTGTGCAAGGTGCGCAAGCGCGTGGCGTGGAATTGGCTCAGACCAAAGACTTTCAATCTGTCACCGGCATGGGTGTCACCGGCAGCGTTGAGGGTCGTAAGGTGGCACTGGGCAATATTAAATTGCTGCAGAGTCTCGGTATCGATGCCGGTGGCTTGCCACAGCAGGCGGACAGTCAACGTGCTGAAGGTCAGACCGTGATGTTACTGGCAATTGATGGCAAAGCCGCTGGACTAATCGGCGTTGCCGACCCTATCAAAGAGACCACCCCGGAAGCGATTCGTGATCTGCACGGCGAAGGGATCAAGATTGTGATGCTCACGGGTGATAGCCGTAAGACCGCCGAAGCAGTGGCGGCCAGGCTCGATATTGATCAGGTGCATGCTGAAGTATTGCCAGAGCAAAAAGCCGAAGTGGTCAAACAGCTTCAGGCAGAGGGGCATATCGTTGCCATGGCGGGTGATGGTATTAACGACGCACCTGCTTTGGCACAGGCTCATGTCGGCATTGCCATGGGTACTGGCACCGATGTAGCCATGGAGAGTGCTGGTGTGACACTGGTCAAAGGTGATCTGCGCGGTATCGTGCGGGCAAGGCGCCTGAGTCGCGCCACCATGCGCAATATTCGCCAGAACCTTTTCTTTGCTTTTATCTATAACGCTGCTGGGGTGCCGGTTGCGGCGGGGATACTTTACCCCGTATTTGGCTTGTTGCTTTCCCCTATTATTGCGGCAGCGGCGATGGGGTTTAGTTCCGTGTCAGTGATAACCAATGCGCTGAGATTAAAGAGAGTAAAACTGTAGCAACACATAACGATAAAAATAATAAAGGAGTATAAGTGATGCATGATGGAAATGAATACGCCTATGGTATGTGGATAGTCGCGGCTTTTAATGTCGGTATTTTCCTCTTTTTTATTCTCAGTTTTCTCAAACCCAGAGGTGGTCAGGAGTGGCGCAACATGGGCGTAGTGACAGCCTTTCTGGTGGCGCTCTTTGCAGAAATGTATGGCTTTCCTTTAACGATTTATCTGCTCTCTGGGTGGCTAGGTGATGCTTACCCTGTTTTGCAACCCTTCAGCCATAAATACGGCCATCTGTGGGTGGTGGTATTTGGAGGCTCTACGCTAGCATGGGCGGTTGTGATGGGGCTAAGTCTGGTTTTCATGATCATGGGTTACACGCTGCTTTCCAAGGGGTGGACGCAGATCCACGCCGCACGTGGTGGGCTGGTGTCTGGTGGCATCTACGCTTATGCCCGTCACCCGCAATACACTGGACTATTTCTTATTATTATCGGTTTCCTGGTGCAGTGGCCAACGTTACTCACTGTCATTATGGCACCCGTTATGCTCTTCGCCTATGTACACCTCGCCAGAGTTGAAGAGCGGCGAGCCGAAGCAGAATTCGGTGAGGCGTACAACGAGTACATGCGCAAAACACCCGCTTTTTTCCCACCCATTAACCAATGGAAGGCATTTCTGACGGTAGAGGTTGAAGAAGTGGCTGAGCGTTAACAAATGGGTTTCCCTATTAATTCATGAACAGGAGGTGACCGATGGAAGGTCTCGGTACATTGTTACTCTTTGCACTGTTTTTTTATCTCATGATGCGTTTTGGCTGTGGTGCTCATATGATGCACGGCCATGGCAGCAAAAAAGAGAAATATATTGACCCGGTATGCGATATGGAGGTCGATGCGGACAAGGGATACGGCATGGTGCATCAAGGAGAATCGTATCGATTTTGTACCCGTAGTTGCCTGGCAAAATTTGATGCCGACCCTGACCATTTTCTCAATAAAAAGGAGGGAGAGCACCATGAAATGTAATCATCATAAAGCAGGGTTCTCATTGCTGGGCGTAGGCCATGCGACCAGCCTGTTACTGGCGATCAGTTTCACACTCTGTGTTGGTTTTGATCTGCTACTGCCTGACCACGCCATGTACGAAACCTGGCAAAAATTGCTGCCCGGTTTTGAATGGCTCAGTTGGAAAAGTTTTTTGCTGGGGTTGATTGAGGCCTACGGCTACGGCTGGTACTTCGCGTTGATCTGGGTGCCTATCTATAATTTCGTTGTGCTTCGCGGAGAAAAAAAAGTCTAGCATAACGCTTCTGTGGAGGGACTTATGATGGGTGTTCAGAAAACCAATGTGGGAAAAATGGAGCTTGGCTTAACTGAAAAAGCAGAGGTTGCTGCAGCACGTGATATTCTGGAGAAAATTCTAGGAGGCTATCAAGGCTCAGTTGCCGTGCGCTTGTGGAACGGCGAATGGATTCGTGGTGGGGCGGGCGCATCATGCCGCGTGATACTCCATCAACCAGCGGTTCTACGCGATCTGATGTTGCATCGAAATTTGATGTGTTTAGCTGAGTCCTATCTGGCTGGAGAGATCGATCTGGAAGGTGATACAGAGCGTCTGTTTGATCTGACACCTCATCTGCGAAAATTGAATTTTTCCTGGTCGGAGAAATGGCGGATGATGTTACGGGCACTGCACCTGCCAAGGCGCGAGGTTCACTCTGGCGCTTCTGCTGATCATGCTGGGGGAGGGAGGCGACACAGCAATAATAAAGAGAGCATTGCCCATCACTACGATGTCAGTAATGAGTTTTACCGCCTCTGGTTGGATGCCGAAATGGTCTACTCTTGTGCCTATTTTCATGACACTGAGCACTCATTGGCCCAGGCTCAGCTGGATAAACTGGATTACATCTGTCGCAAACTGCGCCTGGAACCCGGTCAAAAATTGCTTGATATCGGTTGTGGTTGGGGCGCGCTGGCGTTCTGGGCTGCGCGCCATTATGGCGTAGAGGTGCATGGCATTACCTTGAGTGAGCAGCAGCACGACTACGCGCTGAAGCGAGCGCGCAATGAAGGGCTGGAGGATCGTGTCAGAATCGAGCTGCGTGATTATCGCGATCTGCCGGAACGAGCTTGTTACGACCGGGTTGTTAGCGTTGGCATGTTTGAGCATATCGGCATCAGCAACTTTCCGCTCTATTTCGGCACGATCAAGCGGGTGCTCAAGCCGAGCGGGCTGTTCCTTAACCACGGTATTACCAATGATACGGGTTGGAGGGATACGCAAATTACCCGCTTCATGAATCGCTACGTATTTCCCGACGGTGAGTTGGCGCGCATCAGTGATGTAGAGGATGCCATGGAGCAGGCTGGCTTCGAGATTATCGACGTAGAAGGACTGCGACGCCACTATGCCATGACCCTGCGCCACTGGGTGCGGGCATTGGAAGAGCGTAAGCAGCAGGCAGTGGATTTGGTGGGCGAAGCCAGCTACCGGGTCTGGCGTCTCTACATGGTGGGCTGCGCCTACTTTTTTGACGAGGGCAGCATCAACGTCTATCAGGTGTTGACCGCGCCTGCGCATCAATCGTTGGCTACACCATTGCGGCGGGACGATATATACAAGAAATATTATAAGGGAAAAACCTGTGAATATGATGACAGTAAGGAGAGCAGCAATGATCGATAAGAAATGTATCTGCGAGGAGACCCAGCGCCATTTCCTCGAACGGGCGTTTGGTCGTCTCAAGTTGAAAGGGGCACAGCGAGAACTGTTGCTCTCCTCATTTCGAGAGACACGGATTACCGTGCCGGTGACGCTGCGCCATAACGGTGAAAACAGGCTGCACACCTTTCAGGGTTACCGCGTGCAACACAACCATGCGCGTGGACCTTTCAAGGGTGGGCTGCGTTACCATCCTGACGTTAACATGGGGGAGATCCGTGCGTTGGCGCAGTTGATGACCTGGAAAACAGCACTGGTGGATATTCCTTTTGGCGGTGCTAAAGGGGGCATTTCTGTTGACCCACTGCAGCTAAACGAGACCGAGCTGGAGGAACTCTCCAGACGTTTTTGTCAGAAGATGGCCCCGATTATCGGCGTGCATGATGACATCCCAGCACCTGATATCGGCACCAACCCACAGGTGATGGCATGGATGCTGGATGAGTACAGCAAAACTCACGGTTTCAGAACAGCGATTGTTACGGGTAAACCGTTAGAGTTAGGGGGAAGTGCCGGGCGGCTTGAAGCAACGGGTTATGGCGTGGCGCATCTGACTCACAAAGCGGCTGAAGATATCTCATTAAAACCTGAGCAGAGCCGGGTTGTGATTCAGGGCTTTGGTAATGTTGGTTCCCATACCGCAATCGCACTCGCGAGCAAAGGGTACAAAATTATCGCACTTTCAGATGTCAACGGCGGTGTGATGAATGAAGCGGGTATTTCGATAGATCATGCGTTGGCACATGTCGCCGACAACGGCACCTTGATGGGGCTGCACGGGGCTTCGCCGATTAGCAATGCAGAGCTGCTTGAATTGTCCTGTGAAATTTTGGTGCCCGCTGCTCTGGAGGGAACGATTACCTGTGACAACGTTGAAGCAATTCAGGCCCAGCTGATAGTAGAAGCCGCCAATATGCCGGTGACGCATCAGGCTGATGAGCGCTTGCAGCAACGTGGCATTGTGATCGTACCCGATCTGCTGGCTAATGTTGGCGGTGTACTCGCCTCCTATTATGAATGGGTACAGAATCTTCAGCAATTCCCGTGGGATCGCGAGACGGTACTGAGTCGCCTGGAAAACCGACTCTCCCGTACCTATGATGCCGTAAACATCCTGGCGAGCGAGCGACAGATCAATCTGCGTTGTGCCGCTTATGAGCTGGCAATCAGGCGGGTCGAACAGGCCGTTCGATTGAGAGGGTTTTAAATACAGTTATCACACAAGGAGAAGCTAGCATGATCAAAATAAAAAATGGGAAAACATTGCTGTCTATCGCACTGCTCTTCAGCATGGCATCGTTCACGGTGGCAGCTGAACTGGCGGGTGAAGCACTTTTTAAAAAGAAGTGTTCTCTATGCCATTCTATAGAGAAAAAGAAACTCGGTCCTGCGATTAAAACCATGAGCAGCGAAGCGGAAACTTTGCGTGCAGTCATCTTGAAAGGGAAGGGAATGATGCCTGGATTTGATGGAAAATTGACGAGTGCGCAGATCGATTCGCTGGTTGAATATCTGTTAGTAAACCAATAGGAGGGTTAGACGTGAAAAATACTTACCACAATATAGAGTCCGTTGGCGTATCAAGGCGACCAGACACTGCTGTGATCTCTCTGGTATTGTTGATTATTGGCGTATTTTTTATTAACACCGCGCAGGCTGTTCCTGCCTTTGCGCGACAACATCAAACTGAATGCAGCAGCTGTCACAGTGCATGGCCGGCCTTGAATGCCACTGGGCGTATGTTCAAAGAGAGTGGTTATCGTTTCTCCAGAGACGAACAGCCAGGCTTTATGAACTGGGCTCAAGCCTTGCCAGTGAGCGCAATGATCAAGGCACGCCCCTATGAAAAAAGTGATAACGGAGATAAAAAACTACGGGCATTGCATGAAGTTGAAGTGATGGTTGCCGGAGCAATGGCCAACAATTTTTCTGGCTGGTTTGAACTAGAGGCCGAGGATGATGCGGGTTTTGATGTTGAAGTGAAGTCTGCCGCGCTTGGATACCACCCCAGCAAAGCCGTTAACCTGCGGGTCTCCTGGGGGGCTATCACAGGTAGCGACCCTTATGATGTCTATAGCAATGCCCGCAAACTGACCCGTAATCGTGCATCAGTGATTAATCAGCGATTTGGTGGTGCAGATGCGGGTGGACGTTTGCGCGATGCACGACAAAACATCACCCTCTACGGTCGTCCGGTTGACAAAATTTTTTACAGCCTGGGGATAAGTGGTGTTAAAGGCGATACTGAAGGTGAAGACAGTGATGCGCTGACCGCCCGTCTGGCGATGGATATTACACAGGAGATCATGGTTGGATTGATGACCATTAACGGGACTTGCAAAGCGACAAATACGAGCTGTGCTGTTGATCGTGACTTTAGCCGTACCGGTGTTGATGCCCAGGCCGATATCGGCAGTATCCGCCTGATGGGGGCGTTATTAAAAACTACCGACGACAATAGCATGGCAACGGTAGAAGAAGATAACAATGCCATTTATGTTGAAGCTCGCTATACCTTCTCAGAAGGTGGACGTCCTACCTTCGTGCCATTGGTGCGTCTGGATAGTTACGAGAAAAATAACGGACAGGATGATTATGATGAGATTACGCTGCAAGCGGGTTACTATTTTACAGAAAATGCACGTGGTTTTATCGAGTACCTGGATGTGAGTGGTCCGACGTCAGCTAACGATGACAGTCTACTAACACTGCAAGTCGACATAGGCTTCTAATCTGGGAAGCCTCTGAAAAAAGGCTAAAAAAGCTGGGTGGATAAGGCGTGTTTTCCGCCGAATCCTACCCGGCAATCCAACCTCTTTTGTCGTTTGGGGACGTACCATATGTTAGCGAAGCAGCGTGAAAAAATAGAGTCATGTTCAGGTGTTTGGTGTCGTTTTCACGATAGCCACCCGGAATATCTGGCGCGCCACTACTGGTGGGCTTACCTGTGGCGCTGGGGAGTCTGGTTTTTTGACCATCAACCGATCATCAATGCCATTCTTTTTGGTCAGTACAGGAGACTCTCCCAACGGGCGTTGCATGATTGTATGAGGGAGCGGCCAGAAGGGCGGATGTTACAGCTCACCTGTGCTTACGGTAGCATGACGCCTTCGTTGCTCAAGGTGATGGACGATGAACTCTATCTGATGGATGTGGCGGAGATACAGCTCAGTGCCACCCGTAAAAAACTGACCGACGTGGATAACAAACGCCTGCTTTGCGCGCGCATGAACGCGGAGTCTCTTGCCTATGCTGACGATGCGTTTGCCACAGTTTTGATCTTTTTTCTACTGCATGAATTGCCGCCTGATGCACGGGAACGGACTATTAGCGAAGCGATACGAGTACTGCGACCTGGCGGCCGTTTTGTGATTACCGAGTATGGGGCTTGCCCTGAAAAAAATCTGCTATGGCGGTTACCACTAACGCGTTTCATGTTACAGCGACTGGAACCATTTTTAGCGAGTTATTGGCAGGTGGATCTGCTTGCCATATTGGACAGGTATGCACGCACAGAAGGCAAGTTGATTCGGCAGGTGGATGAATTCCACTGCTTTGCTGATTTCTATCGCGTCTCTGTTTTTGAATTAGAGCAATAGCGGGAGTCGCAATAATGAATAAAAAAAACCAACCTGAAACATGTCCTACTATTGTGCCGAGGCACTTTTATAACTGCACCTTGAACGAAAAGCTTTTATACACCTCCTTTTTGTTGTTGGCGGGGCTCGCCTACCTGATGGCGCTAACCTATCTCTATACTAGTTTCGAAGGGATTGATGGCGAACCAGGACTGTCGGTTGAAGATGTTGCCGAGAACTACTATGGCAATCGCAGCGGTACACGATTGGAGTCGGCTCTGCGCGGCCCAATGGCTGGTTATATTGATACTGAGCATCGCAACCATATTGTTGAATGGCTGAAATCGGGTGCGCCAGAGTCGGACTATGTACGCCTTATTAAACCGATGCTTGATGAGAACTGTATCGTTTGTCATAGCGAGGCTTCTGGCCTGCAGATTCCAGATCTTTCCAGTTATGAAGGAGTCAAGCAGGTGGCTAATATCGATACCGGTGTCTCGCTACACAGCTTGATTAAGGTGTCGCATATCCACCTGTTTGGCATTGGTCTGGTTGCACTCTGCATTGGCTTGATATTTCGTTTCGCACTACTGCCTGGCTGGTTTCAGAATACGCTGACATTATTGCCATTCGTCGCTATTTTTGTCGATATTTCCGCCTGGTTTCTCACCAAATGGGATCCGACCTATGCCTATACCGTGATCATTGCTGGTGGCCTGCTAGGGTTGTCGTGGGCGTTGCAGATTCTCATTTCTCTCTATCAAATCTGGTTCTTGCGCTGTCGAGTAAAACCACCTGTTTAAAGTATGAGGAGAAGGTAAGTCATGACCATGGAAAATAAAAAAGTAACAGACTTGCGTGACATCCGTTTACACGGCCGCGGCGGTCAGGGCACCGTCTCTGCTGCTGCATTGCTGGCGCTTGCTGCGTTTGAAGATGGCTTTGAAAGTCAGGCGTTTCCAAAGTTTGGTTCTGAGCGGCGTGGTGCGCCGGTAGAAGCCTATGTGCGCATTAGCCACACCGTTATTCGTGCTCATAATCAGCTCTACAGACCTGATGCGGTGGTGATTCAAGATGCCGGCCTGCTGCGCTCAGAACCGTTGCTAGAGGGGTTAACCCCAGGTGGACTTATCGTATTGAACGCTGCTGAAAAACCTGAGGGTATTGATGACGATTTTCGCTGGGTCTGCCTGCCCGCGAGCCAGATTGGTGAGCGCCATATTGGCCGCCCTTTGCCAAATACTGTTTTATTAGGTGCGTTGGCGGCGGCGACAGAGTGGGTGAGTCTGACGGCACTGGAGCAGGCGATAAGCAACCATCTTGCAAGCAAAGGTGAGGCAGTCGTGAAAGCGAATATTGAAGCGGTGCGTGAAGGTTATGAGCTCTCTAAACCTAATCCCCCCTAGCCCCCCTTTGTTAAAGGGGGGGCTGGTGGGTTAGCGGTGTTTTTTACCTTTCCCTTTGAGCAGGCGGGGGATTGGAGGTATTTTCTTTACTTCCCCCTTTGAAAAAGGGGGATTGAGGGGGATTGAATTTTGGAATTAAATAAAAGAGGTGGCAGCATGAAACAACTCCTGGAAGGTTCACTGGCCGTAGCTGAGGCAGTGCGCTTGTGCCTGCCGCAGGTGGTGGCGGCCTATCCCATCACGCCGCAGACACACATCATCGAACGATTGGCTCAGCATGTGGCTAACGGTGAACTGGAGGCCGAGTTTATTAACGCTGAGAGTGAATTTGGTGCGGCTTCCATTGTGTTAGGCGCAGTGGCTGCCGGGGCGAGATCGTTTACTGCGACTGCTTCGCAAGGCTTGTTGCTAATGACAGAAGTGCTCTACAACATCGCCGGACTACGACTGCCGGTGGTGATGATTTGCGCCAACCGAGCGGTGGGTGCACCGATCAACATTTTCAGTGACCACCAGGACAGCATGTCGGTACGCGATGCCGGTTGGGTTCAGCTCTATGTTGAGACCAATCAGGAAGCGGTAGATACCTTGATTCAGGCCTATCGCATTGCCGAGGCGTGTGGCCTGCCAGTGATGGTCTGTATGGATGGCTTTTTACTGACGCATACTTTTGAACCAGTGGATCTGCCAACACAAGCGATGGTGGATGGTTTTCTGCCGCCCTTTCAATTTTCTCGTACCCTCGACCCAGTCCGTCCGATGACATTGGGCGGCGCTAGCGAAGCGGATAACTTTCAGGAATATCGCGCCGCCCAGCAGGCAGCAATGGAAGATGCGATGCCGGTGATCGAGGCATTTGATGCTGAATTTAACGAGCAGTTTGGCCGTGAACATGGAGGATTGCTTCAACCCTGCCATCTGGATGGAGCAGAGACCGTGTTGCTGGGTATGGGTTCGCTGATGGGTGTGGTGCGCGATGTGGTCGATAAACTGCGTGATCAGGGGCAGGCGGTGGGCGCGCTACGGCTGCGCTGTTTTCGCCCTTTTCCCGCTCAGGCGCTGGCGCGCTATCTGGCGTCTGCGAAGCGAATTATCGTGCTGGAGAAAGCAATTAGCATTGGTGCGGGCGGTATTGTTGCGGCCGAGCTGCGAGCCGCCTTGCATCAAGCGGGCATCACGACGCCAGTGGAAAGTGTGATTGGTGGTTTGGGCGGGCGTGACTTGACCCCGGATGTGATCGAAGCGCTTTTTCAGAAATCGAGTGAGAATGAAGCAGGTGCAACTTTTCGGTTTGCGCCCGACCACAAATCCCTTACCAGGCAAAATGAGGAGGCCATGAATAATGGATAATCGAGACCCTTTTCGCTATAACGTGTTGACCTCTGGTCATCGCGCCTGTTCTGGTTGCGGTGAGGCGATGGCGGCGCGGATGGTGACTGACCTGGTTGGCCCCGATGCGATCTACATTAACGCCACTGGCTGCCTGCAAGTTTTTACCAGTCACAATCAGCAGTCTGCCTGGCAGGCACCGTGGATTCATTCGGTCTTCGCCAATGCGGCTGCCGTGGCTTCGGGTGTTGAGGCTGCATTACGTATCAAAGGCAAAGAGACTCCCGTCGTAGTGCAAGCTGGTGACGGCGGAACATTCGACATCGGTTTGCAATGTCTCTCCGGCATGATTGAGCGTGGCCACGATGTACTGTTTGTCTGCTATGACAACGAGGCCTATATGAACACTGGGGTGCAGCGTTCCGGCTCCACCCCCCATGCAGTGCGCACCAGCACCTCACCACCGGGTCAGTTTAGCCAGGGCAAGCAGGAACTGAAAAAAGATGTGATCTCGATTATCGCGGCTCACAACATGCCTTACGCAGCCACGGCCACGATTGCCTACTTTCCTGATCTCAAAGCCAAAGTCGAGAAGGCGATGCGCATTAAGGGGCCGCGTTTTCTGCAAATTTTATCGCCCTGCCCTTTGGGTTGGGCGCATGACAGCGCGTTGTCGGTAAGCGTCTCGCGATTGGCAGTGGAGACGGGGTTATTTCCATTGGTGGAGCTGGAGCATGGTGAACTCACTGGGGTGATGCGTCTGGCCGAGCAGAAACCCGTGGAGGAATACTTACGCCCACAGGGGCGCTTCAAACACCTGTTTGCTAACAAAGCGGGCGGGGTAGAGTTACGCCACCTGCAAGCGCTGGCCGATGCACGTATTCGCCGTTATGACCTGCTCAATGTCGATACGCAGTGGGACACCGAAACGGCGATGCAAAGCGAGCGTCACGGCCGGGGTGGGTACACCGTTTCATCTGCAGTCAGGGAGGTGAAATAATCATGGCTAATCTCGAAATCGAACCCGGCAGTAGTACTGCTTATCACACGGGTGACTGGTCTATCGAGCAACCTGTTTACCTCGACAAATGGCCACCCTGTAGTCAGGTCTGTCCCGCCTCGGAAGATATTCAGGCATGGCTGGCGCTGGCGAGTGAAAAGCGGTGGCAAGCTGCCTGGCGAAAACTCACCGAGCGCAACCCGTTTCCGGCCACCATGGGACGCATCTGTTATCACGCCTGTGAATCGGCCTGTAACCGCAACCATCTCGATAGCGCCGTCAATATCCATGCGATAGAGCGTTATCTCGGTGACATGGCGATTGCTCAGGGCTGGCAGCATGAATCGGTTGATGCTCAACCGCAAACCCAGAGCGTGGCGATTGTGGGTGCGGGGCCGGCGGGACTTTCTTGTGCCTTCCAACTGGCACGGCACGGCTATTCGGTCACTATTTTCGACGCGCAAGATGCGCCTGGCGGCACATTGCATAGCGCCGTGCCGAATTATCGCTTGCCCAGCTCGGTGTTAGCCAAAGAGATCGATGCGATTCTTGATCTGGGAATAACACTACACCTCAATACTCGTGTGAATGAAGATGAACTGCATGACCAGTTTGATCTGGTTTTTCTTGCTATCGGTACGCAGCAGCCGCGTCAATATCGCGGGGATAGCTCTAATCACAGCGTCATGAGTGGTCTTGATTTTCTTCGTTGCCTCAATCGTGGTGAGCCGGTATCACTGCCTAAACAAGTCGCGATAATTGGTGGTGGTAACACGGCTATTGATGTGGCGCGTTGCGTTCGTCGTTTGGGAGCTAGCGCTGTAGTGGTTTGCGCACAAGACCCGCACGGTAGTCATCACCGTGACCTGGCGACAGAGATGCCCGCATCGTTAACGGAAGTCATTGAAGCCGAAGCTGAGGGAGTGCAGTTAATCTATCGTGCTGGCGTGCGTCACCTGGTGCGCAGTGGCGAGCACTTGTCCGGTGTTGAAATAGCACATGTGGAACATGTGCATGATAGGAAGGGTAATTTCAATCCCCGATTTTTTGACGGCACCGAAGAGTTTATCGCCGCAGGTCTGGTGATCTTTGCTATTGGCCAGAAGGCTGACTGGCAGGGACTAGAAGGGATGAGTCAAGCCAACGAATCAGAGGGTGTGTGGGTGGGTGGTGATGCGGTGAGCAAGTCAAAACTGGCAGCGACAGCGGTGGGCAGTGGGTATCAGGCTGCGATGTCGATGATGGCGAATTTGAGCGGAGAAATCTCGGTTTATCAGGATCATAAAAAGTCAAAAGTTGCTTATCGACAGATGCAGTTGCATTACTACCCCAGGCAGCCACGTTGCGAAGGTGAAAGCCTTGAGCAGCGACTTGATGGGTTTAATGAAGTTGTCACCGGGCTGGCTGATGATGATGCGGTGTCGGAAGCAAAGCGCTGCTTGAGTTGTGGTGTCTGTTTTGAGTGTGACAACTGCTGGCACTTCTGTCCCGACGCGGCGGTGATCAAAAAAGAGGGTGGTTACACCATTGATTATGACTACTGCAAGGGGTGTGGGATTTGCGCGCAGGAGTGTCCTTGTGGGCATATTGATATGGTGGGGCGGAGTTCAGAATCTAAATCTCCCCAGACCTCCCTTTAACAAAGGGGCAGAGGGTATTTGAACGTCATAAACTTAAAAGGAGAGAGATGATGGAATGGTTATCGGCAAACTGGTTAATACTTATATTAGTGGTGTGTTGCGCCGCGATGATGTTTTTCATGCATGGTGGACACAATAAATCAGACGACGACAAATGAACCGGAGCTTATACAATGACAAATACTGAACTCCCGATAGAAATCGCCGGTGCGGGGCCTGCCGGTTTAGCTGCTGCCATTACCCTTGCTCATGCTGGGCGCAAGGTCATCGTGCATGAAACGCAAAAAGAGGTCGGTCACCGTTTTGGCGGTGATTTCCAGGGGATAGAGAACTGGACTAGTGAGGAAGACGCATTAAGTGTGTTAGAAAACCAGGGTATCACAACAGAGTTTAACAAGATGCCCTGTCGTAATGGCACCGTGTTTGACCCGAATGATAAACGTTATGAAATTAGTAGTGACGAGATTCTATTTTACATCGTAGAGCGGGGGCCTGGCCCTGGCTCACTGGATAGTGCGCTACTCAAACAGGCGCAATCACTGGGTGTGGAGGTGCGTTTCAATAGTCGTCTGCGCCACATGGCGGGCGACGGCATCCTGGCAGCGGGGCCACGTGCCGCCGATGCAATCGCTGTGGGTTATCACTTTGAAACGGATATGGCGGATGGTTACTGGGCCATCTGCGACGATGCACTTGCGCCAGAAGGTTACGCCTATCTGTTAGTAATGAATGGCAAGGGGACGATTAAAACCTGCATGTTTTCCGGTTTCAAGCAGGAGAAGATTTATGTAAAACGCACGCTGGAGGCGTTTCAACGGCTGGTTGGACTGGAGATGAAAAACCCTCAGCCGCACGGTGGTAGTGGCAACTTTCGTATACCGGACAGTGCTTATAGCGGCCCCCATCCGCTGGTGGGAGAGCAGGCTGGTTTTCAGGATACGCTGTGGGGATTCGGCATGCGTCTGGCGATCTCGTCTGGTGTGCTGGCGGCGCAAAGTCTGTTGTCGGGTGAAAACTACGACAAACTTTGGCAGCGTGATCTGAAACCGCAGATGGAAACCGCCGTGGTCAATCGGGCGTTATATAGTTTGTCGGGAAGCCGTGGGTATAGCTGGTTTTTGGGGCAGCTTGTCTCTCGACAGAACCTGCGCAAGGCACTACGCCAACAATATCAATCCTCCTGGCCCAAGCGTCTGTTGGGACCGTGGGCCAGGCGTCGCTATAAAAGCCGCCGCAAAGATATCACCTGTGATCACATCGACTGCCACTGCATCTGGTGTCGGGGGGAGTGTTGTGTTCATGACTAATGGGGCGCGACCGGTGAAAAGAGTGCGCGAGTGGTGGCTTGCCACGGCTCTGTTGTGTGTCAGCGCACCGCTTCATGCAGAGCCGTTGTTGATCGAAACCGCTGTGACCGAGGTGATAGAGGCCAATCCGGATCTGGCGGCCATTAGTGCCCGAGCCGAAGCACTGGCAGCACTGCCAGAGCAACTGGGCTCGCTGCCTGACCCCTGGTTGTCACTTAAATTGATGAATCTTCCCATCGATAGCTTCTCTTTCTCTCAGGAGGGGATGACTCAGACCCAGCTGGGTTTTAGCCAGATGTTGCCCTTTCCCGGCAAGCTCGGGCTACAACAGGAAGCCGCGCAGGCGATGGCAAATGCGGCTGGTTTTGGTGTCGAGGAGCTACGCCTGACGTTGGTTCGGGATGTGAAAATAGTCTGGTGGAACCTCTTTTTTCTCGACCGTGCGCTGGAGGTAGTCACAAACAATCAGACCTTGATGCGCCAGTTTATCGAAGTGGCTGAGAGCAAATACAGCGTCGGCAAAGGGTTGCAGCAAGATGTGTTGTTGGCGCAACTGGAACTCTCCAAACTGTTCGACAATCAGGTGGATCTTGAGGGCAAGCGGCGCAATGAGTCTATTCGTCTCAACACGCTGCTTGATCGTCCGGTAACAACGCGGTTAGTGCTGCCGAGTGAGGTGGTGGAGAATCTTCCAGTGATGCGTGATGAGGTGCAACTGGTGGCACAGGCGGCTGCGCTTCGCCCCATGCTGGGTGCTCGACAACAGCGACTACAAGCGGCACGGTTACGGCTCGAGCTGGCGGAAAAAAATTACTACCCCGATTTCAGCATCGGCGCAGCGTATGGCCTGCGTCAGGGCGATAACCCCAACGGCTCCAGCCGTGATGATCTGGTTTCGCTGATGTTTGGCATGAGCCTGCCTATCTATAGCGGAACCAGACAGGATCGCGCCGTGGATCAGCGCAATGCCGAGCGAATGGGGCAACGTTATGCGTTGGCCGATGCCCACAATCGGGTCGAGGCAGCCATCGGCCGCGCCTTGTCTGATTATCAGCGTGGTCGGGAGAAGGTCGTGTTATTTAAAACGGGGATTATTCCTCAGGCCCGGCAGACGGTCTCTTCCATGCTGGCGGGCTATCAGGTCAACAAGGTCGATTTTCTCAATGTGATGCGCGCCCAGATCACGCTTTATAACTATGAAACCCAATACTGGAGCGCCTTCAGCAGGGCCCGTCAGGCAATCGCCCGACTGATTGCAGCTGTGGGAGAGGAGCATGTTTATGAGTAATCAAATTAACTTGATGGCGATGAGTGTGGCGTTGGTAGTGGGCCTCGGCGGTGGTTATCTGTTGTTTGGTGGTGCTGAACCGCAGCCCGGTAGCAGCACGCCGAATCAGACGGTTGCTGAGCGTAAACCGCTCTTTTATCGCAATGCCATGAACCCCACTGTCACCTCGCCGATACCAGCCAGGGACAACATGGGAATGGACTATATCCCGATCTATGCAGATGACCTGGGTGATAACGATGCCCCGGCCGGGACGGTCAAAATCGATGCGGCAACGGTACAGAACATTGGGGTGCGCACTGCGATTGCTGAAGAGGGGCCGTTATCACGCACCGTGCGGGCGGTCGGCCGAGTCGATTTCGATGAGACCCAGTTAGCTAAAATTTACCCCAAAATCGACGGTTGGGTGGAGACCCTGGCGGTGGACAAAACCGGTGCCCAGGTGAAAAAAGGCGATGTATTGCTGAGCATCTACTCACCCCAGCTGGTTGCCAGTCAGGAGGAGTATCTGCTGGCACTTAAAAATCGCAGGACGCTAGCCCAAAGCCCACTGGAAGATATTCGTCGTGGTGCAGAGAGTCTGGTGAAGTCGGCGCGGCTGCGGCTGGAGCTGCTCGATATGCCGGAGCACCAGATCGAAGCGCTGGAGCAGAGTGGAGAGATTTACCGGGCGACCCATATTCATTCCCCATTCAATGGTGTGGTGATCAAGATGGGGGTGCAGGCGGGGCAATATGTGACGCGGAAGAGTCAGCTCTACCAGGTGGCCGATCTTTCCAGGGTATGGGTCTATGCCGAGGTATTTGAGTTTGAACTGCCGTGGATTAATGAAAATGACCCGGCACAGATCACTGTCGAAGGAGTGCCGGGGCGCGAGTTTCATGGCCACATCAGTTACATCTACCCCTATCTCGACCGCAAGGCACGTACCGCCAGGGTGCGACTGGAGTTTGATAACCGTGATGGCGCATTGCTGCCGGAGATGTTCGCCAACGTTATTTTGAAGAGCGCTCGTAGTGAACCGGCCGTGCTGGTGCCCGCCCAGGCGGTTGTCCGTTCCGGTACGCGCAAGCATGTGTTTGTGGTGCGCGAACCGGGAAAATTTGAGCCGCGTGAAGTGGTGGTGGGTGTGACAAGCGAAGGCAGGAGCCAGATTCTGGAAGGGATCAAGGCGGGCGAGGAGGTGGTGATCTCCGCCCAGTTCCTCATCGACTCTGAATCATCACTGCGCGAAGCCACTGCGAAGATGATGGCTGGCGCGAAAAAAAATGTGCCGGAAGCGACCCGGGCTGAAATGGAGATGCCCGGCGCACCGGATCAGACTATTGACAAAGGCGAGATGGGTGGAATGGAGATGGCACCTGAGAGCAGACAGCCATGATCGAACGCATTATCGAGTTTTCGATACGCAAAAAATTTCTGGTGATGATCGCCACATTTTTGATTGTGGTGGGTGGTCTGTGGGCGGTAAAAACCACGCCGCTGGATGCGATTCCTGACCTCTCTGACGTTCAGGTAATTGTCTTTACCGAATACCAGGGACAGGCACCGCAGGTGGTTGAAGATCAGGTGACCTACCCGCTGACGACGGCGATGCTCTCCGTACCCAGGACGAGTGTGGTGCGTGGCTACTCCTTTTTTGGCCTCTCTTTTGTCTACATCATTTTTGAAGATGGCACCGATATGTACTGGGCGCGCTCGCGGGTACTGGAGGCGCTCAACTACGTGGGGGATCGTCTGCCTGAGGGTACCAACCCGGCACTTGGCCCTGATGCTACTGGCGTGGGCTGGATTTACGAGTACGCGCTGGTCGATAAAACCGGCCGACATGATCTTTCCCAGCTGCGTTCGATTCAGGACTGGTATCTGCGCTATCCACTACAGACCGTGCCGGGGGTGGCCGAAGTGGCTGCGCTGGGCGGTTTTGTGAAGCAGTATCAGGTGGTGGTCGATCCCAATGCCCTGATGTCCTACGGCATCCCGCTATCAAAAGTAAAACATGCGATTAAAACCTCGAATAATGACGTGGGCGGTAAGTTGATCGAAATGTCGGAGACCGAATATATGGTGCGGGGTCGAGGCTACATTCGCAGTATCGAAGACATCAATGATATTCCCGTCGGTGCCAATGCCGATGGCACCCCGATTCGCATCGAAGATATTGCCCATGTCCATATCGGCCCTGAGTTGCGCCGTGGTCTGGCGGAGCTAGATGGTGAGGGTGAGGTGGTGGGTGGTATCGTCATTATGCGTTTTGGCGAAAACGCTCTGGCGACCATCGAAGGGGTGCGGGCGAAACTGGCGGAGCTGAGCAAGGGATTGCCCGAAGGGGTGGAGATCGTCACTACCTACGACCGAGGGGCGCTCATCGAGCGGGCGGTGGACAATCTAACCGAAAAGTTGATGGAGGAATTTTTGGTGGTCAGCCTGGTCTGCATCATCTTCCTGATGCATGCCCGTTCGGCGCTGGTGGCGATTGTTGCGCTGCCGATTGGTATTTTACTGGCCTTTTTGGCGATGCGCTGGCAGGGGCTTAATGCCAACATCATGTCACTTGGGGGGATCGCCATCACCATTGGTGCGATGGTGGATGGCGCCATCGTGATGATCGAAAACGCGCACAAACATCTGGAGCAGGCCGGGCGTAAAAAAGGGGCGGAACTGAATACTCGGGAGCGTTGGGCTGCCACCACTGCCGCAGCCAAAGAGGTGGGGCCGGCGCTGTTCTTCTCGTTGTTGATTATCACCGTATCCTATCTGTCGATCTTTTCGCTGCAAGGGCAAGAAGGCCGCCTGTTTTCACCATTAGCCTTCACCAGTACCTATTCCATGGCCGCCGCCGCGCTAATCGCAGTGACCCTGGTGCCACTGCTGATGGGGTGGTTTATTCGCGGCAAGATCATGCCTGAGGCGAAAAATCCGGTAAACCGTCTGCTGCATTTTCTTCATACACCGGCCCTGAGAGCCGCCATGAACTGGCGCAATATCACGCTGGTTGGTGCGGTGGTGTTGCTGGCGGCAACCTGGTATCCATTGTCGAAACTGGGCAGCGAATTTATGCCACCACTGGATGAGGGGGATGTGCTCTATATGCCCACCACCTTCCCGGGCATCTCCATCACCAAGGCGAAGGAGCTGTTGCAACAGACCGACAAGATCCTCAAAACTTTCCCTGAGGCACAGACGGTGTTTGGCAAAGTGGGGCGCGCTGAAACCGCCACTGATCCTGCAGCGCTGTCGATGATGGAGACCATCGTGCGCCTCAAATCGCGAGAGGAGTGGCCTGATCCCGATAAAAAGATGCAGACCTTGATGAACGAGATGGACAAGGCGATCCGCTTCCCCGGTCTGGCCAACGCATGGACGATGCCGATCAAGACCCGCATCGACATGCTCTCCACCGGCATCAAGACACCGATCGGTATCAAGGTCAGTGGGCCTGATCTGCAAGTGCTGGCTCGTCTTTCTGAAGAGATCGAACGCGCCATGAAGACCATCCCCGATACCCTGTCGGCATTTGGTGATCGTGCCGTGGGCGGTTATTTCATCGACTTTGATATTGACCGCAAAAAAGCAGCACGTTATGGCCTGACGGTGGGGGATGTGCAGCAGGCGATCACTACTGCGGTGGGTGGTATGAACGTCACCTACACCGTGGAGGGGCTGGAGCGTTATCCGGTCAACCTGCGTTATCCGCGTGAACTGCGCGACTCGCCGGAGAGTCTGGCGCGGATGCTGATTCCTACGCCGAGTGGGGCGCAGATTCCGTTGGCGCAGGTGGCAGCGATTGTAGAGCGCCGTGGTGCGCCCGTCATCAAGAGCGAAAATGCAACGCCCAACGCCTGGATCTACGTCGACATAAAGAGTTCCGATATCGGTGGTTACGTGGCGCAGGCCAAAGAGGTGATGGCTGAGCAAGTGGAGATTCCCCCAGGCTACACCGTTGTCTGGTCAGGTCAGTTTGAGTATATGGAGCGTGCGGCTAAACGTCTGCAAGTGGTGGTGCCCGCGACCTTGCTGCTGATCTTCCTGCTACTCTATTTCAATTTCGGCAACATCAGTGCGCCCATAGTGGTGCTGCTGTCGGTTCCGTTTGCGATGGTGGGCGGTATCTGGTTGATCTATTGGTACGGCTTCAATATGTCCGTGGCAGTGGCGGTCGGTTTTATTGCCCTGGCTGGGGTCGCGGCGGAGATTGGGGTGCTGGTGCTTACCTTTATCGACCAGGAGGTGGCGCGGCGGCGGCAGGAAAAGGGAGCGAAAGACCGGGACCGATTTGCCGTGTTGACCCCTGCTGAAATTTTAGAGGGTGTGCGAGTGGGTACCTCGGAGCGGGTGCGGCCGATCGTTATGACGGCCGTGGCGGTAATTGCCGGTCTGCTGCCCATTATGCTGGGCAGCGGTACAGGATCTGAAGTGATGCAGCGCATTGCCGCACCGATGGTGGGCGGTATGGTGACCACAACCCTGTTATCACTGGTGGTGTTGCCGGTGATTTATGGGCTGGTGTTACAGACCAAAGAGCGCATGCATCAACGGGAAAAAGAGACGCAAAAGAGTTGATCACTATTTGTGGATTAAAGAACGTACACGTTCCTGAATAACCTGGAGGCATTAACCATGCGCTATAGAAAAGTAACCGCGATATTTCGCCTTGAACAATTGAATAAAGTAGAACATAAATTACAGGAGTTGGGGGTTAAGGGACTCAGCGTCTCCAAAGTAAAAGGCTATGGTGAATATGTCGATTTTTATGCCAAAGACTGGTTGACCAACCATGCTCGCATCGAGCTGTTTACAGATGAGAGTGAGGCAGAAACGATCGCACAGGCGATCATGGATGCTGCCAGTCTTGATATGGAAGGGGACGGTATTGTGGCGATATTGCCGGTGGAAAAAATCTATCGGATTAGAACTAAAACCGAGATCAGCGACGAAGCCTGACGGGCGTTTGATGGTGATGAAAAGCGAAATAAACAATATGACTAATGTTTGTGCCTGTGACCAGGACTCAACAACAGAGACAGATGATGGTTTGATTGCCCTCTACACAGAGGGCGATGAACTGTTTGAGGCGATGCTCACGGCTATCCGTGGCGCAAAAAAAACGGTCTGGATGGAGACCTACATCTTTGCTGATGATGAGGTCGGTCAATGTTTTTCTCAGGCTCTTTCTGACAAGGCAAGCACAGGTGTTGAGGTTCGCCTGCTGGTGGATGCACTGGGTTCGCTGTTTCAGTTTTACCACACGCTGGAGCCGATGCTCGAAGCGTCGGGCGTTAAGGTGCGCCATTTCCATCGTTGGCACTGGCGAGCACCATTACGTTATAACCGACGCGACCACCGCAAGTTGCTGGTGGTGGATGGTGAAGTCGCTTTTTTGGGCGGATTTAATATTCATCGGCAAAGTTCACAACGCTATTTTGGTGTTGCGCGCTGGCGTGATAGTCACGCCTCTTTTCACGGCGTGCTGGCTCGTCAGGCGGGTGAGATTTTTGATGCCTTTTGGTGTGGCGATCGACATCGCCTGCCAAAAGAAGAGACGCAGGCAAGCAGTATGTTAGTACCGAATCAGACACGTCGCTGCCGGCGTCGACTTGCCTGTCTCTATGCCGATTTTCTGGGTAATGCCAAACAGCAGGTCTGCCTGACAACCCCTTATTTTGTGCCGGATCACCGTACTCAAAAAGCGCTACTGACTGCGGTAAAACGAGGTGTAGAAGTGCGCCTGCTGGTGCCGCGTAGTAGTGATGTGCGCCTGGCACGCTGGGCGGCCAATGCGGTATACGCCCATCTACTGGATGCTGGGGTAAAGATCTATGAATACCTGCCCAGAATGCTACATGCCAAGGTTGCCATTGTCGATGGCCGCTGGGCCACTCTGGGCACTGCCAATCTCGATTACCGCAGTCTGTTTCAAAACTACGAATTGAATCTGGTCAGCCGGAATCCCGACTTTTGCGCCCGTTTGCAAACACAGTTCGAAATGGATTTAACAGAGGCCTCAGCAGTATGCGCCACTCGTTGGCGGCAGCGTCGTTGGGTGCCGCGTCTGGCCGAGTTGTTGGGCTGGAGCGTCAGGCGATGGTTATGAAAAATGATGATGAAAATCCAGTGCAAAAAGAGTACGCCCAATTGGCGCGAGGATATGATGATAAATGGCGTTTTTATGTTGAGACCACACTTCAGGAGACCTTGAAAAGAGTTGAGCTTCACCCTGGAGAGTACTTGCTGGATATTGGCTGTGGAACAGGTGCTCTATTGGCTGCGGTAGAACAGCGCTATCCCGAGACTGTTTTGGCCGGTATTGATCCAACCTCGGAGATGCTTGATGTGGCAGGAGAGAGGTTGTCAAATAGGGTTCAATTGCAGCAAGGCTGGGCTTCAACGCTTCCTTTTGCAGACGATACGTTTGACCTCATCGTCTCCTGCAATATGTTCCACTATATTCGCGAGCCGATGGTTGCCCTTAAAGAGATGAAACGTATCTTGAAACCGACAGGAAGAGTGGTGATTACCGATTGGTGTAGTGACTATATTATCTGCAAAATATATGACCGGTTTCTGCGGGTTTTTAATCAGGCACATTCCAGGACATATAAAAAGAGTGAGTGTTATCAGTTGTTGATTTCGTCAGGATTTGATGAGATAAAAATTGATCGTTATAAAATAAACTGGTTCTGGGGAATGATGACAGCAACCGCGTGTAAAAAATCATCCGTTCCATTATAAAAAGGTGAATTTCTATGAGCCATCATCCCATTGTTATTTCAAACGCTCGGCCTGCTTTTGCAACGCCGCTTCGTCCGCAGGTTGATTAATGGTTAAGAAAATGAAGGTGGGCGTGGTACTGAGTTCCGGTGGAGGCCGTGGGGTCTTCGCCCATACCGGCTTTTTACTCGCACTGGAACAGATGGGCATCGAGATCGGCGCCATTGCTGGCTGCAGTGCAGGAGCCCTGGTGGGCGGTGTTTATGCCAGTGGTACTGATCTACAACAGTGGGCAGACCGCCTAGCTAGCGTGCAAACCCGAGACTACTGGACCCCCGATCCATGGTGGCGTTTTATCTGGCAGATGGTCGTGCGCAAAGGGCGTGGCTACACTGGTTTGTCTGAGAGTCAGGCGGCCATTGAATTCATCCGCAGTAACCTGGCTGTGCAGCGTTTTGAGGCGTGTCCCATTCCCTTTTACTGTCTGGCAACTAACTTGACTCAGGGGACAAAAACACTTTTTTCAACCGGTGACATGGCACCGCGTATTATGGCCAGCGCAGCTATGCCGCTACTCTACCGGCCGGTGATGATCGACGGCGAACTCTATAGTGATGGCGCGACCATTGAGTTGGCCTCTACCGAAGCGATCTGTTGTCACCATAATCTTGATGCCCTGATTGTTCACCACGCGTCGGTTTGCAGAGATGGCCCCGAAGGGTTAGATCATGCGCTGCGGCAACCATGGTCGCTAGTGGAGATTATCTATCTGCTGCTCTACCGCAAACGTCCCTGGTATCTGAGTGATCAGGCGATTGCGGTTCACCATTGTCGCTGTGGTTGTGGTGTGCCTGTTGTGGTGATAGAACCCGACCTGCCTGACATCACCTGGCCGCTCAGCGAGGGAGGCGGCAAGATTCAAATGATTGCCAGGCAGCAAACAGAGGCGCTGTTGGGGCTACATATAGATGCACTGCGGAAAGGTTTGAGTCTGCCAGGCACCGATCTGAGGACAGACGAGGGTGATGAAAGTGGCCCATGACGTAGGGTTAGATACCGCACCGAATCGACGTGCCGGGCTACTGACGCTGATAGCGCTGATCACCGCCTTTGCTCTGGCTAATTCGCCACTCTATGACATTTATTGGTTTGTGCACCAGATACCGGTATCGGTGCAGGTTGGCAATTTCGGTATCGATAAGCCATTAATCGACTGGATCAATAAAGGTTTGATGGTGTTTTTTTTCTTGCTGGTTGGTCTGGAGCTAAAGCGCGAAATCTTAGAGGGGCAACTGGCAGATCGGCGTCAACTTGCGTTGCCAGCGTTGGCGGCTTTAGGGGGGATGGCGGTGCCTGTCGCGGTTTATTTGCTGTTCAATGGCGCTGATCCCACAACAGCGCGTGGCTGGGCTATTCCGATTGCCACCGATATTGTGTTAGCGCTGGCAGTGCTCTCACTGTTTCGTGGGCGTGTGCCGGAGAGCCTCTTTATCTTTCTCACCGCACTAGCCATATTCGATGACGTAGGAGCCATCCTCGTGATTGCCTTTTTTTATCCGGAGACGCTCTCTGCTACAGCACTGATGGCAGCGGCGCTGGGGGTGATCGTGCTGATTGGCCTGAATCGCTTTAATGTTGTTGCAACCGCGCCTTATCTTCTGGTTGGTGTTTTTCTCTGGCTGGCGCTGTTGGAGTCAGGTGTTCACGCCACTCTGGCAGGTGTGGTAGTGGCATTTGCTGTGCCGCTGAATGGCAAGCGGAAAAATAGATCCTGTTCGCCACTGCGTGAGATGGAGCGCGGACTACGTCCGTGGGTGGCGCTGGGGATTGTACCGTTGTTCGCTTTTTTTAACGCCGGGATTACACTGCCGGGATTTGACCTCGGTCTACTGTTGTCACCGCTGACGTTGGGCATCGTTTTAGGACTATTTTTGGGCAAACAGTTAGGGATTGTTGGCATGACCTGGTTGGCGGTACGGTTGGGTCTGGCGCAGCTACCCGATGGGGTGAGGTGGATCCATGTCTATGGGATTGCGCTGCTAGCAGGCATTGGTTTTACCATGAGCCTGTTTATCACCTCACTGGCATTTTCTGACGCTGACCTGCTGGCGACCGCGCGCGTTGCCATTATTATCGGTTCACTTATTTCGGCGACTGCCGGTCTGTTTGTATTGCATCGGAGTTGTGATAAATATTATGAAAGAGAGGGTTAACTATTTCAGGTACAGGGCATGATTAGCAGTGCTACTACAATAGAACTGCTGTTATTATTTAGTGTGAATGAAAAATTATCACCTGGCATAGGCAGATGCTATACCGTTATGATTGAAGGATGATATCTTCAACAAGAAGCAGTAGAAGGTTTTTTAAAAGTGCAGTGCAATATAGAGATAAGGGTGTTTTTACATGCTACAGAAATTTAAAAAAAGGAAAAGGTAACATGAGCATGTTGCAACAGTACGGGACACTTTTCGGGCTTATCATCGGTGTCATTGGGTTTGTATTAAGCCTGTTTGTCATCACGCGATTGTTAGGCAAAGCCCGGCAGGAGCCTGGGAAAGATGTACCGGCAACCGGCGGCCAATTATCTCGCGACCCTGTTTGGGTTCGATACCATGCACGTTACTACGGGTATGCATTGTTATTTTTAGCATTCGATATGGAAATGGCTTATATGTATCCTTGGGCTGTTGTGTATAAACAGGTAGGATTAACCGCACTATTGGATATGGGCGTTTTTTTACTGATCTTATTTTTAGGTTTATTGTATGGATGGAGTCAAGGTGCATTTCGGAGACAATAAATGATTCACGGCGCGCGACAAGGCAGTCTTTCAGGAATACGTCATTTTTTTGCCAGAGCAATGGCAAGGGATCTAAACGTGTTTGTATTACCCGGCCTTGATATCAGTCGTGCCCATGGGATAGATGTTGAAGCGGCAGGTTGTTGTGTGGTTTCAAGCCCTCGCCATGCGAGTGTTTTATTGATTGTTGGCGATGTATCACCAGCAATATGTGAGGCAGCATCCATTATTTATGCGCAAATGGTACGCCCGAGAGTTTTATTTTCTGTCGGTGCTGGTAGCAAAGATGAGCTATCACCTTTGCCATTAGTTGACGTTGCTGTTGGTCTATCGCAGCAGGATTTAATCGATGGTGTACAACAAGTGCGGATGGTATTTGAGAACAGCGCTTTTCAAATTGATGTGAAAGACTTCGATGCCCCCGCACTGCATGTGCGGACTGAATACGTGTGCCCGATGCACGCAGAAGTGGTTCAGGATGAGCCTGGGTCTTGCCCCAGGTGCGGCATGTTTCTAGTGGCGCGTGAGACGCAGGAAAGTGCAGCGAAAACAGATAACAGACACAACGAGGAGGATAATAGTATGAAAAATTCTGAAATGTCATCACATGATCAACATGTTCATGGTGAAACCGCGAAAGAATATTTTTGTCCGATGCACCCGGAAGTAGTCCAGGCTGAACCGGGGAGTTGTCCTAAGTGCGGCATGTTTTTGGAGGCGCGAGAAAAAACCACCGAAGCCAGAACCACACATACAGCGCATGCCGGTCATGAAGTTGCGAAAGAATATTTTTGCTCGATGCACCCGGAAGTGGTTCAGGATGAGCCGGGGAGTTGTCCTAAGTGCGGCATGTTTTTGGAGGAGCGAGAAAAAACCACCGAAGCCAGAACCACACATACAGCGCATGCCGGTCATGAGACTGCGAAAGAGTATTTTTGTTCGATGCACCCAGAAGTGGTTCAGGCTGAACCGGGGAGTTGTCCTAAGTGCGGCATGTTTTTGGAGGAGCGAGAAAAAACCACCGAAGCCAAAACCACACATACAGCGCATGCCGGTCATGAGACTGCGAAAGAGTATTTTTGTTCGATGCACCCAGAAGTGGTTCAGGCTGAACCGGGGAGTTGCCCTAAGTGCGGCATGTTTTTGGAGGAGCGAGAAAAAACCACCGAAGCCAGAACCACACATACAGCGCATGCCGGCCATGACACTGCGAAAGAATATTTTTGTTCGATGCACCCGGAAGTGGTTCAGGGTGAGCCAGGGAGTTGCCCTAAATGCGGTATGTTTTTAGAACCGCGAGAAAAAATAGCCGAAGCCAAAACCACACATGCAGCACATGCCGGTCATGAAACCGAAACCGAGTATGTTTGCCCCATGCACCCGGAAGTAGTGCAGAACAAACCAGGCGATTGCCCGAAATGTGGCATGCATCTGGAACCACGAGAAAAACAGGGATCGTCAACTCATGATCATAAAGCCATGGATCAGGATAATAATGCCAACCACAACAATCACGATGAAATGAATCATGATGAAAATGGTTTCATGTCAATGGTTGATGTCACCAAAGATTTACCACGCAGCAGTGACGACCTGAAAATGGAGTGGATTGATGCACCATTCGGGCCTTTTTTCCCAGGCTTACCCAGTGGTTTGCAACTGACATTTTCATTAGATGGCGATACTGTCGCAGGCTCAGGTTCGTCAAGCCTTACTGACAATATCCCGCTACTTAA
Source organism: Gammaproteobacteria bacterium (assembly GCA_021648525.1). GTDB lineage: Bacteria > Pseudomonadota > Gammaproteobacteria > SZUA-140 > SZUA-140 > SZUA-76. Next base: position 30,616 of record JAKISP010000041.1, read on the forward strand.
AACCATACCGATGCATGGCGGGTGTTTTGTTAAACATTTTTTAAGCCTTGATCCACTAACGCCCGTATCGTCTCAACTCTTAATTTGTCAGGCAATGGAAAATGCGGCAGGAATTAGGGTGGATGCTAATACAGAAAAAGCACGCATAGGGGCATTGGAGCGGGAACGGGTGGCCAGTCATTTAAACTGGTTGGTATTGTTTGCTCAACAAACCGGATTTTCCTGGTTGGCGAGAAAAGCGGGCTTCTTGCAGTTGAAGTTTTTAAATGCGGATATTAACAATATCATCGCACTAAAACTGGATGTACAAAAATTGATAAATAGAATTCAAAAAACGCCACTACTAAAACCGCGAACATCAGGAATAGGGCAGTTGCCAGCCAATGATGATTTATGTGGGGTAGTGGCGCGTGCTTCCGGTGTCGAAAACGATGTGCGTAGTGACAATGATATTTATGCTGATTTGGGTTTTAAATCGCTCAATCGAAATGAAAGTGATGCGTGGGCGCGTATGCAAATTCGTCTTGCTGAAATGTTACAAAGTTTACAGTTGATTGAAGCGGTAGGGATAATTGAAATACCGACGATGATTGAACTTGATGAAATCTCCGGTACAGGGAAATCACAAATAGAAACACCTCGTGGTAAGGCCAGTCTTGAAGTGGTGCTAGAAAAGGGTTTTGTGACTTCTGCCACATTAGAAACTCCATCCGCCTATCACATCCAGTTAATAGAAACACTTACATCACAACAGGAACTGGGTGACGCACTGATTGCTGTAGGCTCTCTGGATTTATCCCCCTGGTCGTCGCATCAATGACAACCTTGCTTGTTCTTCTATTACTTGCTATCGGTGTTTACCTGTTAGCAGTGCTTGAAAACTGGATTGCAAACGGGCGATTTCAACTGACGGCGCCCGCATACTCCGCCATTGCATTGCTAGGCCGTGAGTCCGTGATACCACGTAAGCCTGATTTACTTTTTTTTGAAGTGGGGCCGGTTTTGTTATTGATAGCGGCATTACTTGCCGCCGCTGTCATTCCTTTATCACCTGATTTAATTATTGCCGATTTAGCCACGGGGGCTCTGTTTTTAAATGCCGCATTAGCTTATATATTGGTGGCCCTGATCATGGCAGGCTGGGGGCCAAACGGTGCATACGCGATGATCGGTGGTTGGCGTTTTCTTGGTCAGCTGGTTGCCTATGCCATGTTGATTGTTATGCCAATCACTGCAGTTGCTATGCGAGCTGAGTCGTTAGTGACAACCGATATCGTTTTTTCTCAAGCAGGTTTATGGAATATTGTTTACCAGCCGCTGGGCTTTGCTCTGTTTTTTATTGCCGCGATGGGGCTGGCTTTTTTACCGCCGTTTGATTTGCCCACGGCTAAAGGTGAATTGGCGGGTGGCGTCGAAGCGGAATACAGCGGTGTGCGTTTGGCAATATTCCGACTTGGCCGCATGGTGCTGATTATTACCCTGGCGGGTGCGACAGCGACGTTTTATCTCGGCGGATGGCAAGGGCCATTGCTACCAGACTGGATCTGGAGTGCGATCAAAATCATGTTGGTGACGGCTGCCATGTTGATGGTAGGCAAGTATGTTCCACGTATTCGAGAAACACATTTACTTGCCTGGTGCTGGAAATTCGGCATCCCGTTAGCGTTGTTGAATATTTTTATTGTTGGCATTTTAATCGTGGTGATACCGTGATTACAGGGCAAGCAATTTTTATTGGTTTTTTTGGCATGGCTGCCGTTTGGTTTGGTATTGTGGTGTTTCGCACTTTTTCTATGGTGCGCTCAGCCATTGCTTTACTTTTTTCACAAACCGCACTTGGTGCGATGTTTCTGACCATGCAAGCCGAGTTTCTGGGTGTGTTGCAAATTATGATGATGGCAACAGAAATGAGCATCATGGCGATTTTTATGGTGATGTTTATGATGGATCCGGGTGGCATGGGAAAAATGGATATGACACATCAAAAACGCCTGTCACTGATTGCCGGTTTTGTTGCCTTTGTTGGGGCGGTTGCCGTTGCAGTATTTATTGACTGGGGGCCGGTGACTGAAACCATTGCAGATACTGCACAGCAAACCGAAGCACTCGGGCTGGAGTTACTGGGTCGCTCGATGTTAATTTTTGAAACCGCCGGGGTTACCATATTAACCGCAATGATCGCCGCTACCGCTGTGGCCATAAAGCCGGTTCCCATCAAGATCAAAACAAAGGATGAAAAATAGATGGGTGTTGAACTTATCTGGTCGTTGATTACCGGTGCCGCTCTATTTGGCGTTGGCATCTATGGTGCGTTATCGCAAACTAATCTGGTGATGATCATGATGGGGGTTGAATTAATCCTCGCAGGTGCATTGCTTAATCTCGTTGCGTTTTGGCGATACCTGCACCCTGATGTTGCCGCAGGGCAAATGTTTGTCTTAATCGTCATGACGGTTATGGCGCTGGAAATGGCGGTGGGATTTGGAATTGCGATTGCACGCTTCCGAAGTAAAGGCTCGGTAGAAATGGAAGAAGCGGTGGAGCTGAAAAAATGACACTGATCGGCATTACCATTCTTGCGCCATTGTTTGCTGCAATGATTATTCTGTTGTTACGCAAGCGATCTGTTGAATTGGCGTTATCGGCGGCGGCAGTCAGTTTACTGGCGAGTCTGGGTTTATTGTCTGGTGCAGATAGCGAGCTAATTTTACCGGGTTTACCCAATATGCCGTTGCGGCTGATTGCTGATTCCACCACATCATTGCTATCAACGATGGTGGCGTTTGTGGGTGCATCGGTATTGGTCTATGCCACGGGTTATATGGCGCAGGATAAGGAAAAGAATCGTTTTTTCGCCATCATGTTACTGTTTATTACCGCGATGCAAACCCTGGTGCTTGCGGGTGACTGGATTCTATTATTGTCGGCATGGGAACTTATCGGGTTAAGCAGTTATTTATTGATTGGTTTCTGGTATCAGAAGCCCGGTGTTAAAGCCGCAGCAACGCGTGCATTTTTAGTCACACGCAGTGCCGACCTTGGGCTTTATGTGGCGGTGTTTATTTTAATTGCTAATGCGGGCAGCAGTGAAATCAGCATCACCTTAAATACCGAAGGCAGTACTGCAATCGTTGCGGGTATCTTTTTACTCATAGCGGCGATGGGGAAATCTGCCCAAACGCCATTTCATGATTGGTTACAACGCGCCATGGCTGGGCCGACCCCGGTTTCTGCGTTACTTCACTCGGCAACCCTGGTTGCTGCTGGTGCAATATTATTAATTCGTACTGCACCTATGTTGCCACCAGAAGCGCTGGCGGTTATCGGCGTGGTAGGTGGGATCACGGCATTAGTTGCAGGTTTAATTGCACTGGGAGAAACCGATCTTAAACGTGTGCTCGCGGCATCCACCTCCAGTCAATACGGCTTAATGTTATTGGCCATTGGTGCGGGTGTGCCGCTTGCGGCGTTGTTACATTTAATTGCCCATGCTGCGATTAAGAGTTCACTATTTCTTGGCGCAGGTGTTTTTCAGCATACGCGCGGCAGTACCTCGCTGGAAAATCTGAAAGGTATTGGCCGAGATAGGCCGAAAATATTTTTTGGCTTTGCCATTGCAGCATTAGCACTAGCCGGTATCCCACCGCTCAGTGGTTTTTTCTCGAAAGATGCGATTATTGCAGCAACGATGGCATCATCAAACGCCTGGTTATTTGTGCCACTTGTCTTGATCGGCACGGTATTGACCGGTGCTTATATGGCGCGTGTATTACATGTTTTGTGGCAGAGAACATCGAAAGAGAGTGAGCCAGATCAACACCAGAGTCATCAACAGGACGCTGAAAAAACAATCTCATCCGCTTTTCTTCAATGGTCAGCGCTGCAATGGATGGGCGCAGGACTTACGGCGCTGGTTGTGTTGGTGGTTGTACTCGGTGCAACATTTTCGGCGATCGAAACGTCTGTCGATAGATCATTGCCCGGAAACATAATGGCCGAAGTGCTCGGTTTAATCGCCGCAGTAACGGGGCTGTTATTAGGCTGGTTTATTCCTGCTCGACGTTTAATGGGGCCTTTGTTAGAGCGAGCAAACCAGGGTTTTAGTATTGCTGGTGGTTTCGATAATTTATGTGTGCGCCCTGCGTATGTGATTGCTGGGTTTTGTGAAAAGCTAGAGCGCCGCCTTTACAGCTTCGTGCTTGCAGTAGGAAATATGACAACTCGAATCGGTCATATCGCTCGTCGTAGTGATGAACGAGGCATTGATCGATTTATTTTTTCAATAGTCCGTAATACCGTTGAACTTGGTAGCCGTGCTCGTGCATTACAAAGTGGTTTAATACACCGTGAACTGGCGATTACCGTCATTGTAACCGCTGGAATATTTGTTGTTGGTTTTATCGGCTTGTTCTTTTATTAAAATATTGAAAATTAAAACAGGAGTCGCTTAAGTGCTTCCCATAGTCTCACTCACATTATTTGTCCCCCTGTTGGGCGCATTGTATATTTTATGTCAACGCAATGCAGCGGCAGAAAAAGTTCATAAAATTGCGATAGTCACCAGCGGGATTACTTTGTTACTTTCATTGGTTATGTGGGCGAGGGGAGTTGCCGACACTGGTTTTGCACAAGTTGAACAAATCAACTGGATGCCTTCTATAGGTGCTGCTTATCGGGTAGGTGTTGATGGCATCAGCTTGCCATTAGTATTGTTGACGACATTTTTATTCTTGCTGACGTTTATCTACTCATCTAAAGTGCGTAAACAACCTAAGGCGTTTGTTGTTTTAATGTTAATACTTCAAACAGCCGCCATTGGTACGTTTGTTTCGTTAGATGCAATTTTGTTTTACGTTTTTTTCGAAGTGTCATTAGTCTCCATGTATTTCATGATTGCAGGCTGGGGGCACGAAGATCGTCAACGCGCGGCACAGATGTTTTTTATTTACACCTTGTTAGGCAGTTTACCTTTATTGATCGCTATTCTTGGCTTATATCTGGGTGGCGACACACACACCTTTGATATGCGTGAATGGATAGAAAATCCACCTCTTGAGGGTGGTGCGGCTATGCTCGCACTTGTCGCGATGTTATTTACTTTTGCGGTGAAGACGCCGGTTTTCCCTTTTCATACCTGGTTACCTGCCGCGCATGTTCAGGCACCGGCGGCGGGCAGTGTAATACTAGCGGGTGTGATGTTGAAGTTTGGCACCTATGGCCTGATTCGTTTCGCATTGCAAATGACCCCGGAAGCCTTTCGTGAAGCAGGCATGGTGGTTTTAGTTTTTGGCATCATTGCTGCACTTTATGGGGCTTTCGCCGCACTTGCACAAACGGATCTCAAACGATTGATTGCTTACACCTCCATTAATCACATGGGATATATTATTGTGGGGGTTGCTG
>JAKISP010000004.1 GCA_021648525.1 Gammaproteobacteria bacterium
AGTCTAGCCCAACCGTAGTAATCTTCATGTGGTCTCCTCCTGCTTCTGTTTGACGGAATCTACACTCCCATCATGGCGCATTATGACGCCGATTAGGAGGTGGGAGGAGACCATCTCATCGGGCTACATTTATTTTAAAGGTTCTTCGTAGAACTACATCCAGAAGCCATTGCTGAATCTTACCCACATTGAAGTAGTATTAACGCTAGTAGCGAATCGGTCTGGGAACCACAGCGTTGCGACTACTGCCAAAAACTTTATCTCACTTCGACGGGATTCGGCAACAGAATTGTCGAGACTTATCGAAGCGGCGGATAGTGTGTGTGTGACCGGGGACTAGGAAAGCCTGAACTGGTTGTGTTGCGGCGTGTCTTTGCGTGAGCTAACTCCCGCAAAGAAAGTTTTAGTAATCTATAGATTAGACGTAACTATTTGAAATATATGGTGGGCCGTGAAGGACTTGAACCTTCGACCAATGGATTAAAAGTCCACTGCTCTACCAACTGAGCTAACGGCCCATTATCGGAATCTTCCGAGGGCGCTATTCTAACAGGAGTCTGGAACTCTGACAGGCTTTATTCGCCCTGCCTCTAAACTAGATAAGCGGCCGCTATTCTAACCGCTCAAAGCTCATCTGACAAATATATTTTCAAATAATTGCTAAGATAAATAAGGCGTTGGGTCGGGGTGCCCTGCCTGCTCGAATCCAGCGGTGCGCAGGCGGCAGGCGTCACAACGTCCGCAGGCCCGTCCCGCCTCGTCTGCGCGGTAACAGGAGACGGTGCGGCCATAATCGACTCCCAGCTCAGTACCCGCCTGAATAATCTCTGCCTTGCTCATCGCAATCAATGGGGTGTGAATGGTCATCTGCTGCCCCTCTACCCCCGCTTTGGTGGCTAGATTGGCGACACGCTCAAAGGCGTCTATAAATTCGGGGCGGCAATCGGGGTAACCGGAGTAATCGACCGCGTTAACCCCAATAAAGATATCCTGCGCACCGAGTACCTCTGCCCAGCCAAGTGCCAGTGACAAAAAGACGGTATTGCGCGCAGGGACATAGGTAACCGGTATTCCGGCGGCGATTTCACTGTGTTGATCTGCTTGCGGTATGGCGATATTCGGGTCGGTAAGTGCCGAACCGCCGATGCTGCCGAGATCAAGCCGAATGACTTTATGCGCTGCAACAGCAGCTTGTGTAGCGATCGCAGCGGCCGCTTCAAGTTCAAAGTGGTGGCGCTGTCCATAATCAAAACTAAGCGCATAGCAGTCGTAACCGGTCGCCTGCGCCAGTGCCAGCACTGTGGTGGAATCAAGCCCGCCAGAAAGCAGTACGACGGCCTTACGCATTGAAAGATTGATCTCAGACATGGTGATTACTTACCGGGCAGGTCGCCCCAGAGGAGTTTATGCAGCTGAACCTGCATCCGCACCTGCAGGTGGTCTTCAAGAATCCATTCAGCCAATACTCTATCTTCCAGGTCGTGATGAACGGCCTGAAATAGTATTTCATACTGCGAAGGCAAATCATATTCAACGAGTTTTTTACACGCCCAGAGATAATCATCACGCGAGCAGATCACAAACTTAATCTGGTCACTGTTTTGTAACCATTTGATATTTTCGTAGCGATTTTTCGCCTCTTCGCCAGACTCCGGTGTCTTGAGATCCATCACCTTTACCACGCGCGGGTCAACCTTCGTGATATCAATCGAACCACTGGTCTCTAGCGACACTTGATAGCCCAGATCACACAGGCGTGATAACAACGGGAAACAATTTTTCTGCGCCAGCGGCTCACCACCGGTCACGGTCACATAATGGCATTCCTGACTGATAACATTCAATAACACCTGGTCAAGGCTCATCCACTCCCCACCCTCAAAGGCATAAGCACTATCGCAGTAACCGCAACGCAGTGGGCAGCCAGTAAGGCGGATAAAGGTGGTGGGGATACCAACAGTGCGAGATTCGCCCTGAAGAGAGTGGAATATTTCGGTGATGCGTAACCGTATCGCGGGTCCGGCATCACCATCGCTATTATCTTGCGTCTCCGATACCATCGCTTGCGCGTACTCCAGGTAAATTACAACAGACTAAACGCGTGATTCCGGGACGAAGCTCACCCGCCTCAAATCACTATCTGTCACGCTAGTGCCCTTCCAGCTTCATCCGATGCAGACGATTATCTGCAAGCTGAGCCGCCGTTGTTTTTGGAAAACGCTCAACCAGTGTTCCGAGTGTCTGACGGGCCTGGTCCCACGCTTTCAGCTCATAAAAAGTGTAACCAATCTTAAGCATCGCGTCTGACACTTTAGAGCTTTCAGGGTAACCAGCAATCACTTTCTGAAACTCTTCAACCGCGAGTGGATAACGGAGCGAAACGTAATTCGCCTCGCCAATCCAATATTGGGCATTACCCGCATACTGACTGTCCTGAAAACGGGTTAAGAAACTCTGGAAGGCAACAATCGCCTCATCGTAACGCCCTTCACGCAAGGTATTCAGCGCTTGTTGATAAGCTGACTGCTCCTGTAACGGGTCAATCACGGCCGTTGGTGATTGGCCACTGCTACCACCCAATACAGGCACGACAGGTACAGTAGGCGGCATTGATGTAAACGATGAAGGTGCAGACCTCGCCGTATTTGCCACAGGTGGCTGCACGGCCACATTTGCTGGCGCTGCACGGGGTGCGGAGGCTGCCGTTGGAGCAAGCGGTGGTGTCAGCGCATTACTGGCTGATTTTTCTAACGCCAGCATACGGCGATCGATATCAAGGTAGAGGTCACGCTGGCGCTGCTTGATGCCTTCAAACTCATGGCGCTGCATTTCCAGTTCACCACGCATCATTTGCACTTCTGACTGCATATCTTCTACGCGCGACAGCATCTCAAGTAACGCCCGATTATCCACCATCCGCTCAAGACGAATAAGACGCTGCTCTAAAGGCAACTGACGCTCAGAAAACGCCGGTGCTGGTAGCGGCGGTGGCGGTGATGCCGCCACATTAGAAATGGAAGACTCATGAATCGGTGGAAGCCCATCCCGTGCCGAGGCAACAGAATAGAAGCCCAGTGTGCCAACCATCACTGCCAATATGGCATAACCTGACCGCTTGCTGCTTACAGCACTCAACGCCAGTTATCCCTTACTGCTCTCTGGTATAGATAATTTCAACGCGACGATTCAATCCCCATGAAGTCTCGTCATGTCCCACCGCAGCTGGACGCTCTTCGCCATAACTCACCACATCAAGCTGACCGCGTGATGCCCCCTGCAAACCAAGATGTCGCGCGATTGAATTACCACGACGCTCACCCAGACCAATGTTGTATTCACGTGAACCACGTTCGTCAGCATGACCTTCAAGCTTCATCTGTGCACCCGGGTTATTGGCAAGATATTCAGCATGAGCTGCAATCACATCAGTAAATTCAGCTCTGACTTTACTGCGATCAAAATCAAAATAGATCACACGTGTATTCAGCAAATTTGATGGGCTCTTATCAGACAGTGTCAGTTCACTACGACCAATTGAACTGCTGTCCTGAATGCCAGTAATTTGAGCAGAGTCATCGCTACCACCAGCACCGCTCCCGAAGTTACCACCCCCGGTGTTACCACCAGTAGAAGAGTCATTCAGACCGCTCGCCGAATCAGTAAGCACATCATCAGTGGCATCTATTGGTGCGCTGGCACAACCGACCAGAAATACAACCGGTACGACTAAGATCAGTGCCTTTCTAAGAATATTCATCAATCACTCCTAAATTTATTAATATTACGTGCTTCGTACTCGTTTATTCATTTACCATACGGTGCCCAGACAGGCTCTCGAGCATCACCCTCTTGCAGAACTAACCGCTGACGCACCCTTCCGTCAACGGATACCGCAGACAAAACCCCTTTGTTCCGGCTCTCGGTCGCATAGATTATCATGCTACCATTCGGCGCAAAGCTTGGCGACTCATCTAACGAAGTATCTGTTAGCACCTGCATTGCACCATTTTCCAGATCCATCACTGCAATCTGATAGCGATTACCATTCCCGTGAACCATCGCCACCATACGCCCGTCCGGTGAAAGCGTCGCGCGTGCATTATAATTACCTTCAAACGTCAGCCGTTTAACTTGCCGACTCGAGAGCGTCACCTGATAAAGCTGAGGTTTCCCCCCTCTGTCGGAGGTGAATACTATCGCATCTCCCCCTCGAGTCCAAACCGGTTCTGTATCAATACCGTAACTAGTCGTCAAACGTGTCAATTTTTTATTCAAAAGGTTCATCACATAGATATCTGGGCTGCCATCTTTTGAGAGCACCAGGGCCATTCGCGTACCATCCGGCGACCATGCTGGCGCACCATTGATCCCTTTGAATCCTGAAATCTTCTCACGTTTCCCCAGATAAACATCTTGCGTATAGATAGAAGAGCGCCCGCCTTCAAAGGTCACATAGGCCAGTTTTCGCCCATCCGGCGACCATGAAGGAGACATCAATGGCTCACTAGAATTGAGCACTGCCTGCGGCCCATGACCATCGGCATCCGCCACTTGAAGCGAATAACGCGGTTTACCTGCTCTATCCTTAGACTGGGTAACATAGGCAACTTTGGTATCAAAAGCACCACGCTCACCCAGCAACGCCTCATAGATAACATCACTGACTTGATGAGCAGTTTTACGCAAATCGCTGATTTTGCCGACATGAAATGTCTGCCCAGTGATCTGCGTACTACGGAATACATCGAATAATACAAACTGAACGATGTATTGATTATTGGCTGCCACACGAACTTTACCAATCACCAGGTTTTCAACACCAAGGACTCGCCAGTTTTTAAAATTAACCTTTGATGGATCATTCGGTTGCGCCAGCATGTCACGTTCCGGCAGGGGCGAAAAACGACCACTGCGATAAAGATTTTCTGTCACGATCTTTGTGATATCGAGCGGTGCAGCGGGGCTTGACCCTTCCCAGGTGAACGGCACAATCGCAATCGGCATCGCCCCTTTGACGCCCTGGGTGATCTCAATCGTCAATGCCGCCTGAGCACTGCCCCCCCAGAAAACCATCAACAGCAGTAAACTACGTAAGATAACTTTCAACATTTAACCCTCAGGATCAAAAATAAATTCGAGTACACGGAAACGATCAAACAGCGCACGATCTGCCGGCAGTGGCAGCGGTGAAGCCTTTAATACCGCCATCTCTACCGAACGATCAAACACCGCATTCCCACTACTCTTTGTGATTCTCACATCCAGCACGTCCCCACCGGGGATTATACGTACCTGTACCGTACAAGCCAGCCCAGCCATCGAACCGGTGGGGCGTAACCAGTTACGCGTCACCTTCTGGCGGATAATTTCAACATGTTTATCAACAATCGATTGATATTCACGTTCACGCGCAGCGTCCAGCAAACGCTGCTCTTCGGCCAGCTGCTGCTGGCGAATGCGCGCTTCTTCAGCACGGATACGCTCCAGCGCCTGTTGTTTTTTAAGCGCTTCTGCCGCTTGAATACGCTGCTCTTCTTCACGCACCATCTTCTCTTCAAGTGCAATCTGTTCAGCCTTCAGCTTATCAAGCTGTGCCTGTTTTTGTACCCTGGCTTTTTTCTCATCAGCGATCCGTTTTTTCTCCACATCACGGTGTTTTTTCTCTTCAGCTTTGCGTTCCTGTTCTGCCTTTTTATGCTTTTGCTCTTCCTGCTTGCGCTGCTTCTCTTCGTTTTTTAGCTGACGGCGCTCCGCTTCGCGCTTCTTTTTAAGATCCGCCAGTCGTTTCTCTTCTCGCTGTCGCGCTTTTTTGGCATCATCCCGTTTTTTCTTTTCTGCATTCGCCAGCTGTTTCTTTTTCTCATCGGCGAGACGCAACTTCTCCATCTCTGCCTTGACCCTTGATTCATCCACTAAGGTCGCCTGGATCACATGCGGCGCAGGTTTGACCTTCGTTTCCCAATCCAGGCTCATCACAACCATCGTCCCAAAAATGACATGCACCAAAATGGAATAGAACAAAAAGCGCGGTGAATTAATCACTTTCTTAATAAATGAATCGTCACTGAGGGCTGCCTTCTTCTTCGCATTCACGCGATTAGCCCCTAATCAGTGCAGCATTATTCATCAAGGACATCTGTCACCAACCCAACACTAGGGGCACCGGCCTTCTGTAGCAATGCCATCGCGGTCACTACCGCGCCATAATTCACCGCCGAGTCGCCTCTTACTAATACCGGGGTACCGGGTTGATAGCGCAAAACAGCGGCCACACGCTGCACTAACAACTCATGGTCAACCCCCTTTTTAGGCTCGTCACCCACATTAAGGTAGTAGAGACCATCAATATCAATCGAAACAATCAGTGGCTCTTTCTCCGACTGATCTACCGGCTCAGCCGTCGCCTGCGGCAAATCAACCTTAATCCCCTGGGTCATCAATGGCGCGGTGACCATGAAAATGATCAACAGCACCAACATCACATCGATATATGGCACCACATTAATCTCAGACATGGGGCGTTTACGGATACGTTTAGTGTTCGACATATCCGCCCCGTTGCAGTAATGGCATTTCGTTCATTCTCAGCCGAGCCTAACTATGGACCTGGCGATGAAGAATTGATGAAAATTCTTCAAGGAAGTTGTCATAACTGTTAACCAGGCGATCAACATCGCTAACATAACGGTTATAGGCAACCACCGCTGGAATCGCGGCAAAGAGGCCCATTGCCGTCGCGATCAACGCCTCGGCGATGCCAGGGGCGACCATCGCAAGTGTCGCCTGATTGGAATTACCCAACGCACGAAAAGAGTTCATGATGCCCCATACGGTACCAAACAACCCGATATAAGGGCTGGTTGAACCGACCGTGGCAAGAAATGACAGATGACTTTCCAGCTGCTCGATTTCACGATTCATAACCACTCGCATTGCACGCTGCGTACCATCGAGCACTTCACGCGGCTCAATGCCTTCCTGTTGATGAAGGCGCACAAAGGTGCGGAAGCCCGCTTCAAAAATCACCGCAGCTCCTTTCATCTCATCCGGCTTTCCGGTTACCTGCTTATGCAGGTCATCCATGCTGATACCCGACCAGAAGCGTGACTCAAAGGCATCGACCGCCGTCTTTGCATCTTTGATTTCCTTATGTTTACGGAAGATCAATACCCATGACGCCAATGAAATGACTAACAATAACAACATCACCAATTGCACGAGAAAACTCGCGCCGGTAATGAGGTGAATTAACGACATATCTGCGCTCACGAGCAATCTCCATCAAAAAAAATATTAGAAAAACAGGAGGGGAGTGGGATCTTCGCACTCAACCAGGTGAGCGCGCGACTGTCCAAATCATCTGTACTAAACAGCGCAATCCTGTGAAACATATGGGGCAGTATCATACCTCGATATTTTCATAAAAACGAGGGCGATGTCACAAAGAACTGAGGAAAAAAGAAGGTCACTACTGATCGCCAGAGAGTTCCGGTGTTTGCACTTGATCATTACGCGCGGGTGCAGGTAAACCAAAGTGCTGATAGGCATGGCGCGTCGCCTGTCGCCCACGCGTGGTGCGCATAATAAAACCCTGTTGAATCAGAAATGGCTCCAGCACATCTTCAATGGTACCGCGCTCTTCACCAATCGCCGCAGCAAGGCTATCAACCCCGACCGGCCCGCCGTCGAATTTCTCGATGATCGTCATCAACAGACGCCGATCCATCGCATCAAAACCGCACGGATCTACATTCAACATCGTCAGTGCACGGTCGGCCACGTCGACAGTCACTCGGCCATCCGCCTTCACTTCGGCATAATCGCGCACGCGGCGCAGTAATCTATTCGCGATACGAGGCGTGCCACGTGAACGCCGCGCAATTTCCCGCGCCCCTTCCGGGGCTATTTCCATACCGCTGATCTGCGCTGAGCGCGTCACGATCGTACAGAGGTCTTCGACATTATAAAATTCCAGACGCTGCACGATACCAAAACGATCACGCAGCGGCGCGGTCAGAGATCCAGCACGCGTCGTAGCACCCACTAGCGTAAATGGCGGCAGATCAAGCTTGATTGAACGCGCCGCAGGCCCCTCACCAATCATAATATCAAGCTGGTAATCCTCCATCGCCGGATAGAGTACCTCTTCCACGACAGGACTGAGGCGGTGAATTTCATCAATAAAAAGCACATCACGCGGCTCCAGATTGGTGAGCAGTGCAGCGAGATCACCCGGCCGCTCCAGTACTGGACCAGAGGTGTGGCGCAGGTTAACCCCCACTTCGTTGGCGATAATATTGGCAAGGGTGGTTTTACCCAGCCCCGGCGGGCCAAAGATCAAGGTGTGATCAAGCGCCTCACTGCGCCCACGTGCCGCTTCAATAAAAATCTCCATCTGCTCACACACCGCCGGTTGGCCGGTGTAGTCCGCCAATTTGGTTGGGCGAATGGCACGGTCGATCACCTCGTCATCCGCCCCTTGCGGCGCGGCACTTATCATGCGGTCAGTTTCAATCATTTAATCACCGTCGCCTGCAGTGCGGCGCGAATAATCGCTTCACTAGCTAGCCCTTCAGATTCCACCGCCCGAACCATGCGGCTCGCTTCCGCTGCTTTATAACCCAATGCCACTAGCGCACTAACGGCATCACCCACGGCATCTTTGCGCGGCAGCACACCTGCGGTATCAATCGAAGACTGGCCTGTGCCACTGGTGCTACTAACATTAGTAATCAGCTTATCAAGGCGGTCTCGCATCTCAATGATCAAACGCTCGGCGGTCTTTTTTCCCACACCGGGCAGGCGGGTTAAGGTTGCTACATCGCCTTCACGAATACAGCATGCGAAATCATCAATCGACATGCCGGAGAGAATCGTCAGCGCCATCTTGGCGCCCACGCCGTTGATTTTGATCAGACCGCGAAACATCGCGCGTTCCCCCTCGGAGGCAAAACCGTAGAGCAGTTGCGCATCTTCACGCACCACCAGGTGGGTATATAAAATGACCTCCGTCGCATCAAGCGGCAGGGTGTAAAAGGTGTTCATGGTCGCTTCGACTTCATAGCCAACACCATTCACATCGATCAACAATTGCGGTGCCAGTTTCCACACCACCCGCCCACGTAGACGACCAATCATCGCGCCGTCACTTCGCGTGCAATCTGCGCCGCGGTGATGTAATCCAACGATTGGCGCGTGTTGCTATGACACAGCGCACAGGCGAGTGCGTCAGCAGCATCTGCCTGCGGTGTCTCCGGTAGCTTTAACAACGCCGTGACCATATGCTGCACCTGCGTCTTATCGGCATGGCCACGCCCCACCACCGCCTGTTTAATCTGTGTGGGCGAATACTCATATACATCGACCGCCTGCGTTACCACGGCACAAATGGCCGCGCCGCGCGCCTGCCCCAGCTTCAGCGCCGATGCAGCATTTTTCTGCATAAAGACATTCTCGATCGCCATCTCAAGCGGCTGGTAACTGTGCACCACCTCAAATATCCCTTCATAAATCGTCTTGAGGCGCTCAGGTAAAGAGCCATCCGCAGTGCGTACACAACCACTAGCGACATACGAAACACGATTACCGGAAACATCAATCACCCCGAAGCCGGTGATACGAGAACCAGGGTCGATACCAAGAATACGAATCATACGGTGGCAACCGAACAATGAAAAAGGGACAACCAGTTAGCTTGAATGATCAAAGTTGCGCCATTACTTCTGCTGAAACATCGGCATTGGAATAGACATTTTGTACATCGTCCAGATCTTCCAGCATGCCGATCATGCGTAACATTTTTTCAGCGCCATCAAGATCTAGTTCAACAGATGTGGATGCCTGTTGTGTCACTTCTGCATGTTCAGGCTCAAAACCCGCCGCAACCATTGCATCTTTCACATCTAAAAAGTCTTCCGCCGTAGTCTGAACATCCACTGAACCATCATCATGAGTAACGATATCTTCTGCGCCTGCTTCAAGCGCGGCTTCCATAATGGCATCTTCATCACAACCTGGCGGATAATTAATGACACCCAACTGACTAAAAAGGTATGAGACGGAACCATCGGTACCCAAATTACCACCACACTTGGTAAAGGCGTGACGCACTTCAGCCACAGTACGGTTACGGTTATCAGTCAGGCAGTCGACCATCACCGCCAGGCCACTCGGGCCGTATCCTTCGTAGCGGATTTCGGCGTAATCTTCGCCATCGGTTGCACCACTACCACGTTTGACTGCACGCTCAATGGTGTCCTTGGTCATATTGCCACCCAGCGCCTTATCAATTGCCGCTCGCAAGCGTGGATTAGCGCTCACATCGCCGCCACCCATACGCGCCGCCACGGTGATTTCACGGATTAACTTGGTAAACAGTTTTCCACGCTTAGCGTCCTGCGCACCCTTGCGATGCTGGATATTCGCCCACTTACTATGACCTGCCATAATGCCTCTCACAAAAATCGATTTTGCAACAGTCTAACATTTTGGCGCGCCTGAATTAAATGGCTGACACCCCTCATGCATGAAAAAATGGTCAAGAAGTGCTCACCACCAGGGGCTGGTCACCACATCAACCATATTAACCACGGTATAAAGTGTCGCGAGAAAGGCCGCCAGCACCATCAAACCCAGCAACGGCTTTACCAGTTGATGGGTACTTTTGACCCAGGGACTATCAAGAATGCCCTGCCCCACCAGGTCGAACCCTGCCACCACAGGGGTCAATGCGGCAGTCACCATAAGAAACCCCACCAACGTCAGCGGGCGTTCGGGGAAAAGAAAACCCAGACCCAACAGCAAGGCTACGATGGCATATGCAAAGATTAACGACACATAGCGCATCAGTAACCTCTCCAATCATGTTTATCAATCAGCATAACCACTCCCTCTGAGACAAATGGAACTTACTTAAGTGCTCCCCGTCATCCGGCTTAAACGCTTTCCATCATTCCGACATGCTTTTGGCCGAAATCCATATCATTTAGTTAAATTTTGGTGAATCCCGGCCAAAAGCATGCCGGTGGGTAAATACCTTCCCCTATGATATTTTTTGCGGAGCCAGAGTATACAGGGCACCATTTCTGGCGCAATTAAGATACAGCACTGTAGATTTTAAACTAAAGCTGGTTATGCCACAGAATATATTTCAGCAGGCTGCTAAACGCTGTGTGATCAATAGCGCCAGTCGGTGCATAAAGACAAAACCAAAATGCGAGGATGCCTGCAGGTATTTGAATCCTGTCTCTACACCAATTTTAATATTTGTGAGAGGATCGTATTACAATGGGCCTAATTTTCCGTTATTGTTCAATAAATTATAAGCAAACTCATTGTATCAATGATGGTCGAATCAGGCCTTCGTTCTTAATCCGTTAATGGCACAGTAGTGTAATTATATTATATATTTTTGGCGTATTGAGGTTAAAATACGCCAATCAATAAATTGGCTTAATGATTTATATTCAGTCAAAAATTCAAGGAGAAACTCATGTTCGGCAAAAAATTCACTCCATTACTGGGAGTGGCTATATCAGTAGCGGTTATGTCAGCTGCTACCACCTCTAACGCTGCAGCAAATGATATTCCAGGCTACTGGACAACAACGTCGGGCGAGGTCTGGCGCAATGCTTCTGGGCAGTGCTGGCAGACTCAGTCCTGGAAGCCGGAACATGCCATTGCGGAATGTGAGGGTGATAAACCTGCCAGCAATGATAGTGACATGGATGGTATCGCCGATGGTCTGGATAGCTGCCCCAATAGCAAGGCTGACGTCAAGGTCGATGCACGCGGCTGTGAACTCGATAGTGATGGTGACGGGGTTGTCGATAGCCTCGATCGTTGCCCATCCACCCCAGCTGGTACCATAGTCACTGCCAACGGCTGTAAAAAAACAGCCGCAGATAGTGATGGCGATGGCATCGTTGATAGCGAAGATCGCTGTCCAGGAACACCATCTGGTGCCGCCGTCAATGCCAGCGGTTGCGAACTTGATAGCGATAACGATGGCATCGTCAATAGCAAAGATCGTTGTCCAGCAACGACCCCCGGCGTAAAAGTGAACGCAACAGGGTGTGTGCTTGATAGTGACAGCGATGGCATCGTCGACAGCCTCGATGATTGCCCCGGCACAGGCAGCGGCCAGAAGGTCGATGCAAAGGGTTGCGAAATGGGTGAAGTGATTGCGCTTAAAGGTGTGACTTTTGCGACAAGCTCAGACCAGCTCACTGGCGATTCATCTGGCATACTGGATGAAGTCACCGAGACCCTGAAGCGTTATCCTGAGATGGTGATTGAAGTGGCCGGGTATACCGATAATAGTGGTTCTGCCAGCATGAATAAGGCGTTATCTCAAAAACGTGCTGAGTCTGTTGTACGCTATTTTACAGCTAAAGGCCTTTCGTCTGCTAACCTCTCAGCCAAAGGACATGGTATCGAGTCCCCTATCGCCGATAACAATACGGCTGCGGGTCGCGCTCAAAACCGTCGTGTTGAATTGCACATTATTCAACAGTAGTTGTTAATCGCAATATCTCGTCTGAAAGGCTACCCCTGTTGGGGTGGCCTTTTTTATGTGAAATCTACATTGATTAACTATCAAACAGGTTTATCAGGGACACTCAGGCCGGGCCGAGTTGCGATCGACACTTTGGGGAGATTAGTCACTTTAGGGTGCCTCTATTAATTGTGGATGAGAAAGATTGAGAACCAAAACATCCAGGATCAAGGCGAAATCCGCACGTAATAGCAGGCTATTGCGAAGGGTTTCAACGCAGGGATTGGATATTTTGGACTCAAGATTGCCATTCATCAATTAATAGAGGCACCCTTTAGTATCAACAGAGAGAGATTCCTTAACCCGACTTTAAAAACCCACAAATAAGCCGATGGTTTAATAAATAGATAATTGAGATTGATCATGAGCAACCAATATTTCCAGGTAATCATCAATGGCCAGCTAGTTGAGGGGGCAGAACTCACTCAGACCAGGCAGAATATAGCCAAACTATTCAAAGCCAGGCCTGACGCAGTCGAGCCAATGTTTTCCGGTAAGCGAATCAGTGTCAAAAAAAATCTAGATCAGGCAACCGCCAGGAAATACCAGCAATTTATCATTAAAGCTGGGCTAAAGGCTGGCGTCGCCCCGATGCCAGGCACAACCGCTCCTGCTGAACAAAAACCGGCTTCAGCCCCCCCTCAGGAAGGTACTCTTGCTGCTACCGAGATTGCAGCGGTCGGCAGTATCATGGACAGCAGACCACCCGCGCCCGAGGCTAATATAGACACAAGTGCCTACGATATGGATGAAGTCGGTATTATTCTCGATGAAAAACCACTTGTAGCAGCTGCTGAAATTGATACTAGTGCAATCTCAATGCACGAAGCTGGTGTCAACATGATGGAATATGAGGCTCCACCAAAAGCAGAATACGACCTCAGCCAATTGAGCCTGGCTGATGCAGGAGAAACGCTAGTTAAACATACGCCAGTTCCGCCTGCCGAGATAGATACTAGCAATCTTGAAATGAAATAGTGATAATTTGCTCATGCTTTACTCCTGATTCAAATGTCGCTGCAACATTAAATTATCAGCATAAGCAGACCTCACCGCTCTAGAGGCCGTAGCCTCCAGCCTCCTCCCTGAATTTTCAATGTGCCAGGTGACACCTGCATGTCACCTTAAAATCAAACGATCATCGCCTGGTATCCGTTTTCTTTAATTTATCAAAAGAACGCATACCTGCTATACCTAACATCCCAGTGATAATAGGGTATAACGCATTGGCATCAATCAATGGTGGTGGCTCAATATCTAACGAAGAAATAGCTAAAGCCCAAACCAGCAATGGATAAAGAATAAACTGATATGCTAATGCAAATGCACCCACCCAACCGATCGCGGGCCGCCAGCCTGCCTGAAAGAAATTGCCACTGTTAGCATCGGCCTTATTCACTTCCATCTGCGCAATATTTTGCTCAGCAACCAGTTTACTCTCTTTGTAATCGAACGAACGCTTCGCCCTGGTCAGTTCACGCTCCGCTTCCAACCGTTCTTCGTCTGAAGTAAACAGGTTATCAAGCGCATCACCGACAGACTTAACAATATCCCCACCACCCATTAGCTTACTCAAAAAACTCATGCGACTGCTCCCAATGCTCGATTAATCCAGCCCAGTAAAAACCGTTTCTGTGATTTATTTCGATTACAGATATAGGCGTAGCGAGCAATCTTCGCGATGGTGTAGTTAGAGACAAAAAATTCCTCATTACAATTATTGAACACTTTTAACGATTGACTGCCAATGATGCCATCAGCAGGATCAATTTCGACCGCGACCTGTGCTAGTCGGCTGCCAGTACGAACCCCCATATTGACACTAGTATCAAAGATATTCTCTGCCACTGCCTGCGAAGTAATTTCATCCGCACGCACTCTATCCCAGTAGTCACGCTTATAAATATCTCTTGCCTGCTCTTCTGTTAAATTTCGGATATCTAAATCAGGGTATGCCAACTGAGAAATGCCATATCGGGTCGCACCACCACGATCAGTGGGATCATCCGTAAATTTTGCACCACCCTCATGCGCCAATGTTTTACCAATTGCCAGATCAAAAACAGCCATAACACTATTCCTTAAAATTATCTAAAAAATAAAATGACACACGCGTTACCAGACTAACCACCCAATTTGAAACCATTATCAAATCCCCATAATAAAATGGCAATATTATTAATAATGTAAATTATACACATGTTATAAATGCGCAATAAATGAGCAACATGTACACAACCAAATTGTTCAGTCCTTCACAAAGATAAACTCACCTCCACCATGCCCTGCATATTTAATCGGGGCATAGGTTGGGGTCTGATCAAAATCATGTCGTGCCGCATTAACTTTCACCCTGGGGGAAATGCTGAGATAAATTTTATAAGCATCGATCGCACCCGTTGCATTTTCCAGCTCGGCAATAAACTCTTTAGCAAATACTGAGTAATCACCCCCACCACTATCGAGAACAGGCTTCATTCCACCTGAAGTCAGCACCGTACGCGAACTGGTTTTCGCCATCACCTTAAGCCATTTCTTCAAGTGCTTATCATCCAGTTCAGCATTAAGGCGCGCCACCGAGCTACTGGTCATCGAGCCGGAATAACATGAATCTGCAACCACTAATATATGCCTGGCACTCATGGTATTAAACAGAGAGGAAATTGCTGAATTAGGAATCCAGTTTGCGGTATTCTCAAGCTCAGCATCAACCGGCAACCAGTACCCCTGCAGACTTTGAACATCGCGTTCACCATGACCGGCATAATAAACGAGCAAATTATCCTCTTCGGACATTTTTCCTTTAATCTCATTTAATGCCGAGAGTATCGTATAGCGATCCGCGTTATTAATCAGGCGCACATCAAAACCAAATTTATCTTCCAGTAACTCAGCCACTCGCCCCGAATCACTCACTGCGGTCTTCAGCTTAGGGAAGTTCACATATTCATTATTGCCAATCACCAACGCAAAATAGCGTCCAAAATCAATCGAATCGGCTACACGTGAAAAACGAGCGGCATCCTCCTTAAAGGATGAGATCTGTTTATCTGGCACCAACATAAAAGAGAAGACTGCTTCTTGATCCAGTCGGTCAGTCACACGAATCATGACATGCTGTGTTTCATTCGTAATCGGCACCGCTGAGTGAAACTGTCCGGTGCTGTCAATTGAAAGCGGGCGTTCATTAAGGGTCGCAAGCTTTAAACCTGCTGGTGCCATCACACGCCCACTGATCACACGCGCCTTGCTGGCAGAACGCACCAACACCTTCGGCTCACCACTACGTGTTACCACAATAGAAGGATCAAACACCTCGATTGAAGGGCCTGGCAAAGGGGCAGCCTGCGCCAGCAGACTCTGTTTCTGAACATCCACCTTTTCCACCTGACTGTTAACGATACGCTGCTTATTCTCAACCTGTAATTTTAATGTCTGGTATAACTGACTGACCTCATCAAGCTGTCTCTGCTGTGCAGAAAATTCAAGTTCAATTTCGCTTAATTTCACACTGCCAACAGCGGACTCCATTTCCAGCGTTAAAGCGGCTAACGCTTGCTCTGTACGTTGGAGCACCCCAACCTGTTCTTTGAGTGTCTGATTAGCGCTCTTTAACGAATCATTTAATGACGTTATTTCACGTTCACGACGATTCACATCATCCCTTAACAAGGCTGTCTTTTCCTGCGCCAACGTCGCGGCTTTCACTTCAATTGCAGAAGTATAATCAAGCCCATCATCCTCAATCCCTGACGCCTTTCTGTACCAGTTAAGAGCGGCTACCGTGTCTTTCTCAACCCCAAGTCCTTTCTCATAAAGATAACCAAGATTGATCTGCGCACGAGAAAACCCCTGCTCTGCCGCTTTACGATACCAACTTCGTGCAAGCCTGAAGTCAGATTCCAGACCTAACCCTTTCTCAAAAATTTCTCCCACATAGGTTTGCGCCTCAGCGTCACCCAGCTTTGCTTTCTCAAGCCATACCGTTAATGCCGTGCGATAATTGGCACGATCATAGGCAACATACTCCCCACCCCTGATTTCACATTCCGCCGCCGTCGCTTTAGTTGCACGCCGTGGCGCGAAATAACTCATCCCAGAACCCAGTTGCCTGAGTTCTGCCGGTAACAGGCAATCCACTGGCATCAATTTATCTGCCGCCCCGCGCCGCTCCTCTGGCGCAACTAGCACTGAATGCTCTGGAACAGTCGCACAACCGATCATCAGCGTAGCAAGGAGCATGATTGCGATACGAGACTGCCAGGCGGTAAAAAATCTGCTTTTATTCATTAGAGATACCCATTAGTTTGCCACTAAATTAACTTGCTGCCGCAGTGTCAACAATCGTTCATGATTGCCATGAACCCCAAGCCCGACACTAATCAATTCAGCCGCCTGCTGGTAGTCACTCTGCGCAAAAGCAGACTCAGCCTGCTCGGCAAGCGCACCCAATAGCAACGTTAAACCCGCGATTGCATCGCGATTATTTGGGTTCAATTCAAGTATCTTTTGATACTCATCCAACGCATTCCCACCAGCAGGCGCAATCAATCGTCCCACCAGCATATGCACTTCAGCGAGATCCAGCATATCCGTCACTTTTTGTTGCTGTGCCGGTGCCATCACTAAAGCGACTCCAGGGTTTTCAAATAGACTTTGCTCGACAACTTTGGCCGGTGAAAACATAAAATAGCCAGTACCTGCTATCGCAAGCAACGCCAACGCATATGATGCTCGCTTCCAGGGTTCTTTTTGTTTCGGTCGTAATGAGGCTAAAAACTCAGTTGCACCTTCACAGCGATCTACCCGCTTAAGCGCAAGCCCCTTTAATAAAGCATTCCATTGCCACTCTTTTAGTTCGACAATTCGAGCAGGCACTAACTGCAACATGAGCGCATCCTGTGCAGAGTGTCGTTCATAAGGGTGTTTCCCACTGAGTAGTTCGTAGACAATACAGGCCAGCCCGTAGATATCATCACGCACATCAGGCGCCTCACCTTCGATCATTTCGAGGCTAGCATAGCTGAGCGTCAACGCAATTTCTCCAGCACCATCGCCCTCGACCTGATCACCTCCTTCCCTTTGACGACTGGTAGCATCAACATCGGCGTGCATCACGGCACGCGCAATCCCAAAATCAAGAATCTTTGCACCGCTTTCTGTCAAAAATATATTCGCAGGCTTTAAATCGGAGTGGATAATATTTCGCTGATGCGCATAATCAAGCCCCGACACAATATCAGTCAACATACTCATAACTTTATCAAAAGGAAGTGGCTGGAAATTACGCTCTTGCATATTGGTCTCTAACGAACAACCTATCAATAAAGCCATCGTCATGTAGACGTTCTGCCCATCCTTATCAAAGTCGTAAACGGTACCAATATTAGGATGTGCCAGGTTTTTCGCTTTTTTACACTCTTGCTGCAACATCCGCAGCGCATCGGGGTGTGATTTAAATTCTTCAGATAGAAATTTAATCGCTATTTCAGACTCTTTTTCACCCACCTCTTCCTGAATCAAATCACGCGCGGAAAATACCACTCCCATTCCACCACGTCCAATCTCACGCTCTAATCGAAAACGACTTTTTATGATGCTGCCGCGCTGAAGTGCTTTATTTCTGGGACGGCGCTGTTCCCACGAAGAAACTATTCGAGTAGGGTCATTATGAATACCGTCGAGTAAATTCGCATCAGCCTGGGACCCTGCTTTACGATGCGTGGGTGAGACAACTGTTTTATCATCTACTTTTTTCATGATTTCATTTCACCGAAATTAATTTTAAATAACCGTGACTAACAATTGACTACTTTGGTGATAAAATTCATTCCCATACCCAATATACCTCAAACCTAAAAGGCCCACCGCATTCGATTTCCCCGCCAAAACAAACTACACGCCCGTTCATCGCAACTAGCATGACTAAAAACCACCATCATTAACCACCAAACTTACAGTCTAAAAAATGATGGACTCGCAAGTAAAAATAAGAATAGAATGGAATATACATCATGAATACAACATTCGACATTGTAAATAATAACCTGGTAAGTAAAATACTACGAATTCTTTTCGGCGTACTCTTTTTTGCTTCCTGTTCAGCAAGCCATGCCAATCTTATTGTCAATAGCATCGTGCAGTCACCAGGCAATAGTGTAGTAGCTGGGCAATCTGTTACATATACCATACCGATTTCTACTTTTGGTGGGGTTACAGCAATAATCGATGTTGTTTTTAATATGACAATTACTGATTCAGCAGGAAACAATCTGGCCAGCAGCATGAATACACCTGATTGTACAAGAGATTCTGGAGTTTTCTTCTGCGGCACAGTTAATATAACACAACCGCGAATTGTACGACTTACCTGGACACCCCCGCAGGGCACTACAACAATCACTTTCAACATCAGATGCGAAACACCTGGTTGCGCAGATGCACCACTAACAACAATCGCAACAATAGTAACAAGCGCTACTCAAACCGAGCAGAACCTATTTCGAGACACCCTCAACAACACTCAACGCGCGACAGCTGAAAGCCTCAACCAACTCTGCGCCACCACCTCAAATGAGGGGTTAATTATCCAGTGCAACAACCTCTTATCATTGAACGACACTCAACTCAGCGATGCACTAAACCAGATCGCCCCCGATGAAGTCACCGCACAGGGGACCAATTCTGTCGAGGTAACCACCACCCAACTCAGCAATGTACGTGCACGCCTGGCCTCGCTACGCAATGGCCCATCAAAAACTCGCTTTGCAATGAAAGGGGTGATGCTTGCGATGAATGGCGACACCCTCCCCGCTGGCCTGCTGGCGGATAGCAGCGACTTTGGCAGTGGCCTTAGTTCGCTGATTAAAGATAGCCGCCTCGGTCTATTTATGAGTGGTCGTATTAATTTTGGTGAGAAAGACAGCACTAGTCGAGAGAGTGGCTTTGATTTCGAAACTTTAGGCATTACCGCTGGCCTTGATTACTGGTATAACAGCAAGCTCGTGATGGGCGGGGCGCTGGGTTATGCTAAAACCGACTCGGATTTCAATGCCAATGGCGGTAATCTCGATTCGACCGCATACAGCACCTCATTTTATGGCAGCTATTATCTACGCGAAGATGCCTATTTCGACTGGATTACAACGTACGGCAGCAATGATTTCAGTACACGTCGTACCATTATTTATTCTGGTATTAATACCGCCACCCAGGGGAATACAAGCGGCAGTCAACTTGGTCTTAGCGCCACCGCCACCATCGACTATCGCTTTGGCAAGCTACTTATCAGCCCCTACGTGCGAGCCGATTATGTCAATGCAAATATCAAAGGCTATCGAGAAACAGGTGGTAGCGGATTCGCGCTCGCGATCGAAAAACAAAATACAAAGTCATTTGCAACCGCACTGGCAGTACGCGCCTCACGGGCAATCAGTCAACGTTGGGGGGTGTTAGTCTCCAGCGCTCATATTGAATGGGAACATGAATTCAAAGACGACGACCGCTTAATTACCGCCCGTTTTGTAGAAAATCCAACCACTGCCTTTAGTATTCAGACTGATGCCCCAGATCGCAACTACTTTAAGCTTGGTACGGCCCTGTCGGCAACATTCCCGCGTGGAAAATCGGCCTACATCAGCGTTGCCACTGTCGCGGGCCAGGACACCATCACCAGCTCAACGATAGACCTCGGTGCGCGGATGGAGTTTTAATCAAACAAGTTTGGCGATATCTTCAGCTGCACGTTTCACATCCAGGAAAATCAGGCCAAGACGGCAGTCAGCTTTCGTCATCACAGATAACACGGCCTCCGCCCCTGCATGTGTCATCAAAACATACCCCTTATCGCCTTTAATCAGCACTTGTTCCAGAGAGCCACGCTCAAGCTCCTGAGCCGTCCTGTCTCCCAGTGATAACATCGCGGCAGCCATCGCCCCCACCCTGTCCTCATCGAGGTTTGCAGGCAACATTGCAGCCATCATCAAACCATCAGTGGAAATAACAGCAGATGCTTCTATATCAGCCGAAGCGCCCCCAAGTTCACTTAATATCTCATTCAACATATCAGAACGCATAAATTACTCCTAAAAAATATAATTTAAATTAGCTACGGAATTCATAGATCAACGGATGATGCGAGTGTATTCAAATACATCGAACTCACCACCACGTAACACAGACTCAACATGCACACCTCTAAAGCGCTCTTCAGTAAGCGACTCCAGAACCCCCTGAGCAGCGCCAAGCGTAAAAGTGCAGCGACGCTGAGACCCCTGTTCTTCGCCAGCCGAACAGACAGTTTCCTGTGTATAAACACGAAATCCATCTTCTGTCTCTTCTATTTTTTTTAAAAGCATCAAACGTGTTCCATCTTTACCTAACACGTCGCCCACTTTCTGCGTCACATCATCCAGGCCATGTTCAAGGCTTAGACCCAATTGTTTAACGATCGTACGACCACGCGCACGACCCGCCGCAATCAGTGCTATCGCGGTTGCTTTGTCTCCCAAAGCATCTTCCATTCCTGTAATGATCGATTTCAGGCAAACGATACTGCTGTAGTCGCCTAACTCATCTCTTAGTTTCCCATTCAATGTCATATCTCCAGTTAATAGCCCAGCATTTCAGTCAGGGATTTTTCAGATACGACTAAGATCGGCAATGTTACTACCGACTTTAATAGAAGCATTTATATTGATTTTTTTATATAAAATAAATGGTGCTTTTATTTGAGCTAAGAATCAGGCAGACTGCCGTATAGACCACTTTACAAGACTGGGCATAATCGTCGACTACGATGAGTATCAGAAATGGATGACACGAAATTCATAAAAACTATTACAGTTATTTGAGACCTTTGCACCAGAACTAGCTTTCATTCCAGCAAGGCATAAATGACCGAAAAAATGAAGTTTACACAAAGTAAATGACTGTTTTGAGATCATTTATAACGCAGCTGGAGCGGAAAATAGACTCGTGCAAAGGTCTCATTTATAAACCTTACGCTTAAAAAGATCACTGCGCCGACTAACAAGCCGATCAAGAAATAACAGCCCTTCGAGATGATCAAGTTCATGCTGCACGGCGCGTGCTTCATAGCCTTCTATTTCATAGCGCCGCTTCTCGCCAAATTCATCCAGCGCCTCAAGCATAATGGTCTCGGCACGCACCACGTTACCGGTATAGTCCGGCACCGACATACACCCCTCGCGGCCGATCACTGACCCTTGCCATTCAATAATCTCTGGATTAATCAACACCATCCGCCCATGCTGTTTAATTTTCTTTCTGGTGGAGACATCAACGATCGCGATGCGTTCTAATCGGCTCACCTGTGGGGCAGCAACACCAACGCCACCCGGCCCGGCGCGCATCGTCTCTTCAAGGTCAGCAATAAATTCACGCAGGGTATCATCAAACAACGTGACATCACTGCACACCTGCTTAAGACGTTTGTCCGGGTATTGTAAAATATCCAGCAATGCCATCGAACAATCAGCCGATGACGACGTCGATGGGTGATAGACGGGTTTCGATTCCTTCGCTGGCGATAATCTCCAGCGCAGATGCTAGTGAGGGTATCCCTTCCTGTGCCTCACCTTCGATATGCAACACATAGATCGGCTTCTCTTTACTACCCGCGACATCCGACTCCAGCGATAGAATATGCAACCCAGCTTCGGCAAGTGTGGCCGTGGCATGCGCCACAATGCCGCTGCGGTCCCGGCCAAATAACGTAATGCGCACATCGGGTTCAATGTGATGATGTAGCTCGCCTTTAATACTATCGAGATGCAGGTGCAGACCCAATGATTCGATCACTGGCATAAGCAGGTCTCTCAGTGCCTTTTCACGCTCTTTACTCTGTACCATTAACATCATGGTGAAGTTACCGCCGAGACGCGTCATCGAGGCTTCGCCCAGGTTACAGTCGCCATCGAATAGCGCGGAAGTGACTTTAGCAACAATACCGGGACGATCTGGCCCGACCACAACTGCCATAAACCATTTATCCATGCATCCCCCTTCGACGCGTTAGTGCAACAACAGATGAGTCAGATAGATAACCATGACGCCACCACAGATCAATAACACTTGTTGCAATGAGGCGCTGATTTCAGTGCGTTTATGCAGACCAGGAATCAAATCCGACACGGCAATATAGATACAACTCGAGACCGCAATCGCCAGCATATAAGGCATTAACCACTCAACACCGTTAAGGCCAAAGTAACCAATCATGCCACCCAGTGGTGCAGTCAAACTGGAGAAGATATTTAATACTAACGCCCGGGAACGACTCAGACCGCTATTCAGTAACACCGCAAAGTTACTCAACTCCTGCGGAATCTGATGCGCCATGACCGCCAGACTGGTAACAATACCCAGGTGGATGTCAACCAGAAAGGCCGCCGCAATCAACACCCCGTGGATCAGGTTATGCACCGCATCACCAACCACAATCAACGGCCCGGCAACACCACCTTTATGCCCATCCCCCTCATGCGCATGATGATGCGCCTCGCAATCGATATGATGGCAATGCCGCCATATCACCATCTTTTCCATAATAAAGAAGCCGAGCAGCCCCAATAACACCGCAAACGTCACACGGTGCGTATCGCCATCCGGCACGGTCTCCAGCGCATGTGGTAATAAGGCAAGGAAGGCTGCACCTAATAAGGCACCTGTAGCAAAACTAATCAGATGCGGTAACAGGCGAGTACGCACCGCCATCGGCAACAACAGAAACAAACCCGCTGCGACCACACTCAGCACACCGACTAACAGGCAAAACAGTACAATCCACGCCAGCGGGCTCATCGCCTGACTCTACTTATCAATAACATCAAAAATATTCCAGCCACCCACCATATTAGCCACCGCGTTTTCTCAGATAGTCTGCTGCTTCAAGCTGATTTTGCTCCATCGCCCAATCAACCGCACTCTCACCATCAACGGTTCTGGCATCCATGTCCGCACCATTTGCCAGCAGCAGATCGATCATATCGAGCTTGCCCTGACGTGCGGCACGCATCAACGAGGTCTGTCCATCTTTGGCCTGTATATTGACATCAGCACCATGTGCAATCAGTAGCTCAGCAATCTTCATATGCCCCATGAATGATGCCACCATCAACGGCCCTATGGTTTCACGGTTAAAATCGTTCACCTCGGCACCATGGGCGATCAAGATCTCAATCACCTCCGGCTCATCGGTCATCGGTGGTAACATCAGCGCGGTATTGCCATTCACGTCACCCGCATTCACATCAGCACCCATATCGATCATATGTTTGACAATGCCCGGATAGGGGCCAGAAACGGCTAACATCAGCGGCGTTGTGCCCAATACGCCCGGCGCATTGATATCGACTTCACGCTTCAACAGTAACGCGGTAATCTCAAGATGGCCGTGACGAATCGCCAGTGCCAGCGCCGAATCACCCGCACGGTTAAAGACGTTCACGTCAATCCCCTGATGCAGCAGATCCTCAACCGCGCGGACATTGCCTGAATCGACCGCATCAATCAATGGGGGATTACTACACCCGGTTAACACACCCAGGGAAGCCAACAAAACAATAACCTTCAGGAAGTTCGTATTCATACGCAAGAGATAACCATTAATATGCCAGTGAAAGAGCGGCAATTCTACATGAGTTTAGGCAAAAAAGGACGATCAGGCCCAGGGGGAACTAGATAGATATTATTCCACCATCCAGATCAACGTCGTCATACGTCCGGTAACGCCATCACGACGGTAAGAATAGAAGTTCTCAGGGCTGCTGACGGTACACCACTCAGTGCCATAAATAGCATTAACCCTTTGTTTTCTCAGGATCAGCACAGCTAATTGATAGAGATCAGCAAGCCAGTGTCCATCGCGAACCGAGATAAAGGCATCAGCGGCGGCTGCATCACGCTCAACAAAGGCCGCGCGCACCTCTACCCCCACTTCAAACTGCTGTGGCCCAATGGCAGGGCCGAGCCATGCCATCAATTCTTGTGGTTCGCCCATTGCCGCAATAGCTGATTCGATCACCCCGCCAGCCAGTCCACGCCAGCCAGCGTGAACCGCCGCCACGGTGGTACCATGTTTATCACATAGCAATACTGGCAGGCAGTCAGCGGTGAGCACCGCACTGACGATACCGACTTGAGTGGTGAAGCTGGCATCCGCTTCAATGCCGATGGGGCTACTGGCTGCATCGACACAGTCAACGCCGTGAGTCTGAGTCAACCAGGCTGGCGATGCGGGTAGTGCCAATGCCTGTTGTAGCCGACCACGATTAGCAGCCACCGTAGCGGGATCATCGGCAACGTGATCAGCAAGGTTCAGTGACGCATATTCGCCGACACTGCCACCACCGCTACGTAATGAAGAGGCAGCCTGCACATGGGCAGGCGCAGGCCAGTCAGGGACAATCCAGCGCAGCTCTTCAATTGAATCGAGCTGAATTGAATCAAGTCGAACTGAATCAATGTGGTCAGACATGTTTACTCGGCCAGTTTCAGGTCATCACCAAGCACTTGC
This sequence comes from Gammaproteobacteria bacterium, assembly GCA_021648525.1. GTDB lineage: Bacteria > Pseudomonadota > Gammaproteobacteria > SZUA-140 > SZUA-140 > SZUA-76. The sequence continues at coordinate 25,095 of JAKISP010000004.1, forward strand.
AGCAGCCTTGTCATATCCGTGGGTAGCGGCGCCTCCCATGAGACCATTTCGCCGCTTTCAGGATGCACCAGACCTAATTTGGCCGCATGTAGTGCCTGTCGCTTAAAGGTACGCAGCATACCGTTCAGCGCCTCGCCACATCCTTTAGGAATACGCAGCCGCCCACCGTAGACCGGGTCGCCGACAATCGGATAACGAATATGTGCCATATGGACACGAATCTGATGGGTGCGACCGGTCTCCAGCTTTACCAGCACATGGGTATGGGCGCGGTAACGCTTGATCACCCGGTAATGAGTACGCGCCTCTTTACCTCGACCCACCACCGCCATGCGGGTACGCACCGTGGGGTGACGCCCGATGGCGGCATCAACCGTGCCACCCGCCGTCATCACACCATTCACCACGGTCTGATATTCACGTTCAAATTCACGCCGCTGAATCTGCTCCGTTAGCACTTTCTGTGACTTAAGGGTACGCGCCACTACCAGCAGACCACTGGTCTCTTTATCGAGACGATGCACGATCCCGGCTCGCGGCACGCTGGTTAGCTCTGGCGCATGGTGCAACAGCGCATTCAACATCGTACCTTCTCGATTGCCCACAGCGGGATGCACCACCAGCCCAACTGGCTTGTTGATCACCAGAATTGATTCATCTTCATAGACGATGTCGAGTGGGATCGCCTCCGGCTTTGAATCGACTTCTTCTTCTAGCTCAACCGTGATCTCAATCTGCTCGCCACCGCGCAGTTTATCTTTCGAACGCAGCTGCTTACCATCGACCAGTACCACCCCGTCACTCACCCATTGCTGCAGGCGTGCGCGCGAATAATCTGAAAAAATCTGAGCCAGAATCTTATCCAGACGCTGCCCCGCTAGCTCATCATCCACTGTCGCACTTAAATGCTCTACTTCATTCACGATAAACTGTCACCCAATCCTTATTTATCCACGTATATATAAACGCATAATCGATTCACAAATGATCGACCGGTGCTATTTGCAGGCGCCTCTGCTTAATTCTGTGCAATGTGATATGAGAGTCAAACCATTCAAATGCAAAGAACCTTCCGATTGCAAAATGCAGTGCCCACAGGACACACCGTAGCAGGACTATTGCCAAGATGCACCCAGAGGCACACCACCCCTGGGGTACAACGTAGCAACTGGATATTCTGGAGGTATCACACACGGTCCTGAATTAATCAGAGCTTCCCTTTAATTAATAACAAACTATAATATGAGGCCTGTTCTTTTATCCTCTCTGGCGGCGCTAGAAGCGTACTCAAATCGGTCATGTATAGTGATAAACCCTCTCTTCCATGCGTTTCGCCTCGCCTAAAGCGCCTATTGTTGGTACCAGAGAACAAAACCCCTGCTCATGCGCAAAGGTCTCAAAATAAATAATGTTTAATGATACCAGTAAAGGCACCCGCTCCAGTCAGGATCTGAACTGATGCGCCCAATCAATATAATATACTGTTTTGTCACTGCCTTGTTACTGCTGACAGGCTGTGCCACCACCGCGCCAAAAAGTGCCGACCGCGCCCCGTCAACGCAACACATGCACGCAAATGCCCTCTACACTGCAGGCAAAGAGGCGATCAACAACGGCAATCCTCAGGGTTCGATTCACCACTTCAACACCCTGATAACACAGTATCCAATCAATGAACTCACGCTCCAGGGACGACTCGAGCTGGCTTACGCCTATCATAAAAGTGGCCAAACAAGCGCTACCATTGCCACTACAGAGCGCTTTATCAAAAAATACCCGCAACATACAAACATTGATTACGCCTATTATCTACGTGGCCTCGCCGCGTACGAGGCTGCCATTGCCAGACTTGGCACTGACATCACTACTGACACAGCCATCACTGGCGCACCTTATGAGGCCCATATGGCGCTTGAGTTTCTACACGAACTCATTAATCATTTCCCAAATGGAAAGTTTAGTGGTGATACCAGGCGGCGCATTCATAATATTAATGAACGCGTAGCACGATATCTGGTCATCGCGGCACAACAGCAGCTTGATCAGGGAAACCTGGCCCAGGCTGGCCTCCTCGCTCAGGCAGTTGTTGAAAAATATCCAGAGTCAGCGTCACTTCGGAAAGCTGCCGTCATCACCAACCAAGCCTATCGGCTACTGGAACTAAGCAGCGACAACCCACTCAACATCACAGTTGGGCAGATAAAAAACACACTCAAATCCGACGCGCAGCCGCCACCACCCATCACTCCCCAACGGGTAAGCCACGTCACCAGTGCCACCACTGAAATGGTTGAAACTACCACCGCAGCTGCGATAATATCAACCGCCCAAAATGGCACTGAGAACATTCCGCTCAAAATAACACCCGCGAAAGCAATAGCCACCGTGAGCATGTCCAAAGAACCGCAGAAAATGATCGCGACACCTGATATTCTCAATATCACCAAAAAACTGATCAACCATCGCAATACGCTGTGGCACAACCATTCGTCCACCTATCACCTCTACCTAGGCGGTCAACTCAATACAATATATTCTCAGAAAAAAGCGTTACTGACCATCAGTACAAACAAAAATGATAGCGGTCTTATCTGTGAATACTCAACTAGACACGGCGGGCGGGCAAACGTCGAAGCAGATAAAGTGACGGCCTGCAATACACTCGCAAACAAGTTACAAACCTATCTAGAAGAAAATTGACCAGGTCGTCTCACGAATAGCACTCAACAACCGCTGATTAACTCATTAACAAATGCGATGAACCCAAATATTAAACTGCAGCGTTGCATTCCCGCAGTAAAATAGCCTTAATATATCGTATACGATGTGTCATTACAGGCAACAATCCCACCAGACATCTTTCAAACCCTCATTTAACCCTTTTATTCACCTGCATATAAGCTCATAATCCATTCATCTAATGATCGACCTATGCCTTTAAACAACGGTGCCTTCACTGGGGAGGACACCCCGGATAACAGGATCTAAACATATGCGACCATCCAACACAGTATACTGTTTTATCGCTGCATTTTCGCTACTACTGTCAGGCTGTGCCACTACCGCCCAGAACAGTAGCGAAGATTCCCAGGCAAATCAGCGCATGAGTGCCAACGCCATCTATAACGCGGGCAAAGAAGCGATGAATACTGGGGATCATCAGGGGGCCATTCATCACTTCAACACGTTGATTACACAGTACCCGGTCGATAAATTTGCACGGCAGGGGCAACTGGAACTCGCTTACGCCTACCATAAAATCGGCCAGAGCAGCTCAACCATCGCCACCACCGAGCGTTTCATTAACGATCACCCACAACATAAAAACAGCGACTACGCCTATTACCTGCGTGCGCTTAGCGCCTATGAAATGGCTATTCGCAAACTCGACGCCGGGGCAACGGTCATCCCGTTCGAAGTTCCGATGGCGCTGACCTTTCTCAACGAATTAAGCAATCACTACCCTGATGGAAAATATAGTGAAGACACCCACCAGCGCATCAACACCCTCAACGAGCGTGTTGCGCAACTGCTAGTGTTCTCGGCACAACAACAACTAGATCAGGGCAACCCCGCAAGGGCTGCGCTGCTCGCCAAACAGGTGGTCGATGATCATATAACCACATCCGCTATTCAGCAAGCCATCATCATCACCAATCAGGCCTATAAAATCCTGGGACTAAACAACTCCATTGCCAGCATGGTACCGGCTTTAGTGCCAACGCCAACGTCTACAAACCAGATGGCAAGTAGCAAAACCATCAGAGATACTGACTGGTTGATGTCGCAAGGCCCACAACTGTTCACCATCCAGCTACTCGGCACAGAAAATGAAGCACTGCTACGCCAGCAAATCAAAAATGGCGGTCTGACCAGCAAAGTAGCCTATTACAAAAAAAATCGCGACGACATCGCCTGGTTTTCACTGATTTACGGCAGTTATACCAGCCGTGATGCAGCACTAACAGCCTCTCAGTCTCTACCAGCCTCACTTCGTAAAAATAAGCCATGGATCAGAAAGATCGGTGATATCCAGGCCTCGCTGAATGAATAATGGGCTATAATCCAGGTCTGAACTAAGGCCTTTTGCCCAATATCGTTTTATGCAACCAAGTTGGTAACCCATGCGTGTTTTACATCTCGTCGCCCCATTATTAATCCTCCTGCTAACAGGCTGCTCAACCCTGCAGGAAAAAGATGATTCAGAACTGACCGCAGACGAACTCTACGAACGCGCCAAAAAAGCGCTTGATATAAAAGACTATGAGATGGCGATCACTCATTTCGACACCCTTGAAACACGTTTTCCGTTTGGCGTCCATGCACAACATGCACAGCTCAACTCAGCCTACGCCTATTATAAATTCGATGAATCCGCATCGGCAATCGCCAATGCGGAGCGTTTTATCAAGACCTATCCTCGCCATGCACATGTCGACTACGCCTACTACCTGCGCGGCCTCGCCAAGTTTAACCAGGACAAAGATAATTTTGATCGCATCTTTAATCTTGATGTCACCAAGCGTGAGTCCGGTGCGATTCAGACATCATTCTTCTATTTCAAGGAACTGGTCGAGCGCTTTCCTGACAGCCGCTATAGCCCCGACTCACGCCAGCGCATGGTTCACCTGCGCAACCTGCTAGCACAAGCCGAACTGCATGTGGCCCACTACTATCTCAGCCGTGAAGCCTTTACCGCCGCCGCTAATCGCGCCAAATATATTATTGAAACCCTGCCGCGCACACCGGCAATTCCGCAAGCGCTTACCATTATGGCTGCCGCCTATCAACAACTCGGTCTACAACCACTTGCCGATGATGCACTACGCGTACGCCAGATTAATTTTCCAGACTACACCCCGTAAATGGAAATGTAGGTACCTGACGCTTAAATATTAAATACGAGGAGTAAGTATATGTGGGACTTCTTCGAAACAGTACGCCACCGACATTCGGTTAGAAAGTACCAGACCACCACACCGATTGAAGCAGGCAAGCTTCACGCTGTGCTAGAGATGGCATGTGCGGCCCCCTCTGCGGGCGATTTGCAGGCCTACCAGATCACCGTCATTAATGACCAGGCCACACGCGAGGCACTGCAGGCAGCGGCCAATGGGCAGCCGTTTATTTCCGAAGCACCGGTCTGTCTTGTCTTCAGTGCGGACCCTTCCCGCTCCGCCAAAAGTTTTGGTGAACGCGGTGCATCGCTTTATGCCGTGCAAGATGCCACCATTGCCGCCACCTATGCGCAGCTTGCAATTGTAGCTGCCGGAATGGGCTCAACCTGGGTGGGAGACTTTGATGACAACGCGGTAAAGAGGGTACTCAATAACAATGATGAGCTACAACCGATCGCGATATTGAGCGTTGGCTATCCGGCAGAACTACCTGAGCCAACACCGCGCCGCAATCTGGACGACGTGGTTAAACAGTTCCCATAAAAAACCGGGGTAACAGCCCTCCCGTTACCCCGGTTTTGCTTAGCAATTTAGTCACAATCTAAATCGCGTCGTCATCCTCTTCACCGGTACGAATGCGAATAATACGCTGCACATCACTGACAAAGATCTTACCGTCACCAATTTTACCAGTACGTGCCACTTCAGTGATCGCCTCAATGCATTGATCCAGTTGTGACTCTGCCACCACCAGTTCAATTTTAATCTTAGGCAGAAAATCGACAACATATTCCGCACCACGATAGAGTTCCGTGTGTCCCTTCTGACGCCCAAAACCCTTCGCTTCAATCACCGTCATGCCAGTTATTCCAATCTCAGATAACGCTTCGCGTACATCATCCAGCTTAAACGGCTTGATAACCGCCTCTACCTTTTTCATTGCATGCTCCTCATTAAGCTAATATGACCAGTCTAAATAGATTGTATTCAGTTATTACCCCTCATGAAAGCCTGACGTAATCGGATAACGACGATCACGCCCAAAGGCACGTGCGGTAATCTTCACCCCCGGCGGTGCCTGACGGCGTTTATATTCGTTACGTTTCACCATCGCGACCACCTGGTGCACCATCTCACTCTCATAACCAGCCTTGATAATTGCACCCGGCCCCATGTCCTGCTCCACAATCATCTCCAGTACCGGATCAAGTATGTCATAAGGCGGCAAGCTATCTTCATCTTTTTGATCCAGTGCCAGCTCAGCCGAAGGCGGACGATCAATGACACGCTGCGGAATCACCTGTGACACCGTGTTACGATAATTCGAGAGGCGATAGACCAGCAACTTCGGCACATCCTTAAGCGGAGCAAAGCCACCTGCCATATCACCATAAAGCGTCGCATAACCGACCGCCATCTCACTCTTATTGCCGGTGGTGAGCACAATTTTATCTCCTTTATTCGAGATCGCCATCAGGATAACACCACGACAGCGCGCCTGAATATTCTCTTCAGTGGCATCCGCTTTATCGCCGAGAAACTGATTCTGCAGCGCCGTCAGGAACGATTGATACATCGGTTCGATTGCCACCTGATGACATTGGATTCCCAACGCCTCACATTCAGTAAAAGAGTCTTCAATACTCATGTCAGCGGTATAGCGTGATGGCATCGTCACCGCTTCAACATTCGCAGCGCCAATCGCATCGACCGCAATCACCAACGTCAATGCAGAATCTATCCCGCCCGAGAGGCCAATCACGACACTGTTAAAACCATTCTTATGGATATAATCCCGCACCGCTAAAACGATTGCGTTATAGATCATCGCATCATCGCTCGGTAACGGTGTCACCCAGGCAGGCTGTGGCACCAACGCACCATTCGCTTCAATCTCAAATTCAGCCACCATCAATGACTCAACTAATGCGGGCAGACGTTGTGTCACGACACCTTTAGCATTGATCACAAATGAGCCGCCATCAAAGATCAACTCATCCTGGCCACCCACTAAATTCAGATAGACAATCGGCAACCCACTCTCCGCCACCCGTTGCGCCAATACCGCTTCACGCTGCTGCTGTTTACCGATATGGAAAGGTGATGCGTTGATATTAATGACCAGCTGTGTACCTGCCTGCTTCGCCTGCTCAAGCGCCTGTGGCTGCCAGATATCTTCACAGATTGAGAGGCTCACCTTAACGCTGTTGATCTCAATAACCGATGACGAACTGCCCGCTTTGAAATAACGTTTTTCGTCGAACACGCTATGGTTAGGCAACGACTGCTTAAAGTAATGGTGCTGAACCTCGCCATCGGCAATCACCGCAGCAGCGTTATAACAACGACCATTCTCATAATGCGGATAGCCAAGCACAATGCTAATGCCGCTCACGCCAGATTTGATCGCTGCCAGCGCGGCATCAATCTGCAGCGCCATCGCAGGGCGTAGCAGCAGGTCTTCTGGCGGATAGCCGGTTAAAGTTAATTCAGGAAAAACCACCGCATCGGCTTTGAGTCGATCACGCGCATCCAGTGCTTCTTTAATCACCTTCGCACGATTACCAGCCACATCTCCAACTAGCAGGTCGACCTGCGCCATTGCAACGCGTAATTTATTTTCCAATATCTTTCTCTATCACTCGATTGTCGCACTACAGGGCTAAGCAGCACAGCCATTATTTAGCAGGACAGACCTCAAGGATGCGATCACCCATATCAGCAGGCGACTCTGCAATCAAGACGCCTGCATTTTTCAGTGCTTCAATCTTATCACTCGCGGTGCCTTTGCCACCGGAGATAATCGCACCAGCATGGCCCATGCGTTTGCCCGCAGGTGCCGTCAGGCCCGCAATATAAGAGACCACCGGCTTGGTGACATTTGCCTTGATATATTCCGCAGCCTCTTCTTCGGCCGTTCCGCCAATTTCACCCACCATCATAATCGCTCTGGTTTGATCATCCTGCTCGAATAGCGCCAGGCAATCGATAAAATTCATGCCGTGGACTGGATCACCACCAATACCCACACAAGTACTCTGGCCAAGGCCATTACCGGTGGTTTGATGTACCGCTTCATAGGTCAATGTGCCAGAACGCGATACCACACCCACCACACCCGGCTGATGGATCGCACCCGGCATAATGCCGATCTTACACGCGCCTGGCGTAATCACCCCAGGGCAGTTGGGGCCGATCAGGCGCGCATCGTATCCTGCCAGCTGCGCCTTCACTTTAATCATATCCTGTACAGGAATTCCTTCGGTAATGCAGACAATCACCTTAATACCGGCATCTGCCGCTTCAAGGATCGCATCCGCTGCAAAGGGGGCTGGCACGTAAATCATGGTCGCATCTGCACCAGTATCCGTCACCGCATCATGCACGGTATTAAACACCGGCAGATCAAGGTGCGTCTGCCCACCCTTACCTGGCGTCACGCCACCGACGAAACGAGAGCCATATTCGATCGCCTGCTGGGAGTGAAACGTCCCCTGCTTCCCTGTAAAACCCTGACATATCACACGCGTTTCTTGATCAATCAGAATCGACATCTATCTCTCTCCCGGAAAATTAACTATTACCACCCCGATATCATCCAGTTACCATCCAGATATCACCATACATATTAATCGACAGACCCTTGTCTCCCTTGAGTCCACCTTGCTCACTATCGATCAATTAAGGAAGAATGGTGGGAGCTTCAGACAGCCCCCCAGGCCGATAGCTATTAGCGGCTCTTCAATCAAACGAGCACCTTTGACGAGCCTGGCACTCACAAATACGTCACTACGCTCTCTACCCTGATGGTTATTACTTAAACAATATTAAAGAACAAATGCTCTCTGACCTAAATGGCACTTAACTTAAGCTTTCCCCATCATTCCAGCATGCTGTTGGCCGGAATCCATATCTTAATAAACGCTGGATCCCAGCCAAAAGCTCGCAGAATGCCGAATCAAATTGTAAATGTTCACTTAACATTACCTTAAGTTAAGTGTCATTTCTCTCTGACCTGGGTTTTACGTATAAGCAAATATTAGACCGGCACAACCTTATTTGCACACGGCCCTTTCTGGCCCTGTCCCACTTCGTATTCTACTTTCTGGCCATCATTCAGTGTGGCATAACCACCACCGGCCTGAATTTCAGAATGATGAACGAAAAGGTCTTTGCCGCCATCTTCTGGTGTAATGAAACCGAAACCTTTGTCTGCATTGAACCACTTTACTGTACCTGTACTCATACCATTCTTTCCTTTCTGTTGTTAAAAATCATTGGCTTCTATTGCCTTGTCAGGTGTCACCTGTTAGTTGACGCCTTATCATCGCTGTCTGGTGCTGGTTGATCGTCCTGCTGCTGACTTTCACCCGCCGCCGCAGCTGCTGCTTTTAGCAGGCGCTTCTCTTCCTTCTTTTTCTTTTTAGCGATCTCTTTTTGACGCTTTTCAAAAGCATAATTGGGCTTAGCCACGCGCGTATTCTCTTCTATCTAGGATTAAAGCAACAGAATATCAACAAATCGAAGAGATATCACCGTTTATGTTGAGCCATCTCGACTTGCACTCAGCCAGAACGGCGTAAAATGGAATCAAAAACGCGGCCCAACCGACCTCCAGCACGGCTCTTACATTTATTGATCATGACTACTCCCGCCGACTGGACATCACATAAGGGTAGGCCATCTGTCTTGCAACCCTTACACGGGCTTCACTGCCCGCAAATCGTTCTACCAGATGAAGACCTAAATCTATCGATGATGTCACCCCTTGAGCCGTCACAACATCACCTTCATCAACAACACGCTCATTTACAACTGCGACACCGTAAGAAGCCAGGTCATCAAAGGCATTGGAGTGCGTAGTCGCACGCTTACCTGCCAGAAAACCTGCCGCCCCCAAAAGAAGCGCGCCAGTACAGACCGATATTTTTAACTTCACAGGCGCTGCCGATTTAATCCATCCCATAAACGCTTCATCATGCTGGAGCGCGCGCGTTCCAAAGCCACCGGGCACGATGATCATATCGTATTCGTCGAGTGATTCTGCAACGATATCTGGCACAAAGACCAGACCTTTATCATCAGATACATCTTTTGTAAAAGCACATATTTTCCAGTTAAAGTCAGGAATAACCGCCATTGACCTTAAACGTGTCAGCGGATCGTAAACACCAACAAAGTCTAAAGCAGTCATTTTATCGAAAATGATAAACGCTGTTTTCATACATTTCCCTCATGCTAGCTAGAACTAATAGTGCCACACATAGCGCCATAAGCTAAACATCCCGTGCAATGCGCTTGCGCTTATTGACGCCCTGCTCTGCAAACATTTACGTGTTGTTTTTACTTAACCCCTGTAAATATTCCACCAGTTCATGAACCAGAATAGTGGGATTATCCGTGCCGCTAGCATTGGCCGATTTTAATACGCGTATTGAGTGTTGAATCGTCGGAGTCAACTCATCTAATTGAACCGATCCACCAGGGAGCCTCAGGCTCGAAAATTCTGAATCAGCCTTTATCTCTATGCAGATCATGACAATTCCATTTCTTTAGAAGATAGTGTGATGAATTGCCTTTTTCAGGGGCGACTCATAAGCCTCTCGCTTTGCCGGAGCTAATTTAGCTTTGGCAGTAGTATATAGGATGAATGTTAATAATTTGTGATGATTACGCGACAGGCACGTGAAGAAATGGGTATTTAATAGCGCTGTAGTTTCGTTATTAACCTAAAAATTTAAGGATCATCTAATGAAAAAGAATCATTTAGCCCTGTTTGCCCTGAGTGTTCTGGCATCGTCCTCTGTCATAGCGCAAGACCTTGATATTGAGCTCACCAATCTCACCAACGGCATCCACTTTACCCCGATATTAGCCGCTGCACATGATGCAAATACCCGCCTGTTTATGGCGGGCAGTGTCGCCTCTGCGAATCTGCAAATAATGGCTGAAGGGGGTGATATTTCTGGTCTATCAAGTGATGTACAGACCGCATCAGGCGATGTAGCTGAAAACCCTGCCGCTGGCTTGTTGGCACCGGGTGCTAGTGTCAATTTCAATATGATGACCAATAACAGCAATACCCAGCTAACATTAACAGCGATGTTGTTGCCAACCAATGATGGTTTCGTAGGTATTGATAGCCTTGATATTCCCACTGTCGCGGGCACTTATACCTTCTTTCTTAACGCCTATGACGCAGGTACTGAAGCCAATAATGAAGTAGTTAATGGCGGTGGTGCAGCAGGTGTGCTGGGGATTCCGGCCGACCCAGGTGGCAATGCAGGAACAGGCGGTACCGGGTTAACCACTGTAGAGAGCAATACCACCGTTCATATTCATCGCGGAAACCTGGGCGATACCGGTAGTGGTGCGAGTGATTTAGATAACACGGTGCATCGCTGGTTAAACCCAGTGGCAAAACTTGTCATTACGGTTAATTAAGGGGGCAGCGATGAGAATTCCATTTACATTAGCGGTTGTAGCGGCGACAGTACTCCTGCTACAAGGGTGCTTTCATAATGATGATGACGATAATATTACACCACCGCCAACACCAGTTGATACACGGCAATTTCAGATTGATGTGACTAACCTGACTCAGAACCAGCCGATAACACCTGTTGCTCTGGTTTTACATCGTGCTGGATATCAAGCATTTATGTTAGGTGAGCAGTCGAGTGTGGCGTTGGAAGTACTTGCCGAAGCGGGAGACACTAGCGCTTTTCTTAGTGAAGCAGGTGCTTCTACAGCAGTACTGGATACAGCTGCCGGGGCGGCAATGATTGCTGCCGGGGCTAGTGAGCGCTTTATGCTGACAGGTAGCGGCGACGAATATAAGCTGACTCTTGTCGGTATGCTGGCGAATACCAACGATGGCATTACTGCACTGAATAGCATTAATATTGGTGATATTGAGAATGGCGCTAGCACTGTATTTCTTGCCAATGTGTACGATTCTGGTACTGAGGCAAATAACGAAGTAGCGAGTGATATCCCTGGTCAGGGTGGTGAAGGTTTTAACGCAACCCGTAATGATCGCGACTTCATTATTGTTCATCCCGGTGTTATTAGCATGATGGACGGTCTGGCGACATCGGATCTGAATCAATCATACCGTTTTGATAATCCAGCAATGAAGGTGAAGGTCACCCGTATTCAGTGATGATCAATCGTGCCTTCGCTCTAACGAAGGCACGGTATAAAATGGCAAGTAATGCTGCTATGTTTACATGTCGTTGTAATGGGACCGATTCTAATGAACCATAAAGTACTGATCATTGAAGATAACGCCGAGATTGCCAACCTGGTACAGTTGCATCTCAAGGATATTCACTGTGATGTTGATATCGCTGCGGATGGTGCCCAGGGTCTGGCCTGCTTTGATCAGGATAGTTACCAGTTAGTGATTCTTGATCTGATGTTACCCATCATTGATGGTCTGGAGGTATGTAAACGTCTTCGCGCTCAAGCACGTTATGTGCCGATCATTATGCTTACCTCCAGATCTTCCGAGCTGGATAGAGTGCTTGGATTAGAGATGGGAGCAGATGATTACATCGTCAAACCCTTTAGCCTGCCGGAGCTGGTGGCACGGGTGAAGGCACAGTTTCGTCGTATGGAAGCGATGAAGGTGTCCGATACTAAGACCAGTTTACAGCGATTACAATTTGCTGACCTTGTGATCGATACAGATAAACACCGGGTATTACTGGCTGACAAGAAAGTAGAATTGACCGCAAAAGAGTTTGACCTGTTACTTCATTTTTCCAGCCATCCAGGGCGCGTCTATAGTCGTGCTGAATTGTTAGATAAGGTGTGGAATTATCGCTATGAAGGTTATGAACATACTGTTAATTCTCACATCAACCGCTTACGCAATAAGATAGAAGCGGACCCGACGAAACCACGCTATATTCTCACCGTGTGGGGCGTGGGTTACAAGTTTAATGATGAGTTGTCATAGAGGTATTTTTTAATGTTTCGCACGTTGTATGCCAAACTCTCTTTTATACTGGTGATATTGCTGCTGGTGGTCGGCGTAATATATGCCTTCCTTAGCCTCTCCAGTGCCCGTTATTACCATCAGGAAGTGGCACAGAAGCTTAATCTCGATCTGGCAAAAAATTTGGTGAGGGATCGTAATCTGGTGGAGTCTGGCCGTCTTAATCAAGCGGCGTTGAAAGAGACCTTTTCTGCCTATATGGTGATCAATCCCAGTATTGAAATCTATCTTCTTGATCTCGATGGAAAGATTCTCTCCTATTCGGCCGAGCCAGGTAAGGTCAAGCGTAATAGTGTCTCGCTTACCCCCATCCGAGGTTTTTTAAGTGGCGAGCGACTGCCTTTACTGGGAGATGACCCGCGTAGTCATGAACAGTCCAAGGTTTTTTCTGTCACGCCAGTGCCGACAGTTGAATTTCCCGAAGGATATCTTTACGTGGTATTGCGCGGGGAACAGTATGATGACATCGAACATTTTATCACTGAAAGTTTTATCTTGCGTCTAAGTGGCTGGGCGCTAGCAGGTAGTCTGTTACTGGGATTACTGGCAGGTTTAGTACTATTTTATAAGTTAACGCGCCGCCTCAATCGGTTAAGTGGCAACATGGATGACTTTCGACAGAGTGATTTTAGCCAATTTGAAGCGACACCAAAAAAACAACAGCGAGGTGATGAAATTGACCAACTCGCCACTAACTTTGATGAGATGGCGCAACGTATTGTGGTGCAGCTTGATGACCTTAAACAACAAGACCTGCTGCGTCGGGAGCTGATAGCCAATGTCTCGCATGACCTTCGCACCCCGGTTGCTATCCTACATGGCTATTTAGAAACGCTGGCGATCAAAGATGACGCGTTGAGCGATGCGGAAAAAAAGAAATATAGACAGCTGGCACTAAAGAGCAGTGTTCGACTCACACATCTGATAAGCGAGCTATTCGAATTGACTCGCCTCGAGGCGCAGGAGACTGTGCTGCACTGCGAGCCTTTTAACCTTGCCGAACTGGCACAGGATGTCACGCAAAAATTTCAACTCCAGGCAGAAGAGAAGCAGCTCTCACTGTCAGTAGATAGCGCTACCACGCCGCCGTTTGTATATGCTGATATCAGTCTGATTGCTCGCGTGCTGGAAAATCTGATTGGCAACGCGATGAAATGTACTACGCATGGTGGTATCACTATCCACTTTAAACAACAGGAAGAGTCTGTATTAACCACTGTCTGCGACACTGGGCATGGTATTTTACCGCAGCATTTACCGCACATTTTCGAACGTTTTTATCAAGGCGCTAACGACAGTAATCGGCCTCAACCCGGTGGGCTTGGCCTACCGATTAGTCAAAAGATAATCGAACTGCACGGTAGTCGTATCCATGTGGATAGCGTACAGGACCAGGGGGCAACTTTCTATTTCACTCTTCCCCTCGCACCATAGCTATTTATTAGCCTTTGTCTTTACCGCCAAACTTTGGTTTTACACCTGACATTAGCCCAATAACGGTTATAACCATTATGAAAATCGTCGTCCGATCCCATGAGCTGATTATGCGCTCTTTAATTCACGAGTATAAGGCAACGCACCAAAACGCCCATCTAAATAGGCCATTTCCAAATTCTCACGTGTTCTATAGTTAAAGTCTGTAAGGGAAAATAGCTGTGTCGCTTTCTCCTGGTCTTTTTCACAAAACCAGACCTGATCCCGGCGAAACATCTCACTACTTAGAATCGAAGTTTCATGCGTAGTAAACACCAACTGTGCATTATTGGGGTTGGTCTTATTGCTATGGAAAAGCCGAACAAGAAACCGAACCAATTTCGGATGTAAATTGTCATGCAGCTCATCAACAAATAAAACATAGCCATTTTCTAAGGTGTCCAACCAGGGGCCAGCAAGGGAAAATAATTTCTGCGTTCCATCTGACTCATCTTCGCGAAAATCAAAAACAATCGGCTTACCTTCACTATCAAAATGAACGGTATTTAACTCAGCCAACACCTCTTTACCCTCAAGTGTTTTGCAAATTTCGGAACGAACTTCATCCGGCATCTCTTCAGGTAAGTCACTACTATCAAACACCTTCTTTTTGATAGCCACATCATCAATATCAATATCAGCCGCTTTTAGAAAGCGCATCACCTTTGTTTTGCCTTCTTTTTTATCGCATAACGATGCGGTAAAACCAGGGCTCCACCCAGAAACACTCGCCATTCTTAAGGTATCATCAAACCAATCGTATACCGGCTGTAATTGTTGATTGTTGAGCTGAACTGCCGTAGAAAGAAACAAACCATTTGAACGGGTCGATTCCATCCACAGCTGTTTTTGCTGTTTCGTCCCTTGCAAACTATTACCCATTTGCCACTGGTACTCTTCTTTCTTTCCATCCCACAGGCGGGCAAACCAATGCTGAGCTCTGCCCTTAGGAAAAGCGATTAACCACTCTTCAGTGATCCTTTCCTTTATCGCCGCAAAGCCGTACTGATAGCGCACCCCCTAGCTAATAAAAACCACTTCAAATTCAGTGGGCGCATTACGACTGGCAGAATCCAGACGAAAAGGCTGTACTGATAATTCATCCCCTCGCTGCATTCCGCTAGCAGATTCCTCAACCACTCGCGCCATTTCTCGGAGAGCCAAAAGCAAATTACTCTTACCCGCAGCGTTTGGGCCATAAATAGCGCACGAACGAAGCAAGTCCACTCCCGCCAGGCTACTACTTGAAAAGCAGTTTCCCTGTAGGGAGTCCGACTCTTTGAGCTTCGTCGACTTCACCAAACTAAGTGTCTGCCGCTCTTTAATTGACCTGAAATTGGCTACGCTGAACTCAACCAACATGGCTACACCCCGCTTATTGACTATTTTCACCCATTTAATGGATTTATCGACCCTTAAAAATAAATTATAAGCCGTTATTTGTCAAAAACAACCAAATAATTGAATTAAATATCAATACACCAGGAAATCTTAGACTCGAAAATTCTGAATCAGCCATTACCACAACCAGGCATACCTACGGTCAGGTCACCTGCTTAATTCACCACTTAAAGTCACTTGCTGGTTGCGTGCACAGGTTTCACGCCACAAGTAAAATTCAGATCAATTTCAAGCCACAGGCCTTTTTCATCACAGAAAGGAGCAAGCTCATTTAAATGAGCCTGTTTAAATTCGGCAACCTTATCATCCAACTGCTCAACCAGCCCGCGAAAACCGGCATTCCATACCACTTCCCACCAACCTTCCAGATCAATATGATAACCAATAGTGCGTCTCTCAATATTCACACCATCAAACCCAGCCTGAGTAAATATTCCCTCTAATTGCTCAGCCTCTGACATACGTTTCCAGCCAATGACCGCAGGCACTTCTATGCCGTAAGCACGCAACCTGTCCAGGCAGAGCTGTGCCATTGGCTGAAATGATTCACCACAAAACCCACTCACCAGCACTTTACCACCAGGTTTTACGGTATTGGCAATATGTTTTAATGTTCCACTCATGTCGTCCACAAAGAACAATCCAAACGCACAGGTGGCATGATCAAAACTATGCTTATCAAAAGGCAGCTGCGTCATGTCACCCGTCTGAAATATGAGATTGCTCAACCCTGTTTCTGATGCAGCGTTTTCTGCCTGTTTAAGCATGCCAGCAGAGAAGTCCAGCGCGGTGACCTCTCCGTGTGGAAGCATCTTTGCCAGCGGCAAGGCCGTCGCGCCGGTACCCGATGCAACATCCAGCACTGACTCATCACCACCTAATTCCAGTAATTCAGCCATAATTTCACCGCTTAAATGAAAAAAACGACTGGCCCTGAGACCATAGTCCTCAGCCACTGTGTTAAAGGTTTTCTGTATAAACTGCTTACGCTTGGCTTCATCCTGCATAGTGTTTAGTTTCCGTTGTTACTGATAAATAGATAGCGATTTTAGACAGGACAGAGGCCGACCAGAGACTGATGTTTATATTTTGACTACCTCAATACCCGTCATTCCGGCGGAGACCGGAATCCAGAGGCCACTGAAATAGCAGCGGTAGATTCTGTTTCGCCAGGAGCTCTAGTTCATTGGCTCCTTCTTTTGATGCAGAAAAGGGTATCGCCTCCTTTTCCGTCTCGATGCTTGTTAGGCATTGATTTCACATCACACACAAACAATGCTGACTGAACAAACTCCTCAACCTGTGTAGCGATACAATCTTGTGTGGGCCAGTTTATAACATCACCTTCATTATGATTCTCGATAGCTTTAGAATACTGGTCACTCAATCTTTTTACATTGCTTACGATTGAAATCCATTCCCCTCCAACTTCACCAGAAATATTGGATGCCACCGGTATTAAACCAAGCATAGTGTTGTATATTTGGTTACATGTTTCAATTAGGGATTTAATTTGAAGAGGCCCCAACTGTTTAGTTTTTTCTTTGCTCCAAATATCATCCTTAAGTGTTCTCGCATAATCTTCTAGCTCAATAATTGGAGCCGCATGCTTAGCGTGTTTGTCCCAAATAAATGGATTTCCTGACTTAACTGCCTCCAAGATCAAACATATATGTTTTTCTAGTATTTTTCTATTTTCTAGCGACTCCAGTTCCTTAATACGCTCAGCTCTTCGCTCTGATAATGAGTTTAAGAACAACCCAATTATGCA
The DNA here is from genome assembly GCA_021648525.1 of Gammaproteobacteria bacterium. Taxonomy (GTDB): domain Bacteria; phylum Pseudomonadota; class Gammaproteobacteria; order SZUA-140; family SZUA-140; genus SZUA-76. Next base: position 42,643 of record JAKISP010000004.1, read on the forward strand.
TACCCCTGACACAGCATGAATACCTGCTAATACCTTTCCTATAGAAGTAACTGGCAATACATCACCGTACCCTAGTGTAGTAACTGTCACAGCACTAAAATACCAACTTTCAAGAAATTCATTGCAATTTAGCGTGCCGGGCATCAAATAGTATGCCATTCCAAATGCCGGAATGGATGCCAAGTACAAAAATCCATATGTTTTTGATTTAAGGTGAAACATCCCCGTATCCTCTTTTATGCAGGCACCATCACTTACCCACCCCACTACACCCAGGCAAAAGCTGATTGACTTCATCCAGCACCACAACACCTAACTCACGCAATTTTTTCAGATCACGCTGCCTGGTTTTATCCGTTAATTTAATATAAAGCGCCTGGTACCAGGGTGCTTTTCTCATCGCGGATAACGCCACCGGTTTCCCTGCTGCGATCACCTGGGTGGCTATCGCATATTGCCGGACGTTGATCTCCTTGTCATCGTGAAGGCGTTTTATTTCGTTTTCAAATAGAACCAGACCAATGAGTGCATTTACTCGGTCATGCAGGTTGTTGATGCTGACCAGCACCCCTTCCAGAAAAAAGGCGACAAAATCGGTATTGGGCGCTGCGTTCTTTTTCTCTGTTTGCCTGCGGGTGGTATTAAATAACGTAAAGTAGGTGTGAATATGCTCCAGGTAATATCGCGACTGAACAAGTGGTGTGTATTGATAACCTTCCGCCTGAAGCAATGCCGCCTCTAACACTCGGCCGACTCGACCATTACCATCCCAGAACGGGTGAATCAGTTCATAGTAGAGGTGCACCAACGGCGCGCGGATTAATGCCGGAATCCGCTCTTCTATCAACTGCTGGTGCCATTCGACCAAGCCATTAAGCAGCCGCTCAATATCTCTTCCAAACTGTGGCGGCTTGTAGAGCCCGCCATGCTCCTGATTACCGACACGAGTAACGACCCCCTTGGGATTATCCCAGAGCAGACCCGGACGATTGTATTCATGAGGAAGCTGATCTGTCACCGCCGCGTGAACCTGCCTGATGAATGCCACACTCAACTGCCAGCCAGGCTGGGTTGCTGCTTGCTGAGCTAGTTCATAGCCATTTTTAAGGTTGATAGCGCGACGCTGCTCAATATCCTGTACCTAAGCTGGCGTTAGAGCCAACGCCTCTTCAGTCTCTTCCACAGACAAGGTACCACCCTCGATGGAATTGGTACCAAAGATAGTGCTAACAACCACCTCTTTTTCCAGACGGCCGGCTACCTGAGAGAGCGACGAAGCCTTGAAGCGTTTATGGGCATCATCGACACGTAGCAACAGGCCATTCAGAGACGACATATTCACGCCAACCTGAAAGGTGAAAGGCCCAGAACGGTCAGTCTCCACCCTCACTTAAAAAACCCATCCTCTATCACAAAGAAATGTCCCGAATAATGTCCACTAATAAATAACCATTTAAACTTTAATTATCAACTAATTAGATAAAAATAATACGGCAATTATCCCCAGTTAATGTCCACCTAGCATACCCCTGAGGTAATAAAATTACTACCTCACCCCAAAAACCAAAAAAGGGGTCAACCTAAACCTACCCTGATTTTTCTTACTGTAAAATTTCCTCAGGCATGAACGCCCTATCAATATCTGTCAATGACTTTTGAGAAAACTTCCGGTGTATCGCAGTATATACCTGAGGCTCTACAATAAACCCATCATATAAAAAAACAGGGTAGTCCTTCTTCAAAAACAGTGTGAATTCCGTGGCACCATAAATTATTGGTTCAAGGCCTTTAGAAGCCAGCTTTAAATAAAAATAATTCTTGCCAGTTCCTTGTTTAAAATCATTTAAATAGGCTTCCCAATCAGCATAAGCTTCAGACAGCACTACTTCATCTCGATAGGAATATAGAACTAAAGATTGCCCCGAATCATAAATTTCTTTCAAATCATCAGAGAGTGGGATCGGAAGAAATTTATTATTTTTAGTATCTGCCTGGACACAAGACATGAGATTCATACAAACACATAGATAGAATAGAAAAAGCAGCGCACTTGTATCATTATCACCCCTCTTTAGCTCTACTAGTTTATCCATTGCACATTTACTTTTTCTTATGTTTTCTTTAGTTTCTGCTGGGTTACAGTGAATACAGCGTGATAATTACGGGCATTATGCCACCCTTACTACCTGAGTATATGTAGGAACAATTGCTCTCTGACCCGGGACGCCGAATACCTGAGAAGGAATACCGCTATTAGGAAGCAATTTCTAAACCTAATGCCTGCTCCAAAACCTTCCGCTCTTCCTGATTTAAATCCAGGAGTATACCGCGATCCTCTCCTCCAGATTTGATAAAGTCTATGCCAGTGCGGAAGATCCGTAGAGGCAACCGTAGCTGGTCAATTTCTTTACAGGCTTCTTCCCACCCTATGACCCAGGCCTCCAACCCATTCGAATTTGATGACATATCATCATTTCTATAAATCGCACTTAGATTACCAATAAGCGACTCACCCAGCCTCGAGAATTCTTCATTTTCTTGATGCGCCTGCACTAGATCTTTTATTCTATTTTTCATGACTCGCGCCGATAACATATTTCCACACAGAGACCCAAGAATGGATTCCAAAAAGTCTGGGCGAGGATTAGAGTGCTTTCTTCCTTCTCTCAACCCACAGGTAACTGAATTGATGACAGACTCCCAATCACCATTAATGTCTGAAGTTATAGCAAGTGCAAAATAAGCCATTTCATGCACAAATGCTGAATTCTCTTTTACCTTCAGTACGTCTTCAAAATCATTACTAGCTTTGTCTAAATCGTTCTGCTCTAGATATATCAATCCTCTAAGGCAATACCCTTGCTCAATTAGATCTACGGGGACTCCTGTCAAATCTATTACAGCGCTATAATCATAGATAGCATTTGGACTAATCGGATTAAGCCCCACATACGCAGTCCCTCGACTAATGTATGCCTGCGCGATTTGTTCGACGGGGGCGTCTGTCAAATTAATAACACGGCTATAATCTTCAATTGCCCTTACGGGCTTGTCGATTTCCCTGTATATTATCGCTCTTCTCAGAAGCGCTCTAATTGTATGTTGTGGCGTAGCATTAAGCACAATAATTTCAGATAAACTAGTGATCGATTTTTCAAAATGCGCTTCTTCATGATGGATTTCTGAAGCAAGCAACCAGGCTGCAGACTTGACTACAGGGAGCTTGCTACTGTTGTTTGCAGTAATTTCATCGATGATCGCAAGAGCTTGAGTGCTATCTTCTTTAGCCCATTCTCCGCAGGCCAGAGCTAGCTCTTCAGCTTCTTTGGCATAGGCCTCGATGCGTAAATTCCACTGCGAGGCCTGCTCCTGGCCGAGCTCCGCACAGTAACCATCCACTAAAAGCCTGGCCCTGAGGTTTCCTTGCTCTATATTTCGCTCAATTGCCATTGTCAGATAAATGCGGGCCATGCTTTCTGTGGTGCATTTTTTCAATCGAGTAGAGAGCTCTTGTCCGTCATACCAAACCCGTAAAAAATCAACCAGCATGCGCAATGGCTCGCGAGTTTGATTTTCCTTGATCTCAATGCAAATCCGCATAAGTGGCTCAGCGATTTCATAAAGCGACTCACGGCCACGCGGAGAGGACTGCACATAACCTTTTTCACGTAGATCCATAAGCTGGCTTGAAATACTTTGGTGCTTAGCAAAAAGTTTTCTGGCCATCTCTTTAACTGAAGTAGGACGCTCTTGTGCGCAAAGGTATTCTATAATTTTGCGCTGTTGAGGAGGGAGCCAACGGATTCGTTCCTGATAGTAGGGGGTCATCTCATCAACCATTTTGGTAAATGGCACCACAAGATCATCAATACTTTCACGTGTAATGAATTGTGAAAGCACAATATAGATTCGATGGTTACCGCCAGAAAGATGATGTAGAGCTCTAACTCGGGATTGGCCTGTTGCGCTATGCAAAAAAGTTGCTATTTCTGCCTGACCATTAAGCGTGGCAATTTTTCCAATCAATTCGGCAGCTTGTTTAACGGACAAAGGTTTGAGTTGTTCTGTTTGAAAAAAACCGAAGAAGGCACTTGTTCGCTTGGTGAGGTCATCGACGAGTCGCTGAGCGGTAGCGACAAGAGATAGTACTGGATTTTCCTGAATGAATGCACGTAGTTTCTGCTGGCCTGATTTTCCTAACCCCTGAAATAGCGCATCGAGATTTTCAACGACCACAAGTAGCGTGTGATTTTGCAAGCTCTTCAATAGCAGCTGAGATAGCCATTGCTCAGCTTCAGGCTGCCCCAGATCAAACATGGGTTCGAGAGATTCTTCTGAATATTCTTCGGGGTATCGTTTGGTGAGTGCAAGATAGATACGGCGTAATAGTTCTAGTAGGGTAGTGCTTGTTTCATCTTCATTGAGCCATGCAATCCGTAGGTCTTTATTTAATTCCTTCACTAGTCCGAGACGATGGACAAGCAATGTAACTAGATGTGTCTTGCCTGTTCCGCGAGCGCCAACAAAGAGTAGGTGGTGTTTATTATCTGTTGTTGCGCTCTCGCGAACACGCTCAATAGCATCGTCCAATAGATCCTGGCGCTGGACAAGTATAGCTTCTAGATCCTCTGGTCGAGTGCGGCTAGGTGTAAAAACAGAAAGAAGGGCGCGATCAGGCATAGTGTCTATTTCTCAGAGTCCGCGGGCTAGCTTCCACCAGCGCTGCAGGAGTGGAAATTGGAAGTGATAATGACCATTGGTGTTGCGTGAGAGGTAGTGGTCTTGCGTGATGAGCCTGAGAAGATCTATAAGCTGTTCTCGGTCGTCAAGCTTTCCCGTACTTTTTAGTTCGGCTAAAAGCTCATCAAGCGACATCGCTTTTGATCTAGATGCGATGCTATCTAATATTTCAAGAACGGCTAATTCTAGTGAGTCGCCGTAATAGGTGGGAATTCTCTCTCGGTAGTGATTAAGCTCCCATGGGTCACTTGAATCTAGAAGTTGCTTAAGTACAACTTGCTCAACGGTATCACGACTCCCATTTAAACCGGATAACTTTAGTGCTTTGACAATGTGGTGAATGTAGTACGGGAAGCAATCCGATAGCTGGGCGACTTCATTAGCAGCTTCTTCTAATGATTCAGTTTGTATGTTTTCACCCTCGATCAATTTGGCCGCTAGTTCTTGAGCCGATGCCATATCCAATGGGCGAACCTCAATGGCCAATGTGTCATTAACCGGTGAGTTTGCGTAGTTCTGTCGTTTGAGGGTACTAATCACGTGGTGCAGACCGATTGAGCCAGTAATGACCATTCGCAGGCCATCACCACCATAAGTTTGCCTCAGACCACGCAGTGTATCGAGAATTTCCATGGATGTGGTTTCGCCTTCGCGCTCGTTGATATTGGCAAGCATGAACGGGACTTCGTCCCAGAGAAAAACAGGGCGATCACTTTTTGTTTCGCATTCATGAACGAGATCATGGATAGCGCTCAAAAGAATTTCCTTCCATGGGGCCTCCCCTGTGAAGATAGGCAGTTTAATTATTCCAGCTATCTCGGCACCACCGATGGCCTTGAAAAAGTCTTTTGTTTTGCGGGCGCTTCTTTGCTGAATGGATAGGAATTCATCCACTTCCCGGTAAACCGACATCGCGAATTCAAATGCGGTGTGGCACTTCTCTAGATCCTGAAAAATAGGCATCCAACCATCGCGAGGTTCAGCTGCGAGCTTTTTGATGATGGTCGTTTTACCGATGCGCCGCTCGGCAACGATGCGAATAGATTGCTGTTCGAGCGTATCCCAGATCTGTTCGATGATCTGATCTCTCCCAACAACTTCCTTGAGGTCTATTTGCCCACCTGGATTTGCTTTCATGCTGGAAATTATACGTCAAATATAACGTACGTCAATATTAACGTACGTTATATTTGACTTTAGTAGCACGTAGCAACGGATCGTGCCGATACAGGATGCTTACGCCCAGACAAAAGGACCAAAATTGCCAGCACCCTACCGCACCTCGAAAATGTCCACTAAAAAATAACTACTTAAACTTTAAATATCAAATAATTAGAATAAAGCAAGACGATAATTTGTCCCAATTCATGTCCACCTCACATACTCCCGAGACAATGAAATTGCCACATCAAACCTCAAAATCAAAAAAGGCCTGAAAAGCAGGCCTTTTTTAAAACACAAAACTTATCTAAACAACACCGCTACTAAAACGGAATATCATCATCAAAGTCATCAAATCCCTGCGCGGGTGCTGAACCCTGATTCTGATTGCTCGGCGCTCCCCCACTCTGGTTTTGATTCTGATTTTGGCTCTGACTCTGGCTTTGCCCACCACCATAACCACCACCGTCACCTGCTCCACCACGGCTATCCAGCATCTGCATTTCGCTGGCAACAATTTCTGTGGAGTAGCGGTCCTGTCCACTGGTTTTATCCTGCCATTTACGGGTACGCAGGCTACCTTCCACATAGACCTTTGAACCCTTTTTCAGGTATTCACCGGCGATCTCACCGAGGCGGTTAAAAAAGACAACATTGTGCCATTCCGTGCGCTCCTGCTTCTCGCCCGACTGCTTATCTTTCCACGATTCACTGGTTGCAATCGTGACATTGGTGACCGCTGAGCCACTTGGCATATAGCGCACGTCAGGATCTTTACCCAGGTTACCCACCAGAATTACTTTATTTACGCCTCTTGCCATTACCGCTCTCCCACAATTGTGATGTTAACCTACACGTCTATTTAATTTTCAATCAATTTTGAGGCACACGCTTATGTGCATCATCGGCAACGCTATCTTTAGCTATGCCTAGTTCTGAATCATCGACCTGCTCAACAAACTGTTCCAGCGCATTGCCATCTAGCTCACGGTTATCGACCTTCAGATAAGCGGTACCTTCTTCTTCAACATACAACGCCTCAACCACGCCCTTAACCTGCTTCAGATCATACTCAAGCTTCTCGACCTGGTCTTCTTGAATATCACCTACATGCAGCATAAAGTTGGCGAGAAAACGCGGTATCTCCATTGTTCTTGCGACAAAAAACCATGCGCCCGCCACCACAGTACAGAAAAAAAACACACCCGGCAGGTCAAACCAGCCATAGATGGCACCGCCCAACAGACCGCCAACAAAGGCGCCGAGAAACTGCGAGGTGGAGTAGACACCCATCGCGGTGCCTTTTTTATCTGCCGGTGAAAACTTGGCAATCAGCGACGGTAGCAACGCTTCTAATGTATTAAAGGCGATAAAGAAGCAAGCCAGCAGCAGGCAGATCGCCCACAACGAGTCGTAAAAGAAGACCAGGCCTAATTGTGCAATCAAAATACCGGCAATCGCAGCAACAAAAACCTCCTTAATCTTGCGTTTCTTTTCCGCAATAATAATGAACGGAATCGAGATACCCAGTGACAACAACAGCACCGGCAAGTAAACATACCAGTGATGCTCAACCTCAAGCCCCGCATAGTCACGCAGTGCAAACGGCAGTGCAATAAAGGTCGAGGTAAGAATCACATGCAGTGAGGCGATGCCGTAATCCAGCCGCTGTAACTGGCGATCTTTCAAAACGTTCATAAAGTAACCCGGCACCGGCTCGGCATCGCGGTGAAAGCTACTCTTCACTGGAGTCGGCACGATAAATTTCAGTACAAAGATGCCACCAATCGCCAGAATCGCAGTCAACCAGAAGATACCCTGCACACCGATCACGCCATTCAACATCGGCCCCAGTACCAGCGATGCGGTGAAGGAGAGGCCGATACTCATGCCAATAACAGCCATCGCCTTGGTGCGGTGCTCTTCACGGGTGAGATCAGCGGCCAGCGCCATTACCGCCGCCGCGATCGCGCCACTGCCCTGTAACGCGCGACCAATAATAATACCCATCATGCTATCAGCGGTGGCAGCAACCACACTACCAATCGCAAAGATCACCAGGCCGAGTGCAATGATCGGCTTACGTCCGAACTTATCTGACATCATCCCAAACGGGATCTGAAACAGCGCCTGGGTCAGGCCGTAGATACCGATCGCGAGACCGATCATCACAGGGGTCACCCCTTCGATATCTGTCGCGAAGAGCGCAAACACCGGCAGGATCATGAAAAGCCCCATCATTCTCAGGGAGAAGATACCGGCAAGCGAGAACGCTGCGCGCTTTTCAATCGGGGTCATATCTGTATGGATCATGGAACTGTTTTGCCTTCGACGAGCTAAAAGAGTGTATATTAGCAGGTTAGCTTAGCTGTAGGAACATTGCATGGACACCATCCAGATTCGTGGGGCTCGGACCCATAATCTAAAAAATATTGATGTTGATCTCCCGCGTAACCAGTTGATTGTTATTACCGGCCTCTCCGGTTCTGGCAAATCTTCGCTCGCGTTTGACACCATTTACGCCGAAGGGCAGCGCCGTTACGTGGAGTCGCTCTCCAGTTACGCGCGCCAGTTTCTCTCGGTAATGGAAAAACCCGATGTCGATCATATCGAGGGGCTTTCGCCTGCGATCTCGATTGAGCAGAAGACGGTGTCGCATAACCCTCGTTCGACTGTGGGTACTGTGACCGAAATCTACGACTATCTGCGACTACTCTTTGCTCGTGCTGGTGAGCCACGCTGCCCGGAACACAATCAGCCGTTAGAGGCACAGACAGTGAGCCAGATGGTCGACCACATCCTGGCCCTGCCGATTGGTTCAAAGATGATGATACTGGCGCCGGTGGTGCGTGATCGCAAGGGTGAGCACATCCAGCTATTAGAAGAGCTGCGGGCGCAGGGTTACATCCGTGCGCGGATTGATGGCGAAATTATCGAACTTGAAAAGCCGCCTGCGCTCGACCTGCATAAAAAACATACTATTGAGGTGATCATCGATCGCTTTAAGGTACGCGCCGATATCCAGCAGCGACTGGCTGAATCGATTGAAACCACACTACACCTGACCGAAGGGGTCGTCAGGGTCGCCTTTATGAATGAAACGGAAAATAGCGGCAGTGAAATGCTGTTCTCGGCTAAATTTGCCTGCCCGCACTGTGGCTATAGCATCTCAGACCTTGAGCCAAAACTCTTTTCGTTTAATAGCCCGGCCGGTGCCTGCCCCACCTGTGATGGCCTTGGGATCATGGAATTTTTCGATCCAGAGCGGGTCGTCACTCAAGCAGAACTGAGCCTCTCTGCCGGGGCAATTCGCGGCTGGGACAAGCGCAATACCTACTATTCAAGACTGCTGAATGCGCTCTCGACACATTATGAGTTTGATCTCGATACACCGTTTGCGGACCTACCACAGAGAATCCGCGACATCATCCTCTACGGCAGCGGTGATGAGCAGATCGAGTTCACCTATTTTAATGAGCGCGGCGGCAGCGAGCAACGCAGCCATAGCTTTGAGGGGATCATCCCCAACATGCAGCGCCGTTACCGCGAGACCGAATCCAACGTGGTGCGTGAAGAGCTGGCCAAATACATCAGCAACCAGTCATGTAGCAGTTGCGGTGGCACCCGCCTGCGCACCGAAGCACGCAACGTCTTTGTCGCCAACACCACCATGCCAGAAGTGACTTCGATGCCGGTCGGCCGTGCCCACCAATTTTTTAGCGAGCTACACCTGCCCGGCTGGCGCGGTGAGATTGCCGACAAAATCGTTAAAGAGATCAATCAACGCCTTGGCTTTCTGGTCAATGTGGGACTCGATTACCTGGCGCTGAACCGCACGGCCAGCACCTTGTCCGGTGGCGAGACTCAGCGCATTCGCCTGGCGAGCCAGATCGGCGCGGGTCTGGTGGGCGTGATGTATGTACTCGACGAACCATCGATTGGCCTGCATCAGCGCGACAATGATCGCCTACTGCAAACCCTCACCTATCTACGCGACCTCGGTAATACCGTGATTGTGGTGGAACATGATGAAGATGCAATCCGTGCGGCAGATCATGTATTAGATATTGGCCCCGGTGCCGGTACCCATGGCGGTGAAATTATCGCGCAGGGCACACCAGCAGATATCATGGCCGCTGCCGACTCACTGACTGGCCAATACCTTACCGGCGTACAGTGCATCGAGATCCCGCAACAGACCGTGCCCAGCGATCCAGCGCGACAGTTAAAGATCTTTGGTGCCAGTGGCAACAACCTGAAGTCGGTCGATGTCTCGATTCCACTCGGATTGATATGCTGCGTGACGGGGGTCTCGGGTTCGGGCAAATCAACCCTGATCAACGATACGCTCTATAGCCACGCCGCGATGGCAATCAACGAAGGCAGCCATGACCCCGCGCCCTGTGACAAGATCGAAGGACTGGATCAGTGCGATAAGGTGATCAACATTGATCAAAGCCCGATTGGGCGTACCCCACGTTCTAATCCGGCCACCTATACAGGGCTGTTCACCCCGATCCGTGAACTCTTTGCCGGTACGCAAGAGGCGCGTTCGCGTGGTTACACACCTGGGCGCTTTAGCTTTAATGTTAAAGGCGGGCGTTGTGAGGCGTGCCAGGGCGACGGTGCGATCAAGATCGAAATGCACTTCCTGCCCGATACCTACGTGCCGTGTGATGTGTGTAAAAACAAACGCTACAACCGTGAAACACTTGAGGTTAAATACAAGGGTAAAAACATCCACGAAGTACTGGGAATGCCGATCGATGAAGCCGTTGAGTTCTTCAGTGCTGTGCCGGTGATCCATCGTAAGCTACAGACGTTGATTGATGTCGGACTGTCTTATATTGAATTAGGGCAGAATGCCACCACCCTTTCGGGTGGTGAGGCACAGCGTGTAAAATTGTCACGCGAGCTTTCCAAACGCGATACCGGCAATACGCTTTATATTCTGGACGAACCGACGACCGGACTACATTTTCACGACACCAAACAGCTCTTGAAGGTACTGCATCGCCTGCGTGATCAGGGCAATACTATCGTCATCATTGAGCACAATCTGGATGTGATCAAGACCGCCGACTGGATCATTGATCTCGGCCCAGAGGGTGGTGACAAAGGCGGCGTGATTGTGGCGGCTGGTACCCCGTATGAAGTCGCTAACAATCCAGACTCGGTGACCGGCCCGTTCCTCAAAGAGGTCTTTGAACGAAAAAGGCAATCACTAGAGAGCGCCCCACCGCTTGCGAAAACATCTTGACAAAAAAGGCAGGAAAAGAACAGTGCGCTATCATTTTGCCGCCCTGCTCTCACTCCTGTTATACCTGCCTGCCACACAGGCGATAGAGTTACCGGATATTGGCGACACCTCTGAGTCCTATCTTTCACTCAGTGAAGATCAACAGTTGGGTGCTGCGTTCATGCGCAATCTACGCCGCGGACTCCATATTATCAACGACCCCGAAATCGAAAGTTACATTACCTCTCTAGGCGAGCGACTGACCACTAACAGTAATAGCCAGCAACAGTTCCATTTTTTTGTGATCAACGATTCAAACATCAACGCCTTCGCCGGACCCGGCGGCCACGTCGGGATTAACACCGGCCTGATCATGACATCCCAAACCGAAAGCGAACTGGCTTCTGTCGTCGCACATGAGATCGCCCATATCACACAGCGCCATCTGGCGCGCGCGTTTGAAGCCGCACAGGAGAGCAGCGTACCAACCGCAGCCGCGATCATCGCGGCGATCATTCTCGCTAGCCGGGATTCAACCATGGCCAGCGCTGCGCTCGCCACAGTCCTTGCCAGCAGCACACAAACACGGATTAATTTTACCCGCCAAAATGAGAAAGAAGCGGACCGTCTCGGGATGTTGCTACTCGCATCAAGCAACTTTGACCCACAGGGGATGCCAGCCTTCTTTGAGCGCCTCTACCGTCGCAACAAGATCTATGACAGTCAGAGCATCGAGTTTTTACGCACGCATCCACTCACGCTATCACGCGTATCCGACACCCGTAATCGTGCAAGCCAATACCCGGCTACGGCACCGTACGATCAAACCAATTACCGATTGATCAAAACAAAAATAGAAGTTTTAAATAATCATGATACTGAAAAAAATATCATACACTTTAAAAACCTGCTCGCAAAAGAGCCTGCACAACAAAACATTACTCGCTACGGCTATGCATTAAGCCTTGCCACAGCGGGAAAATTTATTCAGGCGATGAAGCAGATAAAAATACTCATCGAACAGGAACCAGAACGAATAAACTACCAGCTAGCAGCCGCTAACATCGCCTACTCAGCAGGGGATCTGTCGCAAGCCGCTGCAATTTGCAGTGAAAACCTGAAGATTTTCCCCCGCCACCACGCTCTGACTTCACTATACAGCACAATACTGATCAAACAGGGCAAGACAGAACAAAGCAGCGCCTTACTATATGAACATTTAAGACGCTACCCATTAAACCCCAGCCTTTACCAGTTACTCGCCGAAGCGGAATATCAAAACAATAACCTGCCAGCTTCGCACGAAGCATTAGCAGAATATTATTATTTAATGGGGTTAACACACAACAGTCTGGAACAACTCGACCTTGCGATCAATTACTTGCAACCGTCAAATACCACCGCAAATGCGCGAATCAAATACAGGAAAAGTCAGATTGAGACGGAGATAAAAGAATTAAAAAAGAAACAATAATACCAACGCCAAGGCGGCTAGTTGAATCAGCATCACGTTTCTTTAAACAAACAGATATCAATATAAAAAATAGTCCCCTGCCCCTCCGGAACATTAAAACCAATCACACCGCTCATCTGCTCGACAATCGCTTTAGAGATGTTTAAACCCAACCCAGTTCCACCGACTTGACGGGTATCGGACCCATCAGCCTGGCTGAATTTTTCGAAAATTCGACTCTTAAATTGCTCAGGAATACCACTCCCATAATCTCTAACTTCAATACGTATCATTTCATCTTTCCGAATCACATTAATATCGACCTCAACACCCTTTGGTGAGAATTTTGCCGCATTAGATAATAGATTATTGAGCACCTGCATTAAGCGATCAGTATCAGCATAAACAGTGGTACCATCAACAACATCATTCAGATGATATTTCACCTCATACTGCTCACCATATGCCTGATTAGCCTCTATCGATTGCAATAAGACAACCTTCAGATCAACAGGTCCCATCACAAAATCCATTTTTCCCGATTCTATTTTAGAAATATCAAGAATATCATTAATCAAAAATAGCAAACGTTCAGTGTTATTGCAGGCGATAGCAATTAAACGGCCAATTTCGGGTTTTAACGTCCCCATCACGCCACTGGCAATTAATCCCAAAGAGCCACGAATTGAGGTGAGTGGTGTGCGAAGTTCATGACTCACAGTCGATGTAAATTCAGACTTAAAACGGGATGCTTCTTCCGCCTCTTGCAGTGCCTCTTCAGCCTCTTTCGCCAGTACACGTAGCACATCTTCGCGCTGAACCATCGGCGTAACATCAGTGATCTGAACCAGGCAATAATCATGACCCTCACTTTGAATAGGCTTAACTGTCACTGACTGCTCAATGCGCTGTTGCTCCCCACCTATTTCAGAAAAATAGAGTGGAAATATTGCCTTATTGAGTGAACGAGATAGTAGCGACGCCGTACGCGTGTCCAGCGCCGCATTAATCACAGTCTCAACTCTCCTACCTTTTAAAGCAGGAAAGACATCCACAAAGGCACTGCCAACGACATCCTCTCTTTTGAGTGATGACGCCTGCACCATCCATTCATTCCACAAAATTATTTTGCGCTCACTATCAACCAGAAAAAGGCCATTTTCACTTAGATCCAGCACCTTTCCAAACAGATGATCGGCAGGCGAAGCGATAATCTCAGCCTCGCCATAACGATTAATGTGACTTGCATCAGGCAGCACTAATCTGCTCGTCTAGCTGAGAAATAAAATCATGTAAGGAATCAACATTTAGCATCAATGTTACATAACCATTGATTGACTGACTTTCGAGGCCAAAATCCACCTTAAGAAACATAACAAGATCGTCTTCATCACCAGTTTCAACCGAAAAGAGTTCATTTCCAGTGCCTTTTATAAAACGCGGCAATGAACTCACAATCTCTTTTTTTAGAAGATCAGCAACACTACTCACTACAGAATTCAGAATAATATTCCCGATCTCACACATCGCCTCCTGTTCCATCTCAGTCAAACTCTCAACGGGCACCGTATCCCCAAGCAAAATCCTGACAATGGAGAGCGTCTTTTCCTCTGGAAACATCAGTAAAGCGTCACCTGTCAGCGCACCCGTCATCGCCTGTGTCACACCACTCATTCTTGCTGCATTTGCCTGGTCAAATTTGTTGGCCGCCACACTTCGCTGCAAAAAATCAACCTCAGGGACAGAGAGTGAAACCTCTTCATCGACCATTTCACTCAACACAGCGGCAGCACTGCCCATACTAATGTTCAGCACTTCCGTTATATAGTCCCGCTGAAGATCTGTGATCTCTAACATGCCCATTATTCCACCTGAGACATGATGTCAGCGATTTTATCTTCAGTAATCGGTTTTTTCGCAAAACCAATACCGAGTACCTCTGCACGTTTCTGAATAATTTCCTGAACATTAGCGGTTAACATTGAAATATAGGCCGAAGGATAAAGTGCTTTCATTTTTTCCGCCAACACCATGCCATTCATACCGGGCATATTGAAATCAATAATCATCAAGTCAATCGACTCACCGCAATGAGTCAACGCCTCATCACCGCTACCAGACTCTATAATCGACCATTCAGGATGGCGGTCAATCACCACACTTTTTATCAACATACGTGAAACACGGCTATCATCAACAATCAATACCGTCTTTTCAGCCATTGCTACCACCTCCATTGTGACTCATTAAAATATTCAAAAGCCCACCACTTAACATTGTATTATAAATATATTTATATATTAAGATTGCATGCCTCTCGAAAGTGTATCTTAGAGCAGTAAAAAACAGAGGGGGAGTATTAAAGATATGCACTGCATGTGCGGTTGTTTCACTTATTCTCAGACTCCATGTCTTACCGTCATAAACGCTACCGATTCCTAGCACGCGTTACTAATTTCCGTATGCAATTCAGTTAGCGGCAAAAAAAAACATTATTTAAGGCTGAAGGAACTTTTTTTCTTAATAAAGCTAAATATAGCTATACATATAATAAAGAGAGCAAAGTAATCCGACTAATATCTGGCATTAATAGCAAGTTTCTTTATGTTATCAATAATCTTCAGGCGCTCTTTACAGCCGTGAATTAACATAGCCTGTTAATCATTATATTCACAAGAAATATACTGCCTGGATAAAGGGTAAAACGTAATCAAAAAAGTCAGCAGGTGGGTATGCTCAAGATGGAAAATATTTTGTATATTGTAAAGCAGGATTGACCCACTTATTTAGTGAACCAGGCACTTTCACACTAATTGAGACAAGCACTATCTTAAGCCTCTCTCAGGCCACCATTCACTGACTCCGTAGTCCTTTCACTTTTTTCTTTATATTTTTCGAGCAATTCACCCGCTTTCCTTTTAACATCATCACTTATATCTTCAGCGTGGTCAGTCGCTTCATCCGCAAGCGCCTTTGCTTTATCACTCACATCCCGCGAGATTTCAGCCGCCTCTTTCTTCACCTCTTCCAGGACATCCGCTGCACCCTCTTTTAAATCATGCAATAAGCCAGCATGAGTGGTAAATGAAGCCATTGACAGGATTAAAAAAAATGGGAGTTTATAGTGATTCATTTTCAGGTATCTATGACTATTCAATTAAATATTTATTTGCCAATAAAACGAATGATCTTGCGCCGCTGACGCTTATCCGGTTTGTGAACTGAAAAACCACCCGCTGAAGCCGATAATTTACGCAGTGACTGCAGGCGTTCACGATCCGCAATGCTTTCATCCGTCTCGGCATAAAGCGCCTGCGCAATCGTAGCAGAACCACGCTTGTCACTAACCGCAAGTACTGCAACTGTCATTTCGGTTAAAGAGCGACGAATGCGCAATAGGTTGTTTAATTTCACTTCTTTGCTCGGTTTAGCACGAAAACCATTCAGGTGAATTTTACCGCCATTGATCGCTTCAGTCGCCAGCGAGCGGGTTTTATAAAAGCGAGCCGCCCATAACCATTTATCGAGCCGCACGCCCTGCTCAATTTTGCCTGCTGTTTTATTCACTCATCTCTCGTATTATTACCATAAAAAAACCCCGCCCTTAATAGATTTAGGGGCGAGGCCATTTCTATTTAAGCGACTGCGGCTACTAGCAACGTATTGACTCTATTCACAAAGGCAGATGGATCATCCAGCTGCCCACCTTCTGTCAACATCGCCTGATCAAACAACACCGAGGAAATATCACCAAAACGCCCCTCATCCGCTTCCTCTTTTAACTGGAGTACAATCGGGTGCTGCGGATTCACTTCAAGAATCGGCTTACTCGAAGGCATCGCCTGCCCTGCCGCTTCCATGATTTTTTGCATGTTGATCGCCATCTCCTGCTCTTCAACCACCAGGCAAGAAGGAGAATTGGTCAGGCGATGGGTTAGACGAACCTCTTTAACGCGCTCACCCAGCGATTCCTGCATACGTGTAGTAAGATCTTTACACTCATCCACCGCTTTTTCGAAGGCCTCTTTTTCACCCTCATCTTCCAGCTCGCCCAATTCCAGCGCCCCCTTAGCAACTGATTGCAGTGACTTACCATCGAACTCAGTGAAGTAAGACATTGACCACTCATCCACACGATCACTCATCAACAGTACTTCGATTCCCTTAGTTTTAAATACTTCCAGGTGAGGGCTATTTTTAGCCGCCGCATAGTTATCAGCGGTGACATAGTAGATTTTGCTCTGCCCCTCTTTCATGCGTGAGATGTAATCGGCCAGTGAGACATCCTGCGCATCCCCGTCACTCTCGGTTGAGGTATAACGCAACAACTTCGCAATACGTTCACGATTACCAGTATCTTCCGCGATGCCTTCTTTTAATACGCAGCCAAACTGGTCCCAGAATGTTTTGTATTTTTCAGCATCTTTTTTAACCATGCTTTCCAGCATAGCCAACACCTTCTTCACAGAGGCACCACGAATGGTGTCGATCATGCGATTATGCTGTAGAATTTCACGCGAAACATTCAATGGCAGATCGCTAGAGTCAATCACACCACGCACAAAACGCAGATAGGTTGGCATCAACTGATCGGTGGTATCCATAATGAAGACACGCTTTACATAGAGTTTGATACCATGTTTCTGTTCGCGATCCCAAAGATCAAATGGTGCACGCTGTGGAATGAAAAGCAGCGAGGTGTATGACTGATTCCCTTCAACGTGGCTATGCACATGAGTCAGTGGATCCTGAAAATCATGGCTCACATGCTTGTAAAATTCATTGTACTCTTCGTCGGTGATATCTTTTTTAGCACGCGCCCATAGTGCCGAAGCACTGTTCACGGCTTCAAATTCACCCGCTTTTTCTTCATCTTTCGATGGCATCATGATCGGCAGCGAAATGTGATCCGAGTATTTGTTGATAGTTGAACGCAAACGATAATCATCCAGAAATTCTTCCTGATCTTCACGCAGGTGCAGCGTCACTTCAGTACCACGACCCGGTTTATCAACCGTTTCCAGCTCATAGCTACCTTCACCTTCGGAGGTCCAGCGAACGCCATGCTCAGAGCCCGTGCCTGCACGGCGGGTAGTCAGGGTCACTTTATCAGCGACGATAAAGGCAGAATAGAAACCGACACCAAACTGACCGATTAGCTGGCTATCTTTGGCCTGG
Organism: Gammaproteobacteria bacterium; assembly: GCA_021648525.1. GTDB lineage: Bacteria > Pseudomonadota > Gammaproteobacteria > SZUA-140 > SZUA-140 > SZUA-76. Next base: position 60,414 of record JAKISP010000004.1, read on the forward strand.
TCACCGCTTAATGTATCAAAAAACTGGCGTGTACCCGATTTTGCGATGGTACCAATATTATCGACCACCTCGGTACGGCTCATACCGATGCCGTTATCCGAGATCGTCACCGTACGTGCCTCTTTATCAAATGAGACATTCAGCTTTAATTCTGACTCGCCTTCATAGAGCGCATCATCACTCAACGCCTCGAAACGCAGCTTATCGCAGGCATCAGAGGCGTTTGAGATCAACTCACGCAGAAAAATCTCCTTATTTGAATAGAGTGAGTGAATCATCAGCTTTAGTAGCTGCTGAACCTCTGTTTGAAACTCTAATGTTTCCTTATGCGCCTCTGTGGTGGTCTCTGTGGTGGTCATGGTGCTAACTAACTCCTCTCATTTTTACTGTATCGGGTCGGATACCGGTTTTGGCGTCAATCACCTCTCAAGCCAAATGAACCAGCATCAAACCGCTAGAATTCGATTGTTACGGCACATTATAAAGGGATGTGCGCCTGGATAAAATAGGGGCATTTTTTTAATTTTCAAGCGCCACTGAATTATCAGTCGCTAAAACCAGCACAACAGTAACCGATACCATTGACAATACCATAGTGCTCTCGTGCATACTGAACGGACAGGATGTTGTTTGATACAAACATTACTTTTTCGTCAACGTAAATGGAGGGGTTATGCAGCATATACACCATTTCTCCGAGCTTACCCTGAATGATATTCCGCGTGTTGGTGGCAAAAATGCCTCCCTCGGCGAAATGTACAACGCGTTAATCCCACTGGGGGTCAAGGTTCCTAACGGTTTTGCCACCAGTGCGGACGCCTATCGCCACTTTATTCAACACAATGATCTGCATGAAAAGATAGAGGCCGCACTCAATGCGCTAGATGCTAATGATGTTGATGCCCTGGCCGAAACCGGCGCGCGCATCCGTGCCTGGATCGCCCATGCCGAACTGCCAGCCGATCTGGAACAGGAGATCGGCGACGCCTACACTCGCCTGGAAAAGGAATACGGCACCAATACAGACGTCGCGGTGCGCAGCTCCGCCACCGCAGAAGACCTGCCCACCGCATCGTTTGCAGGGCAACAGGACTCCTACCTCAACATTCGCGGCACCCACAACCTGCTACTCGCCTGCAAACAGGTGTTCGCCTCGCTCTTTACCGACCGAGCCATCTCATACCGCGTCCATCAGGGTTTTACCCATATGGACGTGGCACTCTCGATTGGCGTGCAAAAAATGGTACGCGCGGACCTCGGTGCCTCTGGCGTCCTTTTCACCCTCGATACCGAAAGTGGCTTTCGCGACGTGGTCTTCATCACCGCCGCCTACGGCCTCGGTGAAAATATCGTACAGGGGATCGTCAATCCCGATGAGTACTACGTCTTCAAGCCCACCCTGGAAAAAGGTCACCGCCCCATCCTGCGGCGCCACCTCGGTGAAAAGGCGATCAAGATGATCTACTCCGGCGACCCCACCGCAGGTATCTCGACCCATAACGTGCATGTACTGCGCGAAGAGCAGGAACGTTTTGTGCTGACTGATGACGAGGTACTGCAGCTGGCGCGCGATGCAATGATCATCGAAAAACATTACACCGACCATGCAGGGGTTGACCGTCCGATGGATATCGAGTGGGCCAAAGATGGCAATACCGGTGAGATCTTTATTGTACAGGCGCGGCCCGAAACCGTGCAGGCCAACCGAGACCTCAACGTACACCGTAGCTATACCCTCAAAGGTGAAGGTGAAATACTTGCTCAGGGCAAGAGCGTCGGGCAAAAAATTGCCACTGGCAAGGCGCGCGTGATATTCGAAGCGTCACAGATGCGCGAGCTACAAGCGGGCGAGGTACTGGTAACCGACATCACCGACCCCGACTGGGAACCGGTGATGAAGATCGCCGCTGGCCTTGTCACCAACCGTGGCGGACGCACCTGCCACGCCGCCATCATCGCGCGAGAACTCGGCATCCCGGCAATTGTCGGCTGTGGCGATGCAACGCAAACACTACGCACTGGCGAGATGGTCACCGTCTCGTGTGCTCAGGGGGATAGTGGTTATGTCTATCGCGGCGAACAAAAGTTTGAGGTCGAAGAGATAGACCTCAGCACACTCAGGAAGCCCAAAACCAATATCATGCTCAATCTTGGCAACCCCGAGCAGGCGTATAAATTTTCGCATCTGCCAAACAGTGGCGTTGGGCTGGCGCGACTGGAGTTTATTATTAACAACACCATTCGTGTGCATCCACGTGCGCTGCTTGAATATGAGTTGCTCGACAAAGAGACACAGCAACAGATCGATACCATTTGTGCTGGTTATCCTGATCGTAAAAGTTTTTTTATCAAACGCCTCGCCGAAGGGATCAGCACCATCGCCGCTGCTTTTTACCCCAAACCCGTGATCGTACGCATGAGCGATTTCAAATCAAATGAATACGCATCCCTGATTGGTGGCAAGCAATTTGAACCCGAAGAAGAGAACCCCATGATCGGCCTGCGTGGTGCCAATCGTTATTTTTCAGAACACTTTGCCGAATGCTTCAAACTCGAATGTGCTGCAATGAAGCGCGCACGTGAACGGATGGGATTAGATAATATCGCACTGATGATTCCTTTTGTTCGCACAGTCGATGAAGGAATCAAGACCCTGGAGCTAATGGCTGTCGAAGGATTAGCACGCGGTGAAAATGGGCTCAAAATTCACATGATGTGCGAAATCCCCTCCAACGCACTACTGGCTGATGAGTTTTTAGAACATTTCGATGGTTTTTCAATCGGCTCCAATGACCTCACACAATTAACACTCGGTATCGACCGCGACTCCGGCATCGTCAGCGGCTTTGATGAACGCAATCCCGCTGTTACCAGGCTGATTGAGATGGCAATCACCGCCTGTAAAAAACAGGGGAAATATGTCGGCATCTGCGGTCAGGCGCCCTCTGACTATCCAGAAATGACACAGTGGCTGGTCAAACAGGGGATCGATTCTATTTCACTTAATCCGGATAGTATTCTGGAGATGACCCGGGCTGTCCTTGAGATTGAGGGGGAAAAATAGATTTTTACTAAGAAAATCCATTACTACCCCTCTTATTACATCTTTTACTAAACTTGCTCCCGATCTTCATCGGGAGCAACAGGCTCTTCCAGCTAATTTGAAGGCGCTAATCACTTAAAACTGCAATTTTTCTGTTTTTTCAGATTCTCGTCAGCCTGCCGATAGTATATATGGAATCATAATTACTCAGGTTATCACCACCTTTTGTTTATAACCTTTGAAAAAAATAATGGGTACGGTCAGTGGCTATCAGTGCGCAAATTAAATTAATCACTTTATCTATCATCAGTCTTACACTAGCGGCCTGTAGTGGATCCTCTACGCCAGCCGCCTCTACGCCATCACCCACAGCTGTTTCAACTTATTCAATTAGCGGCAGTGTCAACATTTCACCCAACACAGGCCTGACACTACAAAACAACAGTGGAGACACATTGATGATTGGCGGTGTATCATTTGAATTTTCTACCGCACTACCTGACGGCAGTGACTACAACATCACTGTGTCCAACCAACCCTCAGGGCAAAACTGCTCTATTGCCAACGGCAGCGGTATCATCAATGGTACTAACATTGACAATATACTGCTCTCCTGCTCTAGCTGGGGTACCGCCATGCTAATCGAGAATAATGATACTGGACTGGCATCAACACCCCAGATCACAATCGATACCGTTGGCAATGCCATCGCAGTATGGGCGCAAAGTGATGGCACGCGAACCAGCATCTGGACCAATCGCTATACCGCAGGCGGCACATGGGGCAACCCAGAATTAATTGAAACAGATGATGCTGGCAATGCCGTCACACCACAGATTGCGGTGGATGGTAGCGGCAATGCGCTGGCTGTATGGAGCCAGAGTGACGGTGATCGAAATAATATCTGGGCTAATCGCTATACTGCAGGAGGTGCATGGGGCACTGCACAGATGATAGAAACCGATAATGCTAATTCAGCAACAGCCCCTCAAATCACCGTTAATGATAGCGGTGATGCCATGGCAGTGTGGCAACAAATTGATGGCAGTGGCATTAGTAACATCTGGGCTAATCATTACGCCTCTGCTAGTACATGGGGTACTGCAGAAACAATCGAATTCAATACAAGAGACGCCATCACTCCGCAAGTCACGATGGATACTAATGGCAATGCAATCGCAATCTGGAGTCAGGATGATAGCTTCCGGTTTAACATTCAGACTAATCGATATACAGCGGGTAGTGGGTGGAATCCTTATACACAACTGCTTGAATCTATTCAGGCTGGATCAGCCGAAACCCCACAGGTCGCTTTCGACAGCGCTGGAAATGCCATTGCGGCCTGGAGTCACTATGATGGTAGTCGGTATAGCATCTGGACTAATCGTTACACTGCAGGCGCACCCTGGAGCATAGAGAAATTGATCGAAAACCATGATATTAGTGATGCACGTGCACCCCAGATCATAACTGACGCCAACAACAATGCACAGGTAATCTGGACACATGCAGCAGAGGGAGCCATTCGTGCCAACCACTATACCGCTGCCACCGATAGCTGGGAGGGCGATGTTCTTGTCTCAGGAGATATCAGTGAAATCACCAATGGCGTGCAAGCGGCCACCGACAGTAGCGGCAATGCTATCGTCCTGTGGAGCCAGACAAGTGGTGGTGGGGCACAGATGGATATCTGGGTCAGTCACTATGTAACAGGCAACTGGTCGACTGCAATACTTATCGAAAGCGATAGTACCGGTGCAGCGGTCAACCCTCAAATTGCGACTGGAAGCAATGGCGACACCATCGCAGTCTGGAGTCAAATGAATGGCTCAATGGAAAATATCTGGTTCAATCGCGTTGAATAGTTTCTCATCACTGGACGTCAGATTGCCCTTGTGTCAGATATATTTCAGCACTAACCATCGAATATTTAGCTAGCAACACGATGTATTCACATCTCAGCTAGACAGCTAGACAGCTAGACAGCTAGACAGCTAGACAGCTAGACAAATATATAATCATCCATTATAGCTATATAGAGCACCAAATCGGTCAAATAAACATCTAGTTTCTGTAAACATAAAACCGATAACTCAACAACTGATGCCATTACGACACTCCCCACCTGCCATAAATATATTATTATTTATTTATAAGCATAAGACGTTATCGCTCAAGTAAATAGAGACCACGTCGATACAGATAAAGTAGATATGACAGGCAGGATTGATTTTTGCAAATCATCAAGAGAAAAAGCGAACTATCCTGCCATCATAAATATAATTTTCAGAACATTAAAACATATTAGACATGCTAAAGAGTGAAAGTCAGGCTGAAAATAGTTCTGAATTTAAGCGCCGATGCTAAAGTAACGTGATAAGGATATCCGAAATATCATTAGTTTTGGTAAACCGAATTTAAGTTTGACTCGGATTGGTCAAATGACGTAACGAGGGGCAGCGACGCAGCTGAAAAAAATTATGCGTAGTATTAGTTTATCCCTTCTTGGGCTTACAAAACAAGATCATGCGATCCTTGCCGTTGCTATCAAATTAATAGACGTACCAGGCACTTCACTTACCATACTTCCTGAAGGAGTCCTCTCAGGCGAAGTGATATTGATCAATAATGATACCGATGCCGGGGCCGATTATCTTAAGAAAAAAAACCCTGACCAGACTAAAATATTTTTATCTGAAAAATTCATGCCGACCCCTCAAGGCTCACGGCTACTGGAGCGCCCGGTAAGAATTCACGATCTGGTTAATGCTTTCAATATTTCCTGCGAACAATTTAAATCAAGCACAAAAAAAAATATTAAAGTAGGAAGTCACGCTAACATTTCAACTTCTCCCGTAAATACCAACAACACACCACTGTTATTACATGAGTTTATTACTGCATGTCAGAAAAACGGCCTGATCAAACTCGAATGCCCGCCGTATAGTCCACTCTATATTAATGGTATCTCTCGCTCAGTAGCGACACGTGCGTCACTACCGGAAATTCATATCATCGCCAGAGAAAAAGATACCCTTCCCCAGATAAGCCCCCTGAGCGCAGTGGAAGAGTATGAACAAGCGTCAAGCAACGGCGTAAATATCTATCCAATTAATACCATTATCTGGCATACCGCTATGGTCGGTGCTAATGGAAAAATATTACCAGAGCACTCTCACGACACACCTGTCAAGCTTAAATCCATGCCCAGATTTCCACGTGAATATATGAGAAAACACCCTGAATACCTAAAAATGTCAGCACTACTCACCAGAAAATCAATGACAGTAAATCAGTTACAACAAGCGACACAACTAGATATAAAAATCATCACTGATTTTTATAATCTTGTATATGCACTTGGCTTAAGCGCCATTGATGAAAAGGCCAATACCGCAGAGATTTACGGAAATAATAAAAGTAAAAAATCAGGCCTACTATCCAGGCTTGCCAAAAAACTTAGCACTACCGGATAAATGGTTTAGAGGAAGAATCAGGTATGCATATAGGAGAACATAAGATTGTATTTACAGGCCCGGTCGGCGCGGGAAAGACGGCTGCGATTACCTGTCTAAGTGACGCACCCGTTATTGGAACAGATGTCGCAGCAACCGATGAAACATTAAATAAAAAAGACCTCACCACCGTTGCAATGGACTATGGCTACATTGAACTAGAGGATGGTGAGTTCATCCATCTATACGGTACTCCAGGCCAGGATCGCTTCAATTTTATGTGGGACATACTATGCCAGGGTGGAATGGGGTTAATACTATTAGTCGATGCAACCAGTCCAGACCCTGCTGCAGACTGCGAATTCTACCTCGGTGCATTTGATAGTTTCATACAGGAGACCGGAGCAGTGATTGGCATCACGCGCGCTGACATTTCGGACAACACCAGATATGAAGAGGTTCAAGATGTGATTATAGAAAAAGGTTACCCCATTCCGGTATTAGAAATTGATGCTCGAAATGAAGATGATGTTAAAGATCTAGTTTATGCCTTAATGGCTGTATTGTAATTATATATTTCAGGGGGAATAACCATGGACGTCACATCCGACATTGTTGATAAGGTTACACACCAGCATCATGGGCAACGCGCGCCAGATGAAATCATAGCCAATATATTAGCAACACTAAATTCTCTTAAAAATGATTCAGATGACATTGTAGCAGCCATAGTCACCAGCAGTGACGGCCTTCCCTGGGCGCAGGTACTTCCCGACGATTTCGATGTAAAACGTTTTTCTGCCATGAGTAGCGCTATTTTAGCACTGAGTATCACAATGGCAAGAGAAGCTGGGCGAGGTGAGACAAAGAACCTGCTGGTTGAAGCTGATAATGGAAATATCTATGTACTGCAAGCTGGGCCAACGCTATTACTAACCGTATTTACAAAAGCGACAACTAACATGGGTCTTACATTGGCACACACCCGCGGTGCCGCAGAGCTGGTTGAACAAATCATGATAAATTATGGCGCCACCCAGTCATAAGGACGATGGCATAAACTTCATGCCATGATGGACTAGTAATTAATAATGGGTGATTTTTATTAAACAACACAAATACAATCAGGAGAACATAGATGTCATCAATCAATGATATTTGCGGAAAAATTCTAAATGATGCAGACGGTGCACTTGGAGTGGCAGTTGTAGATCTTTCCACCGGTTTGCTACTTGGGGCGGCTCATGACGTCCCCTATTTCACTCAAACATACATTGATGCCGTCGCCTCAGCTGCAGTAGAAATGTTTAGGGGGAAAGGAATCAAAAGTGTTGAAAAATTAATCTCTCAGCAACGTGGAGAGACGCTGGAAAACAGCATCAAAGAAGTCCAGATGTCAACCACCAATACCTTCCATTATATGTCAACCGTACCCGGAAAACCTAATGCATTAGCCGTTCTAATCACCTCAAATAAAACCAATTTAGGCATGGGGTGGGCTGCATTACGAGGTGCGCTACCAGACCTTGAACCACTCTGTCCATAGCGTGCTATCTTCCCTTATTCAGAAGCAGTCGCCAGCATAAAATGAAGAGGGGGAGGTTTCCCTCTCTTCATGGCCAGGAAAATATACCCATGATTCAACCTTGCAGTCATGACATTGAGATAATCGGTGCGCTAGATGTCAAATTACAGATTAACGTTGAACACATTGTTAATGTACTTTCTCAAAAAGAAGAAAATCTTAAACATGGCGAAAATTTTACCGGCCGACCATCTACACGAATTTTTTCCAATAAACATTATATTGTAAAGTTAAAATCTGAATTCAACTTCAAAGTCGTTGAAGCACGTCGCTGGATTGCTAAAACAATCGAGCAAGAGCGTCTTTATAAGATATATCATCCGGCAAAAACCTGGTTTGTTATTCATACTGATGAAGGCGGAATCATTGCTAACATTACGCCTGTTCTTGAACCTCTTCATATAACTTGTGAAACAGTCAGTTCAAAGTTGTTCATCGATTACTTATCTAACATAAATGAGAATTATTTTTATATTGCCAGGAAATATGACAAACGCCTCGATATTGGCTTATCAAATTTTGCAGTCGATCACACTGGAAAACTTTTTTACCTGGATGATGACCTCTATCACTGGGATGACTTCACTGCCTTCAGTACTAGCATTAGTCACCTGTTACTAAAATTAAATCAATTCGATGAAATAGCCTGGTCTAAATATGGTGAAAACATTCGAAAACATATATTAAATAATTTCAATGATAGTCACTGGATTGTAGTCACAATCGAACAAATTAAAAATGGTTTTATTGCTAATGATCAACAACAGAAGTCTCGCCAGGCTCTTTTTAAAAGCTTGCGGAATCAACAAAGCCCCCCAGACAGTATCGATACCTCCGCCTCGTACAAGCAGGTACCTGACCGGATAACTGACGATTTAATCGCTGTAATTGCTGATATACATAGCAATCAACCTGCTCTTGAAGCTGTTCTCGAAGAACTCGATCAAATGGGTATCAAAAATGGCATCGTGTTAGGTGATATCGTCGGTTACGGCCCACATCCAGACACCTGCATACAGCTGTTAATTGAATCTGGTTTTAGTGTCGTAAAAGGAAACCATGATAACGCAGTGGCTACAGGCAATAGCTCCAGGGGCTTTTCTCACTTTGCCCGTTGGGTGGTCGACTGGAGTAGAGAACGGTTATCTCGTCAACATAAAGAGTGGTTAGAACAACTCCCTCCCTACATACGACAAGATAACTGGCTAGCATTGCACGGCGCTCCTGTCGATAAAACGTTCTTCAACGCCTATGTCTATAAAATGACATACGAAGACAATCTAAATAATTTAGAAGAACGTGAAATCCCAATATGTTTTCACGGCCACTCACATCTCTCAACGGTTTATTATCGAACAAAAACAGGTGATAAACTTAGCAATGATTCTACATTCTCACTTAACCATCAAGCATCTCTCGTTTGCCCAGGGTCAGTTGGAAAAACAAGAAGCCAGGTACCACAGGCTGAATTTGCTGTATTCAACCAAAAAACACTTGATATTAAATTCCACAAAATTTTCTACAAAATGGCAAAAACACTGGATGATATGGAAAGGTTTAATTTTCCTGAAAAATTGATTGAACGCTTTCTTTCAGGGATGTAGAGCCTGTTACCAGATATGATTCATCATTCATACCTTAACGCTTTTTAGGTGCATGATACCCGAGAGGTTTCTCTATCACGATTGCGCGCTGACCTGTGCACTTTAAAACACATTCGTTGACAGACTGCTTAATTAAACCAGGCCAAAAACTACGGTCAACCTGCAACCACCTTACAATCAGATCATCTGACATCCCCTCATCCTTCATCGCATTATATAAAGCTGTCTCGCGTATACTTAGCTGCTCTTCAGTAATCATCATATGCATGTGTACAAAGGCGGGCGTATCGCCCTGATAATGATTTTCTCCACCAAATGCTGCGACCATAAATTCAGTTTGCTTACGCACTAATACCGATTTTTCTTTTCCATAAAAAAACCGCTCTAACCATGGTTCATCAAATAGAACATCATAAAGGCGCTGGTGAATCGCATAAACAACATCACGGCCACCAATTTCCGCTAATAATCCATTATCGCTGCTAGTAATTGATGTTATGGGAATACTCTTCTCACTTAAGCCCTCATCTGGTAGCCCACCACTCATGATTGATGCAACTTCATCAAAAACAATTTCCCATGCATCACGCAATCTGTCATCAAACTTCGATGCTAATACCGTCTCTAACGATAAAAGGAGTGCCGTGCGAATATCATCAAAATGATCCATTTTTGCACCATATTTTAGAAAATGACGTTTGCCTAATTGTTTAATTGAACTTTCAATTTTCTCTAAGTGCTTAACCCCTTTAAAGACAGCCAGCATGTTGAAGAATTTTTTATTTAGCGCAACCGCATCATCCGGCATAATCTCACGTAACTCAGGGTTTCTCTGAAAAAGGGTGCGATAAAATTCATCAGATAAAGCATTAATACTATCGCCATGTATTTGGATAGATAACCTGACCAACAGACGCTTCTCAATGCTCATATGCTGTAAAAGTCTCAAAAAAACCAGCTCGGATGAATACTCAATATATCGGGTAATTTCAATAATTCTACAGGCCGGGAGGCTGTCGGATTTAAAGTACCTTGCTCATATCAAAACAGGGGCTAGCTTTCCTGGAATACAGGCAATCATCAAATCCATTACATTTGCACCCGTTGGACCGGTGGAAATCAAATCACCACTTGCTGCGAGAAACGCACCCGCATTTGCCTGTATCAATGCCTCTTCCACATCATAGCCATCAAGCCTGGCACGACAGAGGGTTCCACTATCCACCAACGCACCCGCATCTGCTTCAAATTGATTGATGCCGCCATCGCTGCCATCTGTTCCTGCTGCCAATAGTATTATGAGGCTATCTGGCTGCATCGCTTCTGCAGCAGCAAGTGCGAGATGCTGACAACGACCACCTTGCCCAGGCTCACCTGGCAATTGAACCGTGGTTTCTCCGCTCCAGATATGGACACCAGGTTCACAATTATTTAACTCAGAGATCAATTGTTGACCAGCAAGCATCGCATCGCCATCAATAAAATGAGAATGGCAATAAACACAATAGCCAAGTTCTTCAGCCGCAATAGCGGCAGATTTACGTGCATCACTTGCTGAGGCAACGATGGCAGTTTCAACTGGTGACTCTGGTTCACTCAACCCAGTCATATTTTCACCAGGGTATCGCCGTAACCAGTCAGGTATTTTATCGATAATAGCTTGAGGGCAATGGTGTGATTGCTTAACCAGCAAACCAGAACCTATCACTGCAGGATCATCGTCTGGCACATCTGACATCAACAGATTAAGCGTCATTCGTCCTTTTAAATGAGGGATTAGACGACCTCCCTTGATCAGTGACAACGTCTGCCGAATCTGATTGATTTCATCGATTGCCAGCCCACTACCGAGCAGCCAACGGTTAATGCGTTGTAATTCAACCAGCTCAATCAATGCAGGCAACACTTCCACCAGCGTAGAGGCACCTCCCGAAATTAAAAATATAAATTCTGCATTATCTGGCGCGTCATCCAGTAGTGATAACAGTCGCTGACCTGCAATCAAACTATGCTCATCAGGCTGCGGGTGCCCCGCTTCAATTAGTTCAACCGGATGTGATTCAGGTACATTTGTAAATGCACCGCCATAACCGTGACGAGTGATGATTAACGCATGTTCAATTTGGGCCGCCATCACATCAAAAGTCCCTTCTGCCATGCTGGCAGCGGCCTTTCCAATTGCAATGAGATAACAGGGAGTCGTCATGTTGAAACTGCGCGACATCAGATAACGTCGCACAGCCGCACGGCCATTCACCCCATCAATGGCCGCCTGGTATATGGCCAGCAGGTTTTTTCTATGAACCTGCGACATCAGAACAGTACTACTTACAACGCATCAAAACCACATTGTAGATCGGCCTGCAAATCTTCGACATCTTCAAGCCCAACCGCAACACGTACCAGGCCCTGATGGATACCCGCATTATCACGCTCTTCATCCGACAGACGGCCATGAGTAGTAGTAGCAGGGTGCGTGATGGTGGTTTTTGCATCTCCCAGATTAGCGGTAATCGACACCAGCGTTGTACCGTTAATAAAACGCCACGCCTCATCTCGTCCGCCCTTCAACTCAAATGCTAGCAGTCCACTAAAGCCATCTTGCTGCTGCGCGGCCAGTTTATGTTGCAGATGTGATTCAAGCCCCGCATAAAACACCTGTTTAACTGCTGCGTGTGTTTCCAGCCATTTAGCCAGTATCAATGCGCTTGCGCTATGTGCCTGCATACGGACTTTCAAGGTCTCTAACCCTTTCATGAATACCCATGCGTTAAACGGACTCATACTTGGCCCAGCGGTACGCAGAAAACCGTAAACATCGTCAATCAACTCACCATTGCCAATCACAGCACCACCGACACAACGCCCCTGGCCATCAATATATTTAGTGGCTGAAACCACCACCAGATCTGCACCCAGCGCTAATGGTCGTTGCAGTGCGGCAGTACACACGGTGTTGTCTACCACCAGCAGGCAATCATGTCGCTTAGCAATCACCGCAAGCGCCTTGATATCGACCACCTCAGCTAATGGATTCGAAGGCGTCTCGATAAATAGCATACGAGTATTCGATTTGATCGACGTCTCCCACTGAGAAAGGTCAGTCAATGGAATCGAATGATGCTCAATGCCAAACCGCGACAGGTATTTATTAAACAGGATCGTGGTACTACCAAAGATACCGTTCGATGAGAGAATATGATCACCACTCTTTAACAGCGCGCTACAGGCTGCCGTGATCGCTGCCATACCGGAGGCCGTAGCGACACAACGCTCTCCGCCTTCAAGTGCCGCTAAACGTCGCTCAAAGGTATTAACCGTTGGATTGGTAAAACGTGAATAGATATTACCCGGTTCCTCGCCAGAAAAACGCGCAGCCGCTTGCTCAGCGCTATCAAATACAAAACTGGAAGTGGTGAAAATCGGTTCCGATTGTTCACCTTCATGCGTACGCCGCTGCCCGGCACGCACGCCACGTGTACCGATACCGTACTGACTAAAATCTTTTTCTGTCATGACTACATCCCCACAAAATTAAATCTTAAAGCGAGGCGAATATATGGAGCACCCAGAAGAAATTCCAGACACAAAAAAACCCACCAGGTCGAAAACTAAAGCAGGTTCTTCCCGCTTTAGCTGAATTTTTAAGGCGCCCGCAAGCTGATTTTCAAATCGGCGCCCGGTGGTTACCCACCGCTATACTAGGTTGTACCTTACGCCTGCACCCAGTGACTGTCAATACCGGGCGCAGGATACAATAGAATTACGGCGTATTGTGCATGCCTATTACATTCACTTTAGGCTTATCCTTCCCTTTGGCACTATCGGCTCGCGCCTTTTCCAGGTCGCTCAGGTACTCAGGGGTTACATCACCAGTCACATATTCGCCGTTAAAACATGATGTATCAAACTGCTCAACCGCAGGATTCCCCGCACGTACCGCATCAATCAAATCATCAAGATCCTGATAGATCAATTTGTCTGCACCAATCACTTCACATACTTCATCATCGGTACGGTTATGTGCAATCAACTCTTCAGCAGCCGGCATATCAATCCCGTATACATTTGGATAACGCACTGGTGGCGCAGCAGAAGCGAAGTAAACACTTTTCGCGCCAGCATCACGTGCCATCTGAATAATCTGATCAGAGGTGGTACCTCGAACAATCGAGTCATCCACTAACAAAACATTTTTACCCTTAAACTCCAGCTCAATGGCATTCAATTTCTGGCGCACCGACTTCTTACGCTGCTGCTGCCCCGGCATAATAAAGGTACGACCGATATAGCGGTTTTTAATAAATCCTTCTCGATAACGCAACCCCATCTTATTGGCTAATGCTAGTGCAGCAGTACGACTAGTATCCGGAATGGGGATCACGACATCGATATCAAGCTCAGAATAATCACGCTGGATTTTGTCTGCCAATTTTTCCCCCATACGCAGACGAGCGCGATAAACATAAATATCATCAATGATTGAATCAGGTCTCGCCAGATAAACATGTTCAAAAATGCAGGGGGCATAGACAGGGTTTTCAGCACACTGCATTGTTTTCAGCTCACCATCAACCGTAATAAAAACAGCTTCGCCCGGCTCAACATCTCGAATACGCTCAAAGCCTAACGCATCTAACGCCACACTCTCTGACGCAATCATATACTCATCACCAACATCAGTGGTGCGTTTGCCAAACACAATCGGACGAATACCATATGGGTCTCGAAAGCCAACAATGCCAATCCCGGTGATCATCGCAATGGCGGCATAACCACCCTTACAACGACGATGCACACCACGGACGGCTTCAAAAATATCATCGGCATCGATGTGCAGTTTATTAGCGCATTGCAGCTCATGTGCAAACACGTTCAATAGTACTTCCGAATCAGAGTTAGTGTTGATGTGGCGTTTATCATCACGAAACAAAGCCTCTTTCAACTCATCCGCATTGGTCAAATTACCATTATGTGCCAGCGCAATACCGTAAGGTGAATTCACATAAAATGGTTGTGCTTCTGCAGAAGACGAACAACCCGCCGTTGGGTAACGCACATGGCCAACGCCCACATTCCCTTGCAGATTAATCATATGCGAAGTCTTAAAGACATCGCGCACCAGGCCATTCTGTTTGCGCAGATAGAGTTTTCCATCATCACAGGTCATGATTCCGGCGGCGTCCTGTCCACGGTGTTGCAATACTGTCAGCGCATCATAGATCGCCTGATTCACGTTACTCTTCTGGACAAGTCCGACCACACCACACATTAGAAAACCCTCATCAAAAAATAAAATACTTAAATTTGTATCACTTCAATTAACTAGAGATCAATCTGCTGACTCTTGACAACTTGTTCCATACGTCCTGAAAAATTATCAGAGAGCCAGTTTGCTGCCTGTTCAAAATATTCAACCATAATGGAATTCGACCAGGCCGGTTCCGCCGCCATCGGCGAAATGCCTCCTAGCAGTACTAATACAACCACGATCAAAGCGCCACGCAAGGCACCAAAAAGAGAACCAAGCAGGCGATCAATCCCTTTCAGACCACTCAGATGAATCAACTTTGTAACCAGGTGATTCACCAGCATGCTCACCACCAGCACACCCACAAACAGGCCAATAAATGCTAACGCAAAACGCAATCCGTCATGGCTAACAAAATTCCCCAGAAAGACTGCAAACTCGGCTGAAAATTGCAGCGCGGTCCAACCCGCTAACACCCAGCCCAATAGCGACATCACCTCTTTCACCAGACCTCGCAGCACACCGATCAACATCGATATCAGGATTACGCCCGCAAGCACATAATCAAGCCATATCAATGTCACTACTTAACCACCTCAACACTGTTCATTCGCCGTTGCATCACCGCTGGTGCCAGATCACAAGCCCTTTCAGGCTCATCTCTTTCTGTAATCTCTTTTTCAAGGTGTTTGCTTTCTCTTTATCAGCAGCAGGGCCAATCCGCACACGATGACTTAACTTACCTTTCACATTCACACTATCGACAAACGCAGTAAAGCCATTTTTGCGTATTTTATCACGTAGACCCCGTGCATTTTTTTCATTACTAAAACTACCCACCTGCACCGTCCACCCTTCACGCGACAACGATACCGACACTGGCTTCACTGCAGCCGCTGCTTTAATCGGAGGTGGCGGCAAGGCCTTAGCTGCAATCGCATCTGCAGCGCGTTTCTGTTGCACCAACGGATGATTCGCTAACTTCTCCTCTACCGAGGATTCATCCATCGCTAATCTCGGCACTTTTGCCTGAGGTGTTTGATTTAACTCAAAGGTTTCAACACGCATCTCTTTTGGCTTCGGCGGGATATTAGTACCGTTAATCACCTGATCGTAATCCTTGCGGAAATCGAGCACCATCGGAATAAAAATAACCGCCAGCGCTAGCAGAACAAGTCCACCCACTACACGCTGCTTAAGCTTGTTTTCCTGCATTTTGTCGATCCAGTCCAGTTAATAACACTTCGTCGGTTGTACTTGCTTAATCATCCCCGTAATCCCAGAACAGGGATTTTACCTTAATTCGCCTCGCAGCACCCAACATCCTCAAAAAAGGTTTTAGCCGCCGCCACCGTAAAAAAGGAACCAAAGATCACTACGCGGTCGCCCGCACAGGCATTTTCCAGTGCAGCAGCGGTCGCATCTGCTACATCGTCAAAAGATGAAACCGTCAGTGAATCAGATACAACCCGCAAACAGGCAACAATCACCTCAGCGCTCGCACCTCTATCGCACACAGAGGCATCAAGGTCTGCCACATGCCAGCGGTCTATTACGGGTGCCATCGCCGCGATAACTGCCCCAATATCCTTGTCCTCAAGCATTCCCACCACGGCGTGCGTTGTGCCATCACACAACGGCTCAGTCAGTGCCTCGCACAGGACCTGCGCACTCGATGGGTTATGCGCCACATCCAGCAGACACTCAACCTGCGCAAATGCCCCAGTAAGGGCAACCCGTTGCAGACGCCCAGCTACCTGCACCTGCTTAAGACCTGATTCAACAGCATCGAATGTCACCGGGAAACGAGACTGCAACAGCGTCACCACCATCAATACACCCGCCGCATTCTGTAACTGAAAGGCACCACTCAATCCCAGTGGTGGCAATGCATCGTATTGCCGCCCCTCACTCTGCCAAAACCACGTACCATCATTCGCCTCACTATCGAGACCATAACTAAACTGACCGTTTAGACCATAATATTGAGCGCCGATCGCCGCAGCATGGGCTACCAGACTACGTGCGGGCTTAGGCTCAGCACAGATTGCCGGTAGATTGGTACGATAGATACCAGCCTTTTCACGCGCAATCGTTTCACGGTCATTGCCTAGCCACGACTGATGATCGATATCCACCATTGTCACCAGCGCCACATCCGGGTCGATCACATTGACTGCATCCAGCCGCCCGCCAAGGCCAACCTCAAGCACACCGATATCAACCCCCGCCTGGTGAAAAATCACAATTGCCGCCAGCGTGCCAAATTCAAAATAGGTCAGAGAAATCTCATCATTACCCGCACACCGCGCTGCCTCTATCTGCTCAAAGGCGTTGCACAACAGCGCATCATCCGCCTCCTCACCGTTAAGCGTAATACGTTCGTTATAACGCTGAAGATGAGGTGAGGTGTAAGCACCGACGTGATAACCAGCTGCACGATAGATCGACTGCAACATCGCCACACTCGACCCCTTACCATTTGTGCCAGCGATGGTGATGACTGCAAAACCAGGCGATTCCAGTCGCAGACGTTGCAGTACAACCCGCACTCGATCAAGACCCAGCTCAATTTCAGTCGGGTTGAGCTGCTCCTGCCACGTCAGCCACGCATCAAGCGAATCAAAACGCATATCTGAACGCGCCAATGTTATTACAAGATATGTTGTTTAAGAAGCTTCTTTCGGTACCAACGGGATCGACATCTGATCACTGCTCGAAGGTCGTGCAGTCAATATCGCCAACAACGATGAGACACGATCACGCATCTCACGACGATCCACAATAAAATCGACCGCGCCATGTTCAACCAGGAATTCACTGCGCTGAAAACCAACTGGCAGTGTCTCTCGCACCGTCTGCTGAATCACACGAGGCCCAGCAAAACCGATCAACGCCTTTGGCTCCGCAATATTCACATCACCCAGCATTGCCAGACTCGCCGAGACACCACCCATGGTTGGATCTGTCAGAACAGAGATAAAAGGGATGCCGCGTTCACGCAACTTCGCCAACACCGCACTGGTCTTCGCCATCTGCATCAGCGAAAAAAGCGCTTCCTGCATCCGCGCACCACCACTGGCTGAAAAGCAGACCAACGGGATATTGTATTCAAGACAGGCATTAGCAGCCTGTACAAAACGTTCACCCACCACCGAGCCCATTGAGCCGCCCATAAAGCGAAATTCAAATGCCATTGCAACCAGTGGTACAGCATTAACCTGCCCCATAATCACAATCAGCGCATCTTTTTCACCCGTGTTTTTTTGTGACTGGATGATGCGGTCTTTATATTTTTTAACATCGCGGAACTTCAGAATATCGACTGGCTCAACATCATTGGCCAACTCCATACGAGGCTCTTCATCCAGGAAACTTTCCAGGCGGCGACGCGCACCGATGCGGCTATGGTCATCACATTTAGGACAAACACCCAGGCTGCGCTCTAGCTCGGCACGGTAAAGGATCTGATTACAGGAATCACACTTGGTCCACAGCCCTTCCGGAATCGAACGCTTTTTACTCGCTTCCGTTTTAATTTTCTCCGGGATCAGTTTTTCAAACCAGCTCATATCTAATGCCCTGCTCCAAATAGTCTCGCAAACCAACCCGCCTTTGGTGGATCGGTATCCATTGCCACGCGCATTTCACGCAACAGCGCCGCAACGGCTTCGTTAATCTTTTCGGGCGACTCGGCATTCTCTGCCACTCGGTTGACGATCGCACTACCCACTACCACCGCGTCGGCGACTGCTGCCACCCGCTGCGCCGTCTCGGCATCTCGAATGCCAAAGCCAACACCAATCGGCATATCCGTGTGCTTCCGGATCTGCGCTATCTTTGCTTCAACCGAAGCCACATCGAGATTAGCCACCCCTGTAACACCCTTTAATGAGACATAGTATACAAAACCACTCGTCTCGGCACAGATTTTGGTGATGCGCTTATCAATGGTGGTGGGAGCCAGCAGAAAGATCGGATCGATCTCAGCCCCCTTCAGCACAGCCAACAAGTCACCGGCCTCTTCCGGTGGCATATCGACCGTTATCAGCCCATCGACACCCGCCTCAGCAGCAGCTGTCGCAAACGCCTGGTACCCCATAATCTCAACCGGATTCATGTAACCCATCAACACCACCGGTGTCGTCGTGTTGGTTTTACGGAACTCAGCCACCATCGCCAACACATCACGCAGACTGGTGCCATGTGCCAATGCGCGTTCGCACGCCTTCTGAATGATGGGCCCCTCCGCCATCGGGTCAGAAAATGGCACACCCAGTTCGAGCAGGTCTGCACCCGCCTCGACCATCGTATGCATCAATGGCACCGTCACATTTGGGTTAGGGTCACCGGCCGTCACAAACGGGATCAATGCCTTTTTATTGGCCGCCTTTAGCGCTTCGAAACAAGCCTTAATTCTGCTCATACCGTCATCCCCTCAAGTCCCGCCACGGTATGGATATCTTTATCGCCACGCCCTGAAAGATTAACGATGATAATCTGACCCTTGCTCATCGTCGGTGCCAGTTTCTTTACATAGGCGAGCGCATGGCTCGACTCCAGTGCAGGCATGATCCCTTCGATTTTAGTCAAATCATGAAACGCCTGTAGCGCCTCATCATCAGTCACTGCAACATAGTGGGCACGGCCGATATCTTTCAGCCATGCATGTTCAGGGCCTACACCAGGGTAGTCAAGCCCAGCAGAAACAGAGTGGGTCTCGATAATCTGACCATTGTCATCTTCAACTAAATAGGTACGATTGCCGTGCAACACACCTGGGCGACCGGCACACAGCGGAGCGGCGTGGCGCGGGGTATCGATCCCATCACCACCTCCTTCAACGCCGTACATCGCAACGTCTTTGTCTTCAATAAAAGGGTGAAACAGGCCAATTGCATTCGAACCACCACCGACACAGGCGACCAGTGCATCGGGCAGACGCCCTTCCGCTTCCATCACCTGCTCTTTTGCCTCGCGGCCGATGATCGCCTGAAAATCACGCACCAACATGGGATACGGGTGCGGACCTGCCACGGTACCAATAATATAAAAGGTATTATCGACGTTGGTGACCCAGTCACGCATCGCTTCATTCAACGCATCCTTGAGCGTCTTCGAACCGGCGGTAACCGGCACCACCTCAGCACCGAGTAGCTTCATGCGATAGACATTGAGCGCCTGACGCTTCACATCTTCCGCACCCATATAGACGACACATTCAAGCCCAAGTCGTGCCGCGACCGTCGCCGATGCCACCCCGTGCTGACCGGCACCAGTCTCGGCGATAATGCGGGTTTTACCCAGGTGTTTCGCCAACAGCGCCTGACCGATGGTGTTGTTTATTTTATGCGCGCCGGTATGATTGAGATCTTCACGCTTCAGATAAATCCTCGCGCCGCCGAGCTGTTTGCTCCAGCGTTCAGCAAAATAGAGCGGTGACGGACGGCCCACATAGTGCGCCAGATCTTTATCCAGCTCGGCCTGGAATTCAGCATCGTTTTTCAACCGCTCGTAGGCGGCGGTCAACTCATCCAATGGCGCCATCAAGGTCTCGGCGACAAAACGGCCGCCGTAAACACCAAAATGGCCACTGGCATCCGGCTGCGCTGATAATTCTGGAACTGCTATTTCATTGCTCATGAAGACTCACTACTTAAAATTAAAATTCAATTCGAACCGTTTCACACACTGCGAACCGCATCGACAAACGCCGCTATCTTTGCGGTATCCTTAATGCCTTTGCTCGCTTCCACTCCACCACTCACATCCACCGCATAGGGGCGAACTTGCGTAATTCCCTTAGCAACATTCAGTGGCGTAAGACCACCAGCAAGAATTATAGACTTTTTCAGCCCTTCAGGCACGGCTTGCCAGTCAAATACCTCACCGGTGCCACCGACAGTATCGGGGCTATAGGCATCCAGCAATATTCCTTGCGCATCTCGATAAAGCCCAGCGGTCGCCGCCACATCAAGCCCGGGAGCCATGCGCAGCGCCTTAATATAGGGCAACCCATACCCACCACACAGGCCAGCGGGTTCATCACCGTGGAACTGCAACAGACCCAGCGGCACTGCATCGAGTACTTCGCGGATCTCATCATCGCTAGCATTGACAAACAACCCCACCACCGTCACAAACGGCGGTAGCGCAGCCACCACCGCCTGCGCCTGCTCGATAGTGACATGACGTGGACTCGGCCCGTAAAAGACCAGCCCAATTGCATCGCCACCCGCCTCAGCAACCGCCACCCCATCTTCAGCGCGAGTGATACCGCAGATCTTAATTCTTGTACGCATAATGGTCGCCCGAGGAAGTCAGAGATTCTGGTAATCAGGTTACCAGACCATTTGAGGCGGTGAAAGGTAAGGGATGCCAAATTCCTCAGGATACTCCACACCAACCAGATAGAGGCCATGCGGTGGTGCCGTCACCCCGCCCAGTTTACGCTCACGATATTCCAG
Source organism: Gammaproteobacteria bacterium (assembly GCA_021648525.1). GTDB lineage: Bacteria > Pseudomonadota > Gammaproteobacteria > SZUA-140 > SZUA-140 > SZUA-76. The sequence continues at coordinate 81,819 of JAKISP010000004.1, forward strand.
CACGTCACGCGCCCAGTCAACCGGTTTTTCATCCGCACCAATCGCCGCCAGCACCCCCACAATGTTCCGCACCATATGATGCAAGAAGGCGTTCGCTTCGATATCAAGCATAATAAACTCACCGCTTTCACCCGAACGATTCCGGATTGATTTATGTATGGTCAGTTCATGCACGGTACGCACCGGACTCTTCGCCTGACAGCCGTAGGCACGAAATGATGAGAAGTCATGTTCACCCAGTAGATGATTGGCTGCGGCCTGCATCCGTTCGATATCAAGCGCACGATATTCCCACGTCACCCGTCGCGACAAAAAGGTTGGCCGCACCCGACGGGTATAGATCACGTATCGATAGCGTCTGCGCTGTGCCGAAAAACGCGCGTGAAATTCATCGCTTACCGGCTTCGCCCAGGTAATCACCACATCATCAGGCAGATGGGCGTTGGCCCCATGCACCCAACCACGATCCTTACGCACCGCACCACTTTCAAAGTGGACGGTCTGCCCCGTTGCATGTACCCCAGTGTCAGTACGGCCCGCACAAAAAACCCGCACATCGTGATTCGCCACCTTTGCCAGCGCCTGCTCAACACAACCCTGCACAGTGCGTCCATGCCCCTGCGCCTGAATCTGCCAACCATTAAAGTTGGCACCGTCGTATTCAACCCCTAACGCGATACGCATACGTCACCCAGCATAACCAACGTGTTAACCCTGCAACAGCTTTGTTTCAGCATGCGCCAGATCTTCTGGCGTGCCATAAAGCACCAGGATATCTTCCGCCTGCAACACCATATCTGGCTCGGGCTGATGCCCTTTAATACCACCACGACGCACCGCGGTCACAATCACTCCCGCCTCACGTAGCTTCAATGTTCCCAGTGCGCAGCCGACCGCATAAGCTGCCTCAGGCAGTGCCACTGACTGGAGTCGCTCTCGGAATGAAGAAGCCTGTTCCAGCGACTCCGCCTCCTGCCCATGAAAGAAACCACGCAACATCTGATAACGACTACTACGCACCTCCTGCACATTGCGGACAATGCGCGAGACCGGCACATTCAGCAACAACAACAGATGCGACACCAGCATCAGACTCGCCTCCAATGTTTCCGGCACCACCTCGGTCGCCCCCGCCTGTTGTAGTCCATCCAGGTTGGCATCATCACGGGTACGCACCAACACCGGCAGGTCTGGCCACAAACGCTTCACCTGCTCAAGAATCTTCATCGTCCTTGAGAAATCATCAAAACTGATCACCAGCACCTTGGCGCGTCCAATCCCCGCCGCACCTAAATTTTCAATATGGGTCGAGTCGCCATAAAAGACCTGTTCACCCGCCGCACGTGCATCACGCACACGCACCGGGTCAAGATCGAGTGCGATGTAATTAAAATCTTCCTGATCAAGAAAGCGGGCGATATTCTGTCCAATACGGCCGTAACCACAGATCACCACATGTTGATCAAGGTGTTCAGACTCCTCCTCCATCTCCGCCACCTGGTTTTCCCGATTACGCAGATAAGAGTCTGAATAGTAGCGCTTCACAATCGAGCCGTTGGATGCAATCAGGAAGGGGGCTAATACCATCGTAATAATGATTGCTGCCAGCACCACCTGACTCGCCGCAGGATCAAGCAACCCCTCCACCAACGCCAGTGTCAACAGTACCAGACCAAACTCACCGCCCTGCGCCAGCACAATACCGGTGCGCAACGAAACGCCCTGCGAACCGCCCAGCAGCCGTGTCAGCACGGTCACCAACACCACTTTAAAAATAATAATGGCGGCAACCAACAATAGCACCCAATGAAAAATATCAGGCAGCGCAGTCAAATCCAGCATCATGCCGATGGTGACAAAAAAGAGTCCTAGCAAGACATCGCGGAAGGGGCGAATATCAGCCTCAACCTGATGACGAAATTCAGTTTCGCCCAACAGCATGCCTGCAATAAAGGCGCCTAGCGCAAAAGAGAGACCAAACAGGTGGGTCAACCATGCCGCCGCCAATGCAAACAGTAGTGCCGCCAGGGTAAAGAGTTCTGATGAACGTTGCGAGGCGATGATATGAAACAGAGGGCGTAGCAACCAGTGCCCGATCGCCAGCATCAGCCCAATCACAAAGACACCCTTTAGCAGCGCCAGGCCTAATTCGGTGGATATGGATGTGTCCGAACCGCCTGCCAACACGGGAATCACAATCAGAAAGGGAATCACCGCGACATCCTGAAACAGCAGCACCCCCACTGAAAAACGACCATGACGCGAGCTCACCTCTAGCTGCTCGGTCAACTGTTTGATCACGATCGCGGTCGACGACATCGCCAGCACGCCGCCAATCACAAACGCAGCCGTGGGCGACATCCCAAACAGCCAGGCAACACCACCTGCCACTAGCGCAGTGAAGACCACCTGAGCCCCGCCTAGTCCCAACACCTCGCGGCGCATCGCTAACAACTGCGGCAGCGAAAATTCCAGGCCAATGGTAAAGAGCAGAAACACCACCCCAAACTCGGCAAGAAAAAGCGTCCCTTCACTCTCAGGAATCCAGTTAAGCGCATACGGCCCAACCAGCATACCCACAAAAAGATAGGCAAGAATCGGTGGCAAATTAAATTTGCGAAAGACTGCCACGGCAACCACGGCTGCCGCCAGCAAGATGAGAATGGCATCCAGTACCGATGCGCCCATCATGATCGCAATCGCCCCAGCATCAGCATCAAACTCAGGCGAAGTCTAATTATCTCGACTCCCGGCAACACACTGTAAGGCCGCTGAAATAGCGGGTGCCGGGATATTTTGATCAATAGCTTCAATCGCAGACCAACGCAGCTCATCAAAACTGGGTAGTTGGGCACCACCTGACGATTCAGCGCGTAGAATCGCCACCTCATCGCTCAACACTGCACCATCCAGCATCGCCCCTTTTGACCAGGTCTGGGCAACCTGTTCAAGATCAAACGAGAAACCTGTTTTGCCTTTCATCAACTCAAAACCTTCACTAAAGGCCTGCCGCACACTCCATTCGATACCACTGTGCACCATGCGCGCAAAATGCCCCGCACCTACAACCCCCACGTGAGACCAGCCACTGCCGCCATCTGCCGCCAGCACCTGCATCAGCGGCGCAACGATCTCAATCTGATCACGCTCACCACCGAGCGTGATGCAAAACCCCTGTTCAAGGCCATTACCGCCATCCATGATGCCCGCATCGACAAAACCAATGCCACTTTGTGAAAGCAACGCGCCACGACGCTGGCTGTCTCTGTAATTGGAATGGCTGCCATCAACCACAATATCGCCAAAGGCGAGGCGATTAACTAAATTTTTGATCTCTTTATCAACCGCCGCGTTATCCGGCAACATTAACCAGACGATTTTAGGGCTATCGCCAGGCAACTTTCTGAGTGCAGCCACTACCGACGAGGTGGCAATCAATCCTGTTTCATCGGCCAATGGCTTACTACGTTCGCCGTTTTCATCACACCCCACCACCTCAACATCCTGCCTGCGCAACCTGCGCACCATATTCTCAGCCACCCCTTCGAGGCCAATTAGAGCAAATTTCATCAATAATTCCTTCTTAATTTCATGTTTTTTCTAAATGCTCAGGCAAAAATACCGATAACCTTTAACAAGTTGGCATCGAAACTCTAAATTAATGAAAACAGCGACGTAATCAATTAAGCCAGCATATAAATTACAGGCCTAACTATACCGCATGAATATCCATAATGTCCTCTTTGCGACTAGCGAGATCTCGCCACTCAAGCCGATCAGTCAGATAACGGACATGACGATGCAGCTGCCACCCGCGATAAAGACCCTCAGGCGTCATATATACGTGGTTGTGCCCGCCTATCGCAATTTGTTAGAGGCGCTCGGTAAAAACACAAAACGATGCACGGAATTTAAGCTCAACGGTCTTGAGACCCCCGTCAGCCTATATGAAGGTAAGCTGCCCGGTAGTTCAGTCAAACTGCTGCTGGCAGATATCCCTGGTTTTTTTGACAATGCCAATGAAACAAGCGAAACAGATGACAACACCGAGATAGCCAACAATGAACACTTCGCCCGCTTTTGCCAGGTCGTTGCGACCATCGCCCAGGGCGATGCCGGACTCAGCTGGGAGCCGCAATTAGTTCACTGTAATGGCTGGCAAACAGGCCTGGTACCAGCACTACTAACCCATCACGATCATCAGGTCGCGACCCTGTTTACCCTGCATAATCCTGGCGAGCAGGCGTGTGTTGCGCTCGAACAGATGAGCGCGTGGAACCTGCCACCCTCACTGACCGACGACCCATCAATCATCATCGATGGCCAGATCTGCTTCACCAAGGCAGCGCTACGTTATGCCGATAATGTCAGCACCACCAGTCCTACCTATGCCAGAGAGATCACCACGGCATCCTATGGCTGTGGACTAGAAGATCTACTGCGCCAACGCCAGGACCATCTCTTTGGTATTTTAAATGGCATCAATTACCAGAAATGGAACCCAGCCAAAGACAAGCGTCTGCCCAGAAGCTATAACAGCCATACGCTGGACGACAAAGTTCTCAGCAAGCTAGCACTGCAGCGCGCCTTTAATCTACCACCTCGTGAAAAGTGCTGTCTGATCGGTATTATCGGCGACCTCAGCACTACCGAAGGCACCGACCTGCTACTGGAGATCATCCCTGAGTTACTAAAACAGGACATGCAGATTATCCTGCTTGGAAAGGGTGATATCGAATATGTCTCGCCACTACGAGACATCTGCCTCAACCACTCAGAACAGATCGCCGCCCACATCCGGGAAGATAGCAAACTCTCGCATCTCATCATTGGCGGCGCCGACATCTATCTCGCCCCGTCACGGCTTGATCCCTGCGCCTCGCGCTCTCGCCTTGCGCTACGCTACGGCACCGTACCAGCGGTCAACAATGGCAGCGCACTTGCCGACAGTATCATCGACACCAATAGCAATACACTCACCAATAACACTGCCAGTGGCTTTTTATTAGATCTGACTGATGCTGCCACTCTGCTCACCACGCTCAATCGAGCCATTTCCTTTTACCAGGACCACCCCAAGGAATGGAAAAAAGTCGCCATAAACGGCATGCAACAAGACTTCAGCTGGCGCAGAACAGCCAGACAATACATTGATTTATATAAGAAAACCATCGAAATACGGGGAAATGGTAATTTTCAGGTATAATACGCGCTCAGTTTAAACCTTAAATCGTCCCTCGGGACACTCTACACCTACATTTTAAAGAGACATCATGGTTAGTGATAAAGCACTGCGTGCGCGCGTAAAACTCTTTGGTAACCTGCTGGGTAACATCCTGCACGAACAGGAGGGTGGCCGCGTCCTGGTCGCCGTCGAAACACTGAGAAAGGGCTATATTCGGCTCAGCAAAGAGCATAACCCCAGGAAACACGCGCAGCTTGCACGCATGATGCGCAAATTGAACCCCGAAATTCTCTCCCATGTCGTACGCGCATTCAGCATCTACTTTAGCCTGGTTAACATCGCAGAAGAAGCAAACCAGCACCAACAGCGCCGGCAACAAAAACGTCGTGGCAGCATGATGGGCCCCGGCTCCTTTGAAGAGGCGCTGCGAGACTTTCACGACGCAGGCATCACCCCGGGACAGCTGCAGACTATTTTTGACAAGCTTGCCTATATCCCGGTGATCACCGCACACCCAACGGAATCCAAGCGTCGTACCATTCTTGAAGCGCTACGTCGAATCTTTGTCACCAGCCAACAGCTGGATGAAAACCACCCGACACGCGAAGAGCGCGCCGACATCATGAGCGAGCTAGAAAGCCAGATTCAGGTGCTATGGAAGAGCAACGAAGTTCGCACTAAACGCCCACGAGTCGCCAGCGAAATTCGCAACGGTATCTTCTATTTTCAGGAGAGTCTCTTTGAAGCGGTGCCTTTAATGTATCGTGATTTCGAAAAGGCAAACGAACGCATCTACGGTTTTAACAACAACAGTACGGTGACTGTACCTAGCTTTATTCGCTTTGGCTCATGGATTGGTGGCGATCGTGACGGCAACCCTAACGTCACCCCACAAACCACTGTCTCTGCGGTTAACCTGCATGCCAAGGCAATTCTAAAAGAATACCTGCCACGCCTCACCATACTGACCAAAATCCTGACCCATTCATCAGACCTCTGCACCCCCAGCGAAGCCTTTTTAAAGAGCCTCGATAGCGATGACCGCTATGCAGCGAGCGCCTTTCCTGACAATCCACAACGCTTTATAGACGAACCTTATCGCCGCAAATTGCACATCATGCGCTACCGTCTTGAGCGCAATCTGTGGGCAGTGCGCGACCGTCTTTACAACACCCAGGAAACACTGACGCCCGAAAACGGCTACCACTCTGACGATGACTTTGTGAATGACCTGCGCCTGATCCGAGATTCACTGAGCTCGCATGGCGATCAAAATATTGCCAACGGCAAGCTCAAAGATATGATTCGCCTCGCTGAGACCTTTGGCTTCTTCCTCGTTAGCCTTGATCTACGCCAGGAATCGACTCGCCACACAGAAGCGATCACCGAAATATTGGCACAGAAAAGCAGCAACCCTGATTACACCGCACTGAGCGAGCGCGAACGCATGCGGCTACTCAGCGAACAGCTTGAAAATGAGCCTCTCACCATCGACCGCAAACCACTTAGTGACAACACCCGTGAAACACTCGAAGTATTCGATGTGATGCGCAACATGCAAGAAGAGATCAGCGCCAAGGCCTTTGGTAGTTATGTGATCTCGATGACACACACCGCCAGCCATATCATGGAAGTGATGTTTCTGGCCCAGCAAACGGGGCTTGCCGGTAAAAACAAACAGGGAGACTGGTTCTGCGACATTCAGGTCAGCCCGCTGTTTGAGACCATTGAAGATCTACGCCACATTGAACATGTGATGAAAACAGCATTAAACACCAACGTCTACCGTAATTTGCTGCAAAGCGCTGGTAACGTGCAGGAAATCATGCTCGGTTATTCTGACTCATGCAAAGATGGCGGCATCCTCTCCTCAGCATGGAGCCTTTATAAAGCTCAACAGGAGATCATCGCGCTCACTGCCAGCAGCGGCATTGAATGCCGTCTCTTCCACGGCCGTGGCGGCACCATGGGGCGCGGCGGTGGCCCAACTCACGAAGCGATTCTGTCACAACCAGAAGGCACCGTAACCGGGCAGATCAAATTTACCGAACAGGGTGAGATGATCACCTATAAATACAGCAACAAAGAGACGGCTGTCTCTGAGTTAACGATGGGCGTTACCGGCCTGATCAAAGCGAGTAAAAATATCGTTAAAGAGCCAATCCCTGTACCCGCTAGCTATGAAGCGGCGATGGAAGCGCTTTCAGAAGAAGGAGAAGCAGCCTATCGCGCCCTGGTCGATGACACCCCTGGCTTCCTCGACTATTTTTATGAAGCCACCCCGGTCACCGAAATTGGCCTGATGAACATTGGCTCACGCCCCAGTCATCGTAAAAAAGGGGATCGTTCCAAATCATCCATTCGTGCCATCGCGTGGGTCTTTGGCTGGGCACAGGCGCGCCACACCTTACCCGCGTGGTATGGCATTGGTTCGGCACTTAAAACGTGGGGCGGAGAAGATCCTGATAAACTCGAACAGCTAAAAGCGATGTATAAAAACTGGCCTTTTTTCCGTGCCATTTTGAGCAACACCCAAATGGCGCTGGTTAAAGCAGATCCCGCTATTCTGAAAGAGTACTCTACCCTGTGTGAAAACGCAGACCTGGCGCAGAAAATATCGACCATGGTCGACAGTGAATATCATCGCACTGTTGAATCCATTCTGGGAGCATCAGAGGCCAGCGAACTACTCGCAGATAACCCAAAGCTGGCACTTTCATTAAGTCGTCGCGACCCATACCTCGATCCACTCAACTACATTCAGGTAATGCTACTACAACGTTTCCGCGACCAGTCGCTGAGCGAAGAAGAACGCCAAAAATGGCTAGATCCGTTGCTACGCTCGATCAATGCAATTGCTGCGGGTATGCGCAACACCGGCTAAGGTAGTGTGTTTTCTGCGCTACCTCAGCTATTCAATCCCACGTGAGCGTTTAAACGCTTCCACTAACTTCACCCGATCCGCGGTAGAAGGGTGTGTTGATAAAAAGTCGCCTATCGATTTCTTTTCACCAGCACCGCCCGCCGGTTCAACCTTATCCGCCGTTGATCCCTCTGCATTCTCCTGTTCAACATAGTACGCTTCAAGACGCTGCATAATCGTTGCAAAGTAGTCGACCGGGATATCAAAGTGGTGCAACTGCGCTAATGCAAAATCATCCGCCTCTTTCTCAAATTCTCTCGAATATGACAGATCCAGAACCAGCACTGGAAGGCCTGTCAAAAAATCAACCGTATCGATATCGCCCATGATAAAAATCACCAGAATGGTAACCATCGAATCCTGCAATGCTCGCCGTGTAATATGACGATACTTCAAATGTCCCAGTTCATGAAACAGCACCGCCAATAGCTCTCTGTCATCTTCTGCCAGACGCACAAAATCATCGGTAAAAATAATTTCACCGCCAGGCAAGGCCAATGCATTTGCCTTCATCCCTGAACGAAATTCCAGTTTTGGTTTCAGCGCCTGGTGTGCTGCCAGATAAGGGGCAAAGAGCGCGCGTACCTCCTGTTGACGTGCAGCGCTCAACTCAGAAGGCTCGAACAATGTTTCATCCAGTACCGCTAAACCGCCTCCAAGCTCCTCCGTGGAAAATGAAGGCAATTGATAAGCGATGTATTCAGCAGAACGAGGGATACCATAAAAGATCGTCGCCCATACCATCAGCCCGCTAGCGATCACCGCCATAAAGATCATCGGCAGATTGGTTTCCAGCTTATGAATAAACGATGGTGACCTGGCACTGCCATGCATACGGATTAATTCATCAACTGCTTCATTGTCATCCGTAATAAAGAGCTGCCCTTCATCAAAGGCTATCTCCCGCGGAGTGTTACCAATACGTGATTCGATCTTTAACTCGCGATATTTAAGCTCAATTTTTTGATGCCCTTCATCCGGGTAAGTTCCGACATGAATCCGCACCGCATACTCACCATGTTGAATCACCTCCAGCCGCACAGGTATGCGCCGGGAGGTGACGCCATCAAGATAGTCGCCTTCTATAATCACCTAAATCCTACACTGCAAAATCAAACGCCTGGCCAAATTCATCACCCAGTGCACTCACACTCTCTTTCTCTGCCGCCACAAAATCATCCAGCGGCCCCGCAGCATGCATCACCATACAGCTACAGACATACTTTGCCATTCTCACTTTTGCCGCAGGCAAGTAAAGCCCCAGGGTAATAATCGTTAGCAATGTATTGATCAAAATCACCTTTGCCAAACCCCCAAACTGTAAGTCTGCATCAAAGCCATGATCTGCCAACGCGAGACTACCATAAAAGAGATTTGTCGTTTTCACCATAAAAAATACAATCAAGCCAAAATAGACCGCTACCATAAACACCGGCACAACCACTGCCATTGATGGCATAAAAGCCACGATTGCCCAGCTCGGAATCGCCAGAACAATGCCCGCGCCGAACATAATGAGGAATATTTTACCGTAATCGCCAAAGGTCGCATCAAAGGTAAATGGAGTGGTGCCATAAGAGCTGTTTCTCACCAGATACTGATTCAGGCGTAACAGTGCTAGCGGATACAGAATACCCAGCGTCAACAGCCCCACTAACGGCCACACATATAGCACCATAAAGGCCTCGCCATAAGTGCCTTTAAAACGAAACTGAAGGTTTTTATAGGCCGACATGCGGTTATTAAATGCCAATGACTGGTTTACAAAATAAGGAATGGCTATTAACAACAGCACCATTAAACCGAGACCAATCATTGGCGCTATCTGCGATGTAACCGTAAATGCCACCAGAGCGGCAATCGCAATCAAACGCCCCTTTAAGATCTGAATCGGCTCGGCGAGATAACGAAAATTATTATCGCCAAGATAGAGGTTTGAATAAAAATAGCGGTTATTTCTAACCGTCGCCCAGGCTGAATAGATCCCGAGCGTAAGAATGGTCAGTAAAATATTCACGATCCATATTTTGAAATACTCCATACCATCACCACGAAACTCAAATCCCGATGGTTTTCGCGATTCAACTGCAGCCGGTTCATCAGCCTGAGACATATCATTCATGAAATTACCTTTAATTGAAGTTACGGCCACGATGTAGACAAACACATAGAGCCTTGAAATAACTCAATCGGCAGAGAAGCGCTCACCCTTAACAGTCAATTGAGAATACCCTGTGTTTTTATTGACAACAGCAACCCGTGAGAAATTAACAAATAAAATACTACATTTACGTATGGAAACTAAACCCGCGCCTCTTCCTGCTTCGCTAGTCGCCAGCTATCCACAACCCCCACTAGCCATACTAGTCCAATCACGACCGAGACCACACTCACCACCGAAGTGCTGGACACACCGGGTGTCACCAGAATTTGCTCACGAATCACACTGATATCAACTGGAATAGCTCCCATCACAATCTTCTCTGCGATGATCTGCGCCTTATGAAAAACTTCAATCATCACCACCACAAGGCCAACAAAAGTAATCAGAAATGCGGTAGAACCACGAACTGTTTTTTTCACCACAAAGTAACCCGCACCAGGGAATACCAACCCAGAATAGATTAAAGCCTTTGTCGATAGCTTCATTGAATAACCATCCTCATTATCATTCGTGCCTGAAATGAAACATCACTTTCAATGTCTCATTTCTCAAACACACCACCCCATGCCCATTATCCTGATTTTTCATATTATCACCATACTCATACAATTTGAGACCTTTGCACCAGACCATCACGAGTAAAAATTGCCGCGATGCTAATCGACCAGGGCCGAGGCCTGCCCCGTGGTGCCAGCTGTATACACCGCTGGTGTTCAGGCCTGGTGATACCCACAGTCAACGACAGGCCATCCTCCCTGCGGCCAGCAGTAAAGGACTCATCTCTTTTTTAAGATGATCCATAACGCTGTCAGCGGTTAATTTAAAGCTCAGTGAAATATTCATCCCTGCGCTACGCAATCCCTTTGCCGTCCATTTATTACAGGTGTTCATTAAATAATAATCACCCTCACCCTGATAGAACTGGCTATCGCCATAAATCCCACTTTGCAGCGGCATCACATCACCAATGTCATTTCTTTTAAAGCTACTGGCAATAAATTGTATGAGCGATGAAAGCGCGCTATCTGTTAAACAAAACGTAACAACTTCACTATCAGGAAAATACTCACGCGGGCTTTGCGGCACTGCCACCACATGCATCACCGATTCAGTCGGCCAGAGCATCGCCCTTACGGTTAACCCCAATGTAATCTCTTCCGCCTGATAAAACCCTTTATCACCCCAGCCAAATTCAAGAGAACCGACATCACCAAATTGATTCTGTAGCGCGGGCATCCTTGCCTAAATCTCTTTAGCTGGGACTATCAAACCCGTATGCCAACCATGACTGATCACATGCACCACATGAGTACCCACTCCAGAGAATGGTGCTGAGTTGCCAATGACAGCAGGCTTAAACAAACAGCCAAAAAGTCCAGAAATCAATATTAGAACAAAAGTGATACGCATGATGCTGAGGGTAGTCTCAGTCGTTCATTTATGCCACGCATATTACGCGTTTCACGTGTTGCTGCAACAATACAGCTCTCTCAACAGGCAGACTTGAGATAACTTATCTATGATCGTAACCCTTATTGGCGTATTGTGCATGCCGACTACCCATAACCTTGCCTGCCACAGCCACTTTCATTAACACAGTCACAAAGCACCCTGAGTTAACTCGAAACCTTAAACTGCTTTACTAAACTCTGAAGATTAACCGCCAGTTTTGAAAGATCCCCACTACTATCGGCAGTCTGGTTAGCACCCACCAAGGTCTCATCTGCAATCTGACTAATCATCACCACGTTACGGTTAATCTCTTCTGTCACCACACTCTGCTGCTCTGCGACAGAAGCAATTTGACCATTCATATCTGAGATGGCTGCCACAGCAGACTTAATAGAGTCCAACGAGGCCCCCGCTAACGCGGCCTGTTCGACGCTACCCTTAGCCTTGTCGCAACTCGCCTCCATCGCATTTACCGCCTCAGCTGCTGCTTGCTGCAACAATGAAATCATGGTCTCGATCTCCTGTGTCGAGTCCTGTGTTCGGCTCGCCAACGTCCGGACTTCATCTGCCACAACAGCAAAACCACGCCCCTGCTCCCCGGCACGTGCCGCTTCAATGGCCGCGTTAAGTGCCAATAAATTGGTCTGTTCCGCAATACCTTTGATCACACTCAACACACCGCCAATTTTGCTGCTATCTTCTTCCAGCTTGTGAATCACAAGCGCAGCAGACTCTACCTCCTGAGCCAGATCATTAATAACACCAATGGTCTTAGTCACCACATCACCACCCTGCGCCGCCTCTTCATCGGCCTGTTTGGCCGATTGCTCTGCAGATAATGCACTTTGAACCACCTCAAGCGCGATTGCCGACATCTTATTAACAGAGGTAGCTACCTGATCAGTTTGGCTGCGCTGTTTATTAACACCACTTTTAGTCTGCTCTGTCACCGCACTCATCTGAGTCGCGGCACTTGAGAGCTGATTGGTTGAATTTCCGATCTGAATAATCAACATCTCAATTTTACTGGTAAAAATATTAAACCAGTGCGCGATGCTACCCAGTTCATCCTGACGTGTCTCGTCCAGCTTACGAGTGAGATCACCTTTACCCTCAGCAACATCCTGCAGCATCTCAACCATTGTATTGAGTGGGCGCGTAATCGTACCTGCGAAATAAAGCCCGACTGCGACCGCAACCGCGCCCACAATCCCCGCCAATAACACCGACAACTTGATGATGTCACTCGCAAGAACATCCGAATCAAGAAAGGCCTCTGCTTCATCTATTTCACTCATAATTACCCAGTCCAGCCCAGCAATCTCCAGCGGTGCATAGGCAGACAACACTGGAATGCCCTGATAATCTGGAAAAATTTCAAAACCTCGCTTACCTGACAGTGCCGCCCGAGTTCCCTGCGTATCCACCGACTGAAGGCCAATACTGGTTCCTCTGGCATCCAGCTCAGCTACCTGCTCTGGGTTAAGCCCAATACTTCCCATCAACTGAAGATATTCGGGCTTATCTTCAATCAGAAAACGACTCATCGAGCGCATTAACATGTCGTTACCCACCAGATAGGTCTCGCCAGAACTGCCCAGGCCAGATTCAGCCCATTTTTCCTTATGAGTCATGATGGCGTTAATATGATCAACCGGTATCTGAAAGATCAACACCCCGATCTTCTTACCACCATCAAATATCGGAGAGGCAATAAAAGAAGCCGGTGCCTCATATGATGGCGTGTACGTGGCAAAATCGATCAACGTCACCTCATCTGCAGACTTAGCAGCATTGGCGCCACGAAAGGCCTCAGCAATCCCACTATTGGCATAAGGTCCGTTGATCAATGAAGTACTGTAGCCAGGCTCTTTGAAAACAGAATAGATAATATCGCCGCTATCTGGGTCAACCAGAAAGATATTGTAATAACCAAATTTATTGAGATAATCACGAATATACGGGTGAAATTTCTGGTGCAACTGGCTATAAGAAGATCCATCATTCGCTGTATCTAACGCGTCTTTACTACCCAGCGGATGTTTATTGGCTGCAATATAGGCGTACTGTAAAGCAACTGAATCACGATCCAGGCCACTAACAAGCTCGCTAGTATTCACGATCAGGCCATTATTCATGGCCCGGTATTGCCCTCCAAATTCCTGATCATAATAATTTTTCAATGAACTTTTATTAACCTTAAGCGTGCTCTCTTTACGATAGTCTCGAAAGGCTGGTGTGAACAATAGCATCGCATCAATCATCATGCGATCATTGGAAAATGTCAGCACCTGGTTACGTATCGTCGTAAAATAACGTTCTATTTCACTCTTCTTCATATCCCGCACTGAGACCAACTGATCCTTCGTTTTAAGCTCCAGTGCAGAATGACTACTGCTGATAGCGACCCAACCCACTAACACACTCACTATCGCAACAGAAACTAGCGCAATCAGGGCAGAACCAAAAATCAATCTGGTTTTTATTTTCATCAAAATCTCCGCAGTAGCTTAACCATTAACAGCACCAGATCGAGGCACCACAACCAACTTATTGAGTCGTTACCTGATTAATCTCTTCGACAGAAAAAAAACATTCTTGATAGCTGTTTTTATAAAAAACCTATACATTTGATTTTAAAAATAAAAAATACCCGGCAAGGAGACTACAACGCTCTGCATTGCACCAGAAAAATGCACTGAAAATGAACGCTGAAAAAAAACACACCGATAACCAGGCCGAAGAAGAGATTTTATGACAGTTTTAAACACTAACCTCAATAGCAAATGCCTAATTCCCATGGGAAAACAAAGGTGCTTGAAACACCGCTATCGTCGCTGCTCACCGCACCTGTCCGCGGTGAAACGTGGGCAAAGCAGAGAGACCCATGATGTAACCGAAACACAAACCAGACACCAGCTACAGCAAACTGCCTGACGATTTAGCCTGGGATTACTCTCAGAATCTGATATTGTGAGACCTTTGTACGAAACAATCACGCGTTAAAAATAACAAATATTCCCCTGCTTTTCGTTAGAAAATGGGTCAATAGCGTACTTACGGTGCGCCCCTTTGCATATTAGCGGCGCTTTCTGCCTCAATCAGGAAAATATTAGCGCATTTTTCTTTCGCTCCTGTATCGTACAAAGGTCTCATTAGTATACATTTACATTAATAAATTGATAATAAAAGGGAAATGGCAGTTTGATGGAAAATACTATTGAATTACCGTTACCGCCATTATCCAGCATGAACAATGCCACAATGCTAGTTAATGTGATGGTAACGACATACCTCATTGATAATCAAAAAATCGAGGGTATCTTAACTTGCTTCGATACACAGAATTCGTTAATTAAAGTCAATATACCTGGTTCGCAGGAGATGAGTGAAATTGAGATGCGAGATCTCAGGATGTTGATTATTAACAAACCATTGCAGCTTACGATTGAGTCTAAAACGGTAAGCAATGCGAATATTTTAGATAAAAATTCACAAGAACTTCAGGACTATGTTGTGATGTTTAAAAACAACAGCAAAATTACAGGAAAAACATACGGGTCACGCATAGACAAAAATGGCATTCATCTGTTCAGTCGAACGAGTGAAACTCAGAAAGTAAAATCATATGTGCATTATTTTATTCCGTTGAGTTCCATTGAGAGTCAACAGATAGGTGAGCATATTGGTGAAACTTTAATAAAAGAAGAGAGCGTGTCCAGGGAAATTATCAAAGATGCGTTAGACCAACAAAATAACGCGCGTGAGCGTCCCATCGGTGAATATCTCGTGAGTAAAGAAATTGTTAATGTTAAGCAGTTGATACATGCGCTAATACAACAAAAAGGAATGCCCAACCTGAAACTGGGCGAAATTCTAATTAATGAAAACCTTGTTAATCAAGAAGAGCTAAAAGAAGCCTTGCATGATCAAAAAAATGAACGGAACAAACCACTGGGAAAAATCCTGATTGAAAAAGGGGTAGTTTCAAGTGAGAAAATACAGACTGCTCTGGCAAAAAAACTGGGAATACCTTTTGTTAATCTCCGTGAATTTAAGGTCATTCCTGAAGTTGTTCGGCAAGTACCTGCCAGTCTTGCATTCCAACACAAACTTATTCCCCTTTATTTATATAATGGAAAATTGGTAATTGCGCTTGAAAACCCGATGGACTGGGAAGCCCTTGATGCGCTTCGCTTTCATACAAATAAATATATTGAACCAGTCATGGCATTATCAAATGAAATTACCTGGGCGTTGCAATGTTATTACTCAACGGGTGATTTGATTGCGACTGTATCAGAAGTGAAAGAGAAGATGCCTGGGCGGAAGAAGGTATCAGGAGCAAGTGAAAATAGATTGCCCCAGACTAATTTTAATATCAAAGGTAATCCCGATATTAATGACAATGCTGTAGTGGACATTGTTAACCAGATAATTCTTGATGCGTATCACCAGGGGGCGTCAGATATTCACATTGAACCAAACCCGGAAAAACAGAAAATTGTTATTCGATTTCGTAAGGACGGCACTCTGATTATCTATCAAAAGTATGATGCTCAGTATCGTCACGCACTTATTTCTCGCATTAAAATTATGGCACGTCTTGATATTTCAGAACGCCGAAAACCACAGGATGGTAAGATAAACTTTCGCGAATTCGGTCCAGCTGGGATCGAATTACGAGTTGCCACATTACCGACATCAGGTGGTCTGGAAGATGTAGTGATGAGGATATTGTCAAGTGGTAAAAGCATACCTGTTAACGCACTTGGGTTGAGCACTGAAAATCACGAAAAACTGCTGGATGCGATTAGCTACCCATATGGCCTTTTTTTAGTGTGCGGCCCCACGGGTTCAGGAAAAACAACGACACTACATTCAATACTTGGCCACCTGAATGATTCGGAAAGAAAGATATGGACAGCAGAAGATCCGGTCGAAATCACTCAGTCAGGGCTTCGGCAGGTTCAAATCAATCCCCGAATCGGACTCGATTTTGCTACTGCAATGCGCGCATTTCTACGTGCGGATCCGGATATTATTATGATAGGTGAAATGCGGGATACTGAAACTGCTGGTATGGGCATTGAAGCATCACTTACCGGGCATATGGTATTTTCCACATTACATACAAACAGTGCACCAGAAAGTATTACACGTCTTTTAGATATGGGGATGGATCCATTTAACTTTGCAGATGCATTGATTGGTATCCTGGCACAACGCCTGGCGAAAAAACTGTGTACTTCATGTAAAAAGGCCTACAAACCATCCATTAATGAGCAACAGCATCTTGCCTTAAATTATTGTCAGGAGCTGATGACTGACGATATTGATTTGCACCTTCAGAGTGATTTAGTGCAGGCTCAAGTTGAGCGTTGGATAAAATTATTTGGTATTAATGGTGACCTTGTACTTTATAAGGCAGTTGGCTGTAGTGAATGTAACAATAGCGGTTATCGTGGTCGTATAGGACTACATGAGTTACTAGTGACAACACCCGATTTAAAAAAGATGATTCTTGAAAGAGCCACGGCGAGAAAAATCCATGAAAAAGCGCTTGATGGTGGAATGAGAACGCTACGCCAGGATGGTATAGAGAAAATTATGCAAGGACATACTGATTTTATACAAATATCTTTGCTTTGTATAAAATGAAAATCTAATCTGCATGATTACCCATCGTACACCCACCTTCAGGCTCGAACACGTTGTCAGACCAGAAGAATGTTCTTTCGTTGCAGTGCACGGTCGAATAGATTGCCGCTAAAGGCTGGCTTCGGGTCAGGTGCTGCTTCTGAAACCTGTTGATTGATCAAACCAGCGTAAAAAGCGGGCTATTTAGCCCCTGAAAAGCCAATGTGAGCGTTTAATCTCACTTTGTTTGCCATCTTAACGAAATTTTAACACCCCATTAACATGGGCTTTACAGCCCAATTGCTACATTGCCTCCATGCCAGCCACACAGGGTGCCAGAACGGAGACAAAACGATGACAATTTCAACCACCAGGGCCACATTAACAGATCGCGAGAACAACCACACAGCATCACAACATGATGTTGAGATATCGCTTATCAGCAAGCATGAAGCACCACGCAAAGAGATCGAGCGCTTTATTCAATGTCTGTTCCGTCGCGCCTATGGCGCCAGAATAAATCACTTCCCGCCACACCTGTTAAGCATTCACCAGGGTGGAAAAATACTGGCCGCATCAGGGATGCGCTCAGCCATGGATGCCACACTGTTTCTGGAGACCTATCTCGACAGACCGATCGAAAACATCATTGCCAAAAAAACATCACGCCCCATTGATCGTAATCGAATCATTGAAGTTTGCAGTCTTGCCTCCTCTCATGCCGGTGGTGCACGTGCATTGATCATCACCTTAACCGCTTATCTCAGTGGAGCGAGTTATGAATGGGCGGTGTTTACCGCCACTCCGCGGGTGCGTAATAACTTCACAAAGTTAGGCATTGAACTTATTCCACTAGCACTTGCCGATCAAAACCGTCTCGGTGATAGCAAACAGGAATGGGGGAGTTACTACGAGCAATCACCAATGGTCGTCGCTTGCGATGTTCGCCAGGGATGCCTTGCGGTACTCAAAGCACTGGAATCAGAGGGTTTATTTCCGACTGCACATCAACTCTGGAACGACGCAATTGAAGCTGGCCATCCAGGTTGTCTTTGGCAACCAGCATGAATATCATACTCAATAGCCTCAAACAGTTTTCACAACGCACGCCTGATACGATTGCGATTGAAGGTGATGACCTGCACCTCAGTTATAGCACGCTACAGAGTGAGGTTGTAAAGCTAAGTGGTTGCATCAAGCTTCGCGGCTACAAACGACTAGCGATCATGCTGGACAATGGTCCTGCATGGGTAGTCTTTGACCTCGCGGCACAACTGGCGAACATTACATTAATCCCGCTGCCTGCCTTCTTCACCCCGGAACAGATTCGCCATAGCCTTGCAGATGCCGCTATCGAAGTATTGATCACCGATCAAACCGCATTGACCTCGCAACTGCTGCCGGAATTTAAGGCCAGGCCCATGCAGAAAGTCGCGGGGAAAAGCTGCTGGCAGATTGCATTGCCGGTCACGAGAAGCGACATACCAGTACTCAACAACATTGCCAAAATCACCTATACATCAGGTACAACAGGCACTCCCAAAGGGGTCTGCCTGACACAGGCAGCGATGAATAACGTTGCCTGCTCACTCAAGCAGACGATTGGCATTACGGCACAGGACCGTCATCTATGCCTGTTACCACTAGCGGTATTACTGGAAAACATTGCTGGCATATACACCCCTTTATTAGCCGGTGCACGTTGCATTATTCCGAGCCTCCGCAATACAGGAATATCAGGTGCTACCCAATTGAACCCACAGCTCATGGCAAATGCAATTCGCAGCGCAGAGGCTAGTAGCATTATTCTACTGCCTCAAATGTTGCAGGCATTAATCGAAGATAGTAATGCAGCAACATCACTACCAGAAAATTTACGTTTTATTGCTGTTGGTGGCGCACCCGTATCACGTGGCTTACTGAGCCAGGCACAAGCACTCAATTTACCTGTCTATGAAGGCTATGGTCTTTCTGAATGCGCATCGGTCGTTGCAGTTAATACACCCAACCAACATCGTATTGGCAGTGTTGGCAAAGTACTACCGCATACACAGATTAAATTTGCGGAAGGTGGCGAGATCCTACTGGCCAACAATCTTTTTAATGGCTACCTGAATAACAGGACTCTCGCAACAGATGAGTGGCACGCTAGTGGGGACCTGGGGTATCTGGATAAGGATGGCTACCTCTATCTCACAGGACGTAAAAAGAGCTGCTTTATTACCAGCTTTGGTCGCAACGTAGCACCCGAGTGGGTGGAGAAAGAGCTAACACTTCATCCGGCCATTTCACAGGCTGTAGTATTCGGTGAAGCACAACCCTGTAACACCGCCATTATTGTTGCCAATCCGAATACAGAACGGGACAAGCTGAAAATTATCGCAGCGATTGAAGCAGCCAACCGACATCTACCTGACTATGCACAAGTCAGCCGCTGGTTGTATGCCGATGCCCCCTTCAGCATTGCAAACCAGCAACTTACCGCCACCGGACGTATTCGTCGCAATGCGATCTGGTCACACTATGGCGAGCGTATCGATCAGATTGACAATCAATACGAAAGCACGATCGACCTAAAAGCAAACAAAAGGAGTCAACATGCCATTCTTTAACACCCTGATGAACGCCACTGAAGCAGATAGATCTGAACTCTTTCAGATTCCACAACTGCAGGCTGGTGCTCGCGGCGAAATTTCACTTGAGACCTACATCGCTTTTCTAACCGAAGCCTATCATCACGTTAAACATACCGTGCCATTGCTGATGGCCTGTGGTTCACGCCTGCCTCAGAACCCACGCTGGATGCTGGATGCGATCACTGAATATATTGATGAAGAGAAAGGGCATGAAGAGTGGATTCTCAATGACATTGCTGCCTGCTGTGCCCATTCTAATAGCGCTACTGATGCTGAGGCGGTACGCCACGGACAGCCCAGACCAGCGACCGAGCTGATGGTCGCATACGCCTATTACACCATTGAGCGCATCAACCCAGTCGCCTTTTTTGGCATGGTGCTGGTACTTGAAGGAACCTCCATTGAACTGGCCACCAAAGCAGCGGACGCTATTCAGAAAGACCTTAGCCTGCCCAACACAGCATTCAGCTACCTAACCTCTCACGGCGCGCTCGACATCGAACACATGAGTTTCTACGAAGGACTCATGAATAAAATTGATGACGAGCAGACACAACAGCAGATCATCCACTGCGCCAGAATGATGTATCGCCTCTATGGCGATATCTTCCGCAGTCTACCCATCGATAATGGAGCAAGCTCATGAAACTGAAAAATTGCAGAGTATTAATAACGGGGGCATCTGGCGGCATTGGGCAACACATCGCCACCGAACTTGCCCAACAGGGTGCACGACTAGGCCTCGTCGGTTTACGACAGGATGCGCTGTTAGGGCAACAAACCACACTTAAAAAAGCAGGCTACACAGATGTCCATACCGTCAGCGCCGACCTGACGACTGCCAACGGCCGCCAGCGTGCAATAGAAGAAATACGCAGTGCACTGGGGGGGATTGATCTATTGATCAACAACGCGGGGGTGGTCGATTTCCATGAATTCAGCAACCAGGATCCAGCGATGATCGACCGCATCTATCAAATCAATCTCATCGCACCGATTCAGATGACACGCCAGGTACTACCCGGCATGCTAGAACAGGGCAGCGGCAAAATCGTCAATATCGGCTCCACCTTTGGCAGTATCGGCTTTGCCTATTTTACTGCCTACTCTGGCAGCAAATTT
This sequence comes from Gammaproteobacteria bacterium, assembly GCA_021648525.1. Taxonomy (GTDB): domain Bacteria; phylum Pseudomonadota; class Gammaproteobacteria; order SZUA-140; family SZUA-140; genus SZUA-76. The sequence goes on from JAKISP010000004.1 coordinate 102,941, forward strand.
GGTCTGCGCGGTTTCTCTGAATCACTCAGAAGAGAAATAGATGGTAGCGGTGTTGATCTCTGTTACATCGCCCCTCGCGCAGTCAAAACACCTGCGAATTGTGATGCCGTTTATCACATGGCCGAAGCCACCAACATGAACATGGATGAACCAGAAGCGGTCGCTCATTTCATTGTTAAAAGCATTATCAAAGACAAAAGCACCGCCTACTACGGCTGGCCCGAAAAACTCTTTGTGCGCATCAATGCCCTGCTGCCAGGACTAGTTGATAGTGCACTGCGAAAACAGAACCGCGTGATAGCACGCTTTGCCCCTAAAAAAGCTTAAGTTAACAACGCTCAGGAGAAAAACACCATGAAATTATCGACACTCGCATTTACCATCAGTGCCCTTCTAGTGTCTCAAAGTAGTTTTGCGATCGGTGACATTGCGATGCCACTGCAGCAGCAGTGGGATATTGCCAGGTATCAAACCGATAAAAAAGACCGTGAAAAAGCCTTTGAAATACTCGCACAACAGGCGAAGGAAGTTGAATTAAAACACCCCAACAATGCCGAGGTACTGGTATGGAAAGCGATCATCCTTAGCACCTATGCGGGTGAAAAAGGTGGATTCGGTGCCTTGAGGCTAGTCAAAGATGCCAAAGCACTGCTTGATCGTGCAGAAAAGATCAATCCAGAGACATTAGATGGCGCCATCTACACCTCGCTCGGTAGCCTCTACTATCAGGTACCCGGATGGCCGCTCGGATTTGGCGATGATGAACAGGCTAACGCCTATCTCACCAGGGCATTAGCACTCAACCCCGATGATATTGATGCCAACTATTTTTACGGTGACTTCCTGTTAGAGGAAGGTGACTATCAAAATGCGCTAAAGGCCTTTGAAAAGGCACTCTCGGCACCACCACGCCCTAATCGATCCATTGCAGATGAAGGACGAAAAGCCGAAATTAAGGCGGCACAGGCTAAAGCCGAGTCACGACTATAATAATTGAGACCGTTACACGAGCAGGAATTTTATTCTCTGGCACCATCCGAGTGCTAAACGAAGCGATCGCACGTAAGCGCTCAACAAACCCCATCTAGCAGAAGCTCATTTAACGGCAGCTGATTCCAGACTCATGTTCCAGGGCAGTAGCGCTTCGATATCCTCAACACTAGCCGCTTGAGGAAGCGCTTTAAAAACATGCCGAAGATAAGCATATGGTTCTAACCCATTGGCCTTAGCTGTTTCGATCAAACCATACAAGTTGGCGCTGGATTTCGCACCTCTGACGCTGGCGCTGAATAACCAGTTCTTACGGCCAATGACGAAGGGGCGTATCGCATTTTCTGCGGGATTGTTATCGATCGATAGTCGCCCGTCTTCTGTGTAAATCGTGAGTTTCCCCCAGTTCTTGGCCAGGTATGATAAAGCCTTTCCCAGTAGCCCTTTGGGTAGCGTGTGGTGCAGGGTTTTATCCAGCCACTGACGAATATCGGCCAGGATGGGCAATGATTCTGTTTGCCGGACAGTGTATTTTTCTGTTGGACTGAGTGGTTTGATTCGCTTTTCAATCGCATACAATTGACTGATCAGGCGGATGGCAACATCCGCTTTACCCGTTCGCCTGGTTTTGCCTGCAGCGGCTTTCTGCGCATCGATAAACTTGCGCCGGGCGTGTGCCCAGCAACCTAGTTGGGTAATGGTGTTTTCAGCGCATACGGCGTTGTATCCGGCATAGTCATCGGTTTGCAGATAACCGTTGTAACCAGTGAGCAAGGCGCTGGCGACTTCGCCACGGCGACTGTCGGCATAGTGAAAAAGGCGCACGGGTTGTGTCGGCGGCCCACCGACCCGCACCCACATATAAGATTTTTGGCTGGCCTGTTTATCGGGCTCT
>JAKISP010000042.1 GCA_021648525.1 Gammaproteobacteria bacterium
CTGAATGTGTTGCTGCCAGAACTCTTTTTTCTGTACTGATTTCATATGATTCGCCTTGATGATGTTGAAATCAAGACGATAGCAAGAGGCTGGTGTGGATGTTAGATGGGGTTTGTTGAGCGCTTACCATCTTTTAGCAGCAGGCATGCACCTTTCAGGCAGGGCAAGGTCACATAAAGAGCTTTCCTGGATCGCGGTTCTGAATGGCATTGGTTACACCTTTCTTGCAATCATGATTCTCCAGTTATCAAATGGATTTTTTGATAATAGTCCTGTTGTATCTCATCCCTCAAAATTGATTGACACAGATTATTCTAGATCAAGTAAAGGTCCTGACAGCTACTATGTTATTGTTGAATCCTGGCGACATTCCGATACGGAAAAATTGCCAGTCAGCCAATCTTTTTATAATCTGTCTACCAAACGAATTAATAAGACAGTAAATATATTGACGAAGACGGGTGTATTTAATGTGGAGTGGTTGTACGGTTATCGTTTTGATAGTGATGAATGAAGAGATTTGACCCCTTGACCTTTGATCTCTTCGCCGATTTAAAGCGGGATGCTGTTATTGCCCCAGCGCTTTTGACATAACAGGATCAAATGCATTGCCAAACAAACTGTGTAAAACAATGGTCTCATCTTGCTGGTCTTGCTCTTGCTCTGGCTCTTGCCAGGGGGCAATATAAATCATCTTTGCCAGGTCTATGGCAATTAAGTTACGATCACTCATTGTATGGCCCCCACTTGTTTCTGGTTGAACATTGAGCCTGCCTGACAGGTAAGTGGAATCCATTTATCGGCAGGCTTCTGGTTGGAATCTAGGTTGGGGATAAAGTGAAAGTCTGAGGGTTAAGCGCGTTATTGGGGATAGATATCGCTCTTTGCCGATATGATGGGATTTTATATTGCGAGGTAATGAATGGCGCTAGGGCCTGTGATGATGGGGATAGCAACGCTGAAGTTGAGTGTGCAAGAGCGTGAGCTACTACTGCACCCGTTGATCGGCGGTGTGATCCTCTTTAGTCGTAACTATGAATCACCAGCACAGGTGATGGCATTGATCAAAGCGATCCATGCCGTGCGCACACCAAAATTGCTGGTAACCGTTGATCACGAGGGTGGCCGAGTGCAGCGCTTTCGTACCGGTTTTACTGAACTGCCTGCAGTGGCACATCTAGGAAAACTCTTTGATAACGAACCGAAAGCGGCGCGTGAGCTGGCAGAGCTGAGTGGTTGGTTGATGGCGATTGAGATGCGTGCCATCGGCATCGATTTTAGTTTTGCACCGGTACTCGACCTTGGACGAGGTCTCTGTGAGGTGATTGGTGAGCGAGCCTTTCATAAAAACCCTGAGGTAGTGGCTGATCTGGCGCATCAATATATGATCGGCATGCATCGTGCGGGTATGCCCGCAACAGGCAAACATTTTCCCGGCCACGGCGGGGTGGTGGAAGATTCACATCTTGCAGTACCGGTTGATAAACGTCGTTATGAAGACCTGCAGATGGAAGACCTGATGCCGTTTGATCGCATGGCCCACTTTGGTATGGAGGCGGTGATGGTGGCACATGTGATCTATGAGCAAATTGATCCAGATTTGGCCGGATTTTCACCATTCTGGTTGCAGGAGGTCTTGCGCAATCGATTTAAATTTCAGGGGGTGATCTTTAGCGATGACCTTGAAATGGAAGGGGCAAGTGTGGTGGGTGATGTGGCGGATCGCGCAGAAGCGGCGATCAATGCCGGTTGCGACATGGTACTGATCTGCAAAGAGTTCGATGCGGTGGTGAGCGTGTTAGAAAGGCTTAAAAACTGGCATAATCCTACCTCCCAGCTGCGCCTCTCTCGTTTGCATGGTAAAGGAAGTGTGACTTATGAGTCGCTCAGTTCGGACCCTGAATGGCAGCGGGCGGTGAAAAAGGTGATTGCCTATGATGAACCGCATACGCTGGGGTTATTGTAAATTTAATGTTATTTAGAGAAGGTCGAATGAATATGAGTCGATTGTTAACTGTTATCGTAGCCGCATTGATGCTGCTGTCTAGCGCTGCATTTGCGGGCTTTGAGCCATTTCAGCCACTGCCAGCAAACCCGCCGATTCCGAGTGATAACCCACAGACATCGGCTAAAATTGCACTGGGCAAACAACTTTATTTTGATAATCGCCTTTCTGCAACGTATCGTGTTTCCTGCAATGGTTGCCACAATGTGATGTCGGCAGGCGATGACGGCAAAGCTGTCTCACGTGGTGCTTTGGGAATCGAGGGCAAACGCTCAGCGCCAACACTCTATAACGTTGCGTACCAGACCGTCTATTTCTGGGATGGGCGTGCGGCGAGCCTTGAAGCGGCGATCAAAGAGCATTTGATCAGCCCGACTGAGATGGGCATGAAAGATAAAGATGCGGTGGTTGAGCGTCTTTGGCAGACAGGTGATTATAAGGAAATTTTTGCGGATACCTTTGGTCCTGGTGTTGCGTTGAGTTATGAGACAATTACGCAGGCACTTGCATCATATATCCGAACCCTGCGTACGCCGGATAGTGATTTTGATCGTTACCTGCGTGGTGATAAAGGTGCTATCTCTGCGCAGGCGAAGCGTGGTTACAATGAGTTTATTGAAGTGGGTTGTGCCTCCTGTCACTTCTGGGTAAACCTGTCTGGCCCAGTGCCTGGCCTGGCATTTCAGATGGGTGAAGGGTTTTATGAGCTATTTCCAAATTATCCTGGTACTAAAGATGAAACTCGTTATCAGCTGGCGGATGACATTGGCCGTTACTATGTGACAAAAGAGGAAACGGACCGTCGTATGTGGCGTGTCCCTGTATTACGTAATGTGGCATTGACCGCCCCTTATTTTCATAACGGCCAGGTTAAAACGCTAGAAGAGGCGATTCGTGTGATGGGCACGACTCAGCTTGGTAAAGTGTTAAGTCGTGCGCAACAGGAAGATATCGCGGCATTTTTGCATACCGTGAGTGGGCGTTTCCCAACGCAGAAATTCCCCAGGCTACCAACTTCTTATTAACAGAGTATATGATGTCCGTGAGTTTTGAGATGGCGCAGGGTGTACTGGCGCGTGCTGAATGTTTGCATTCGGTGGATGAGATCAATGCCGCATTTGACCGGATGGCAAGTGCAATCAGCCAGGAAATTGGTGATAGCGAACCGCTAGTGATCTGTGTGATGCAGGGAGGCCTGATTCCGACGGGATTGCTATTGTCTCGTCTGAGTTTTCCGCTGCAGATTGATTATCTGCACGCCTCACGCTACGGCGGCAAGACGCGTGGCGGTGAACTTGACTGGAAAGTGTTACCGCACCATGAGTTAAAGGGGCGCACAGTATTGCTGGTGGATGACATCCATGATGAGGGGGTGACGCTTAAAGCGATCATCGAATACTGCAACGATCATGGTGCTGAAACGGTGTTAAGTGCAGTGTTGATTAATAAGCTGCATGATCGCAAAGTAGCTGCGCCGGCTGATTTTGTTGGGCTTGATGTGGTAGACCGTTACCTGTTTGGTTATGGCATGGATTACAAGGGGCACTTGCGAAATGCACCAGGAATTTATGCAGTTTGTAGTGATGACGAGTGAGTAGACGATGGCTGATTTAGCAATTATTGGTGGTACAGGGTTAACTTCATTAGATGGGCTGGAAATCACCAGGCGTGAGGTGATCCGCACGCCATTTGGTGAGCCATCAGGCCCATTAACGCACGGTGTGCTGAATGGCACAGAGGTTACGTTCCTGGCGCGTCACGGTTATGGCCATACGATTCCACCACACCGCATCAATTATCGTGCAAATATCTGGGCATTGCATCACGCTGGAATTAAACGTGTGATTGCGGTAGCGGCGGTTGGTGGGATTGATGATGCTTTACCACCGGGTGCGCTGGCGATTCCGGATCAAATTATCGATTACACCTGGGGGCGTGCTGGTACCTATTTTGAAGATGATTTAAGTGAAGTCACGCATATTGATTTTAGTTACCCCTATTGTGATGAGTTACGCGCGATGCTGATTGATCAATGCAAAGTGGCAGGTTTGAGTGTCTGTAGAACGGGCACTTACGGTGTGACTCAGGGGCCGCGTCTTGAGACTGCAGCTGAGATTGCAAGGATGGGGCGTGATGGTTGTACCATGGTGGGGATGACGGGGATGCCTGAGGCTGTGCTGGCGCGCGAACTTGATCTGAATTACGCCTGTTGTGCCGTGTCCGCCAATTGGGCGGCGGGTAAAGGGGACGGTTCCATTATCTCAATGGTCGAGATTGAAGAGAACCTCAGAGCCGGTATGGACAGTGTGAGAAAAGTTTTACAGCAGCTACTGTCCAGTTTATAAGTTTTTTATTGAACAGCAGTACCGTTAGTTTCGATACTCTCTTCAATCAAAGCGGCATCAGATTCGGTATTATCTTTGAGTTCAATGACGGGTTCTGGCAGTTCGTAAGGGATAATTTTCACCAGCATGCCAAACATGGGGTGATCGAAATAGTGTAGTTCACCACTGCGTAGACGCCTTTTTTGATGCATGCGGAATAGTGTCTGTGGTTGTTCGATCTCATCAAAATTCATAAAAAAAGTACTGTTTTTCAGTGGCTCTATCTGGCTACGATAGAGCAGGTCCGCTTCGAGGTGGAGGTAGCGACCCAGGTGTATTTTGATGGTGCCAGTGAGTGTTTTGAGTAACGTCTCTCTGGATGGCATGCCGGCTTCATTTTGAGCGACTAATAACACCGGTGCATGATTTAAGACGGCTGGTGCCATTAGTGTGTTGATACTAGTCAGATCGGGTGTTGCCGCTAATGTGATTTGTTCCATATTACTATGAATATAGATGGTTTGGGCGGCTTCTTTTGATGCCACAGGCTGACGCCATGCAATATTTAAAATGGGTACGTAGCTAGTTGAACCTGTTAGTATTTCGGTAAGTTTAGTTAGCGATAATGCTTCATCAGGCAGTAGCTGGAAAGGTTGTTCCTGAGGTGGCGCCTCAATGAGTGATTCAGTGACAGGCGTAGAGTGCGGCGTCTCAGAGGGTGCTAAGTCACTCGTCTGCGTTGACATTAACAGCTTAGGTGTGTTGTTGTCTGTTTCAAGTCTATTTTCTGAGATTTCAGGGGTTGAAAGTAAAGGACTTTCTTCTACCACCGGGTTTATATTTCCCTGAAGCTCAGCTTCCATAAAGGGACTAAGTTCGATGGAATTTTCATAATTTGGCAGGCCCGGATCGTCAGGCCAAATTTCCTGTGAATCTATGGTGTTTTTTTCTCGGACTTCAAAGACTATAATCTCTGTCTGAAACCATCGATCCTCCTTGTCAGACTCTGCCTGGGCGCTGCCTGGCGTACTCAACAGTGTGCTGAGCAGGATGAATGGGAATGTAAGGGTAGTACGGGTCATAAAATAATAACTATCAGGCCTGGATTCTAACAAACAATAACAGAAAGTGAATTGCAACATAAGGGGAGAGAGGAGGAGTCGTGCTGTTCTTTGGCAGGCGTAAAATTCTTCTCACTGACTTTTTCTAAAGTAAATTCTTAGAAACTGCCATATTACTCACTGTTCCTCGGTTTTTGACGGTCGAGCATGCATGTGTCGTTATGTCCGTAGTCTTATACTTGCTCACCGCGCATGACTAATGTACTGAGGGTGGAAATGAAGGAAGAAATTTCTAGAGTGCGACTGAGCTACGGGCGCGCGCTTTCAAAGCGGCAGTTCCTGGATCGTTTTTACGAGCTGTTTATGAGTAGCAGTCCAATTGTTGCACGTAAGCTTGCTTTGACCGATATTGCGAAGCAGCAGGAGTTGCTGTCGCAGGCGGTCAATATGGTGATTCTTTTTCCTCAGGGTAATAAAATTGCAAGGAATGCGATTAATCGAATCAGACAATCGCATAATCGTGATGGTCTGGATATCAGGCCGGAATACTATCGGTTCTGGATTGATAGCCTGGTGCTTGCATTGTCAGAACATGACCCTGATTTTAATGACGAACTTGATCGAGCATGGCGGAAAGTGGCGCAGGAAGCGATTGATTTTATCGTTGAAGGGCACTGATTGGCTATAGTGCCCAGGCGAAGGCTTTTTCAAAGGTGTGGCGAGCATCCCGTGTGACGGGGGTGCCATGCGCGATAATGATCTGTTTAAAGTTCCATTTTGAGATTGCCTGAATGGAGTCATTAAAGGCTGTGCGGTCTTTTATCAGCGACTTCAGGATGCGAGTGGGTGTGAATCGGTTGTAAGCGCCATTTAAGCGTAAAAAGCTTTTGCTCCAGAGTGACATGCTTCCCCCAAGGTTAAAGGCGAGATCGGTCAGGATCAGGGTTTGGCTCTCTTCATGGAAAAAGACAAATTCCTGTAGTCGTGGCATACCATTGACTGCAATGCACTGTATATTCGTATGCTGAAATGGCAAGAGATTCCTGCTGTGACCTGCTAGCGCGTGTTTTGTCAGGCACTGATCTGTTGGGCCGTACAGCTCTGAATCGGGGTAGCGCTGCTGCCATGCCTGGATGAAACGTGTATGTTCCAGGTTGGGTGAAATTAGATAGCGAACTTCGCCAAGTGCATCGATAGCGGTGTTGGTCTGTTCGTTGCTCGGGATCATGGAATGAATCAAAAGTTGTTGGTTGCTCAGACGTACTATCGTCATGCGCAAGCCGAATGGCACGCCGAGAAAGTTTGAGGGTTGTTCTACTATCCATATATTGGGCCCGAATTGACGAAGTGCATGACTATGCATTGTCTTTCTCCTGCTTTGAGTGGATAGCGCTTAGCTGAGTTATTGTGCTTCTGAACTGGTTGTATGCAGTTTTTCCCAGTGCGCGCTCATACTGGAGTTCAATGGCGTTAACAATTTCTACTGCATGTGAAATTAGCCTGGTTCCTTTGTCTGTGTAATTCACGTATTTGATACGCCGGTCTTTTTGATCTTCAGTAATCATAAGATAGTGCTTTGCAGCGAGTTCTTGCACGACTCTGCCTACAAGTTGTTTGCTAAGCGCTGCATCATGCGCAAGTTGGCTAATCATCATCCCTTCGTTATTAAGATGACGTAAAATATTCAGATGAGAAGGGGCCACGTCGGTAATATTGTGTGCAGCAAGCTGTTCGAGCAGTGTCTGTTCAAAGTCTCTAAAGAGTTTGAGGAGAAGTCTGGCGGTGGGTTGGTCTGTTGTCATGTTTTAATAGTAAACCATGCTTATTAAAAAGTAAATATAGTTTACTATTTGGTTGCGAGCGGTAATGGCAATCATCGTCAGCTAATTAATCAATGAGATACAATGATCTAATCAATGGTTTATATGGCTTAGGAGTTGAAGATGTCGGTAAAAAAAGTGCTCAGAATGGGTGACCCTGTGTTATTAAGGGCGGCGGAGCCGGTGGTGAAATTTAATACGCGTGCGCTCAGTGGCTTAGTGAATGACCTGCTTGAGACGATGGCTAAGCAAGAGGGGGCGGGCCTTGCGGCACCTCAAATTGGGGTAAGCTTGCAGGTGGTGGTGTTTGGTCTGGTTGCGAACCCTCGTTATCCTGATGAGGAGTCGATACCGATGACAGTACTGGTTAACCCACGAATTGAGCCATTAAGCGATCAGATGGAAGATGGTTGGGAAGGGTGCCTCAGTGTGCCAGGTCTTCGCGGGCTAGTTTCTCGTTATACCCATATTCGTTACAGTGGGTTTGACCAGTTTGGTGGCAAGATTGAACGTGAAGTACGTGATTTCCATGCGCGTGTGGTGCAGCATGAATGCGATCATCTCGATGGTATTCTCTACCCGCAGCGCATGACCAATATGCGTGCATTTGGTTTTGAAGATGAGTTAGAGAAGGCGGCTGAGGCGCAAGCGGCAGATGAAAAAGAATAATATTCACAGGGGGTGTTAACAATTACCTGAGTAAGCGTGATTCTGAGCTATTTTTCGTGCTGGCAAGGCGCGGTAAGGCGTAATAGTTGCTCTATTGCAACGAACCGCAACGCCGCCAGCGCGGAAAAGAGCCAGAATCCCGCCGCGAACGGTAATTGTTAACACCCCCAAGCACTACTATTGAAATGTGTATGAATAAAGGATGATCTGATGTCAAAAGAAGAACGGGATATTGAGAAAAATTATTCAACAGCTGAATTTGTCGCAAAGTTACGGCGCCTCGCAGATGCGCTTGAAAATGATGAGCGCTTTGACATTCAGATTGCTGGTGAAAGGGTTTATGTGCCGGTAAGAGCGACGTTTAATATTGAGCATGAACGAGAAGGCTCATCGGAAGAGATTGAGTTCCAACTAAAGTGGACAAACGATTAAGCGCATTTCGTTAAAGCACTAGATCAACCTTGTATTGATCCAGGAGTCTCTGTCGGACTTAGGATGAATCTACTGCGAAAAAGCCATTTCGGCCCATTTTCCCGATCAATTTCGTTAAATATGCTCAATATTCGACTCAAATGATCGAAAAAATGGTCTCAAAATGGCTTTCTCTCGCGACGATCACCTAAGTCCGACAGGCTCCTGGTGCGTGATAAATTTATTCTGGTTTTGCTAGTGCTTGTTTGCTAACGTAACACGCTGTTCGTAGGCTTCTCGTGTGATACGGATATCTTCGAGAAAGTAGGGTAGTTCATTGAGCGTTAACGCCTGAGGCCCATCCACCAATGCCTTTTTGGGTTCTGGGTGAAAATCAACCAGCACCATGTTGGCGCCGGCAATGATCCCCTGAGCGGTAACATGCATCACATCCAGAATATTGTCGGGCGCGATGTCACGTGAGCCAACGGAGTGAGAAGGGTCGATGCAGACTGGCATCCGGGTGAGTCGTTTTACCACGGGTACATGAGCGAAGTCGACAAAGTTACGGTGCGGATCACCCATATTGGTCTTCATACCTCGTAGGCCAAAGATTACATTGCTATTGCCTTCGCTGGCGAGATATTCAGCAGCATTGAGAGATTCTTCCAGTGTAATACCAAAACCGCGTTTCAGCAGTACGGGATGTTTCTGCTGGCGGCCAACGATTTTTAGTAACTCAAAGTTCTGAGTATTTCGGGTGCCGATCTGAAACATCACACCGGTTGGGTTCCCCGTCTGCTCTAACGCTTCATTGATCTCATCGATATGGCTTTCATGGGTGATCTCCATTGCAATCACTTTGATATCGTATTGACCGGCAAGCTCGAAAACATATGGTAGACACTCTTTACCGAAGCCCTGAAATGAGTAGGGGTTGGTGCGAGGTTTATAGGCTCCCATGCGAGTACATTGCTGGCCGTTTTCCTGCAGGATTTTCATCATTGCTTCAACATGCTCACGCGTGTTGACTGCGCACAGACCTGCAAACACATTAAGGTTGTTCTGGCCAAAGGTGATGCCGTTGTATTCGAAGGAACAAGTGCGGGTATCGTCTTTATGGCGTCCCAGTACGCGGTACTCTTCAGAGATGCGTACAGCACGCTCTACACAGGGGAGCGTGCTCATATCATTAATGTTCAGGGCATGAGTGTCACCAATCAGATAGATTTCAGTGAGCGTCTGCTGCGATCCCTTTACCTGGTGTATGCGGTGCTCGACAGATGGTAGGTTGTTAAGATGATCCATCAGGCGGTGGTAACCGTTGCTCTGTGGCTCTGTATCTGGTGCGAGTATTAAAATCATATGTGATTATCCGATGTGTTTTTAGTCAGAACTTATTATTTTACAGAAAAGGCCTGGTTCGTTCAATTAATGCCAAATTCGGTCAATTAACGGTAAGCGTAAAACAAACGCTGGACAAATCAAGGGTGAGCTGAATAGTTACATTAATTTTCCGTAATAGAGGTGCCCTTAAGCTAGGCAGGCCCCTGGTATGAGTATAGCGACCGATCAGAGTGGTCTTATGATGACGGCTGAAAGTGACGGCAGGGTGATTGAGAGTGATAACGGTTGCTTCATCCAGGGGATATCGTCAGCCGGAATTCGATTGAGATTGAGTCGATCTTCGCCGCCAAAACGGCGTGAATCTGAGTTGAAAATTTCTCTGTAGGCACTGTTGCTGGCGATGCCAATGCGGTATGCGTTTCTAGTCGTAGCAGAAAAATTAAGGGCCACAATAACACTGCCATCTTCGCTATTCCGCTGGAAAACAATCAATGACTGGCTTGAATCGTGGCGATCAATCCACTCAAACCCCTGTTCATCAAAGTCGTAATAATGTAGCGCCTGAGTATTACGATAGAGTGTATTAAGCTCGCCTACCATATGGAATAAACCACTATGCAGGGTTTCATCAGTACGCAACCTGGGTAGTTTCTCTTCAGGATGCCACTTTACATGAGAGGCAAACTCATTGCCCATGAATAGCAACTTTTTTCCGGGGTGTGTAAACAGGTAGGTATAGAGTAGTCGCAGGTTTGCAAAACGTTGAGACTTGTTCCCAGGCATCTGATGAAGTAATGGCTCGTCATTTTGAGCTAAAAGAGGCAGCATGAAGTCTTCATTAAAAGCGTAGTGCTGACTGAAAATAAGTGTTTCATGATGAGCCTGCCGTGCCGTTGTTTGATGCGCGAGGTACCTGAGGGTGTCGTGATACCACCCTATGTTCCATTTCATACTGAACCCTAATCCACCTAACGCGGTAGGTGTTGTAACCATTGGCCAGACGGTTTTTTCTTCTACAAACATTAAAACACCGGGATGATTTTGGTGTACAAGGTCATTAATTTCCCGCAACAGTGATAAAGCATCGTTATTTTGTTGCTCTTTTTGATAGATCATTGAGGTTGATGTACGCAGCTTCAGGCCGTCAATATGGAAGTCGCTGAGCCAGAAAAGTGCGCTTGATATTAGAAAGCTTCGGACACCATTTTTACTGTAATCAAAGGTGTCAGGGTTGTAGGCAGATTGTTCGTATAAAGGCTCACCATCATATCGGTGAAGGGTGTCAGGGGTGGCTGGAATATGATCGATATGCCAGTTGAGGATGATACCGATACGGTGTTGATGACAGTAATCGATAAAATACCTAAAATCATCAGGTGTCCCGTGATGATTATCAGGGGCGAAAAACCCGCAGCGAGGTCGTATGAGTGACGCTGAAAATAGTTGGATATGGGTAAAACCAGAGTCACGTACGTAAGTGACAAGCTGTTTGGCTAGCGCTCGATAGTTGAGTGATGTGTTATCACGGTCACGTTGCCATGAATCAAGATCGACTTCATAGATCGATAGTGGTTTATGTCGCCAGTCATAAGTTGTGCGACGGGCGATCCACTGCTGGTCTTGCCATTGATAATCATTATGGCTAGCCACGATTGCACTTTCATCGTTGTCGACTGCAAGTTGCAGGGCATAGGGGTCAGTTTTTAGCTGTGCCTCACCGTTGTGATGGTTTCTTATTTCAAATTGATATTGCTCATTTTCGGTGAGACCAGGAATGAAAATCTCCCAGATACCCGATGCACCAAGCGCTCTCATGGCCTGGCAACGATTATCCCAATGGTTGAATGGGCCGACGACACTGACGCGTTCCGCATTGGGGGCCCAGGTGGCGAATAGTACCCCCTCAATATGATCGATGGTGGTGAGGTGCGCACCTAAATAACGGGCGGCGTTGTGTAGCGTTCCTTTGATAAAAAGAGTGAGTGCTATTTCGGCTGTTTGTTGCCGGAAACTGTAGGCATCGTAGCTACGGTGCGTGATTCCATCACTGTCTAGCCACTCGATGATGTAGTGTTCAGGGATTGTGACAGCGGTGCTTGTTAACTCAAAAATGACATTGTTATCGAGACGTTTGAATGCCAGTTGAGGTTCGACTAACGAGGCGCTAATCGCATGGGGCAGGATGGTACGAATGACGATTTCTTGCAGACCGTTCTGTTGACTAACGTGCTGACCAAGGTAGACAAATGGATTGTGATGACGTGCCTGCAGTATCTTGCGAGCAACAGAAGCTAAAGCAGGCTGGTGACTGTTTTCCTTTGACGAATCCATCCCATTGCCTCGCATTGGTCGTTTTCTCGCGTTGGAAAGTGCTCTGTAATTTGCATGTTCTTACTATAGCATATCGACCGAAATGGGCGATTTTTCGCAGAGCTGGATCTGAGTCATCCAGGTGGTCTGCTCAGTCTATCATTCACAAAAGTTCGAAATAGAATCACTATTTCTGCCTTTTTGCTTAATGCCGGACGAACGAATATGCCTAAATTTGAGCGCTAAGACAGAGAGGAGGAGGGTATTACGTGCACGTTCCTAAGGTTTCATTAACCTCCCGAGGAATAGAGTAGTGAACATAGCCACCAGGTGGTCACTGTTATTTCTTTGGAGGATAAAATGAAAACTCTATTTATCACCGCATTTTTAACACTGGGCGCGGCTCTATTCGCAGATACACTCTGGGCAGACATTGACAGGCAGGGCTGGAACGGCTCTATCGGTCTGGTGCTGGGAGGGGTGAGCAGCGAAAATCAGCTTGATGCCTACAGTGGTAAAAAACGCATTGAGTCACTGACGGAGGCACCTCTCCGTTTCGATTATGATTTCCTACTTCCTGAAATTCAACTGGGCTACACTTTTCAAAACAATATCACGCTTTTTATGGATGGCAGCCTGCTTGATGGTGGAGGCAGTGGTATCCGCTATACCTTTTCCGATAAAACTCGCCTGTCGCTATCGATACCCCTGTTTTTGGGTATCAGTGGTGAGGTGTGGCAGGACCCTTATTTGATCCAGAAAGAGCGCAGGACCACGGATGCCAGGCTGGACGGTGCGATCGGCATTTCCCTTGATAATATCTGGGGAACCTATGCCTCGATTCATTATCTCTATCAGGATATAGCCATAAAAAATGACGGTTCAGGTGAATCGCTTAAATCCCGCCTGACAGCGGCTGAAATCGAGCAACTAAGGCGCAGCAACCGGTCCCACAGCGCCACTATTTCCCTGCCACCTTTTAGCCTGGGTCATGGTCTCTATCTGGTTGGCGGGGCCAATTACACCGACACCGATGCGCAAGGTGAAGCCAATAGTTTCACCTCGCAAAGTGTTGATTTAACACTCGCTTATGAAAAAAAATATTTTGAATTTTTTGCGCATATCGCGGTGGGTGAGAAGCGATACCGGGCGGTTAACCCCATCTTCGCGAAGAAACATGAAAGTGACTTTGGCACAGTGGCTGCCGGCATCACCTTCTGGCACCCCTTTAATTGGCAAAACAGTAGTCTGGAGTTGCTGATCGCGGTTATGTTCACACTGAAAAGCAGCTGATTGACCTCAATAAGGCTCAGGGCAATGTGGTTGGCTACTATCAGGATGCCTATCAGGCGGGTTTGATACCGTTTAGCTATTACCAGGGGCATTTCAAGTGGGTTTGGTGCCCTATGAGTTTTTTCTGGATGCCAAGAATAGCCAGCGGCAAAGCAAAATTCGTGTCCAGGAGGTGCAGCTGGCAAAACTGAAAACGCGCCAATTCATGAATATTTTACGGGGTCGTTTTCCTGCGGATGAGCTGTGGGTAAGCGACGATAAACTCTTCCCGAGTCTGGACTCTTTCATCGCAGAGATCCCCGCAACAACACTGGTTAATCGTCCTGATATTCAAGCGGCCTTTTCGGAACTGCAAGCCTTTAACCGTTTAGAGCGCTCGGCAAACAAGGCATTGCTGCCGCAACTCAATCTCAGTGCATCACTGTCCAAAAGTGGGCGGACACTGAAAAAAGCACTGGGTGGTGATCTTCTCTGGCAGTTGGTGGGTGGCTTGACTCAGCCACTCTTCAATGGTGGGCAACTTAGCGCCATCGCCAGACAAAAATCAGCAGAGGCAGTGGCGGTCTGGTGGCAATACCAGAACAGAGTGCTTAAGGCGATGCTGGAGGTTGAAAATGCGCTGGCCAATGACAAATTGTTGCGTTGGCAGCTTGAGCAGAAAGAGGCGGAGGTCAACAATTTAGAGAAAAAAATCGGCTCAGCCAAAGAGCGCTTCAGCGACGGTGATTTGTCTCTTTCCGATTATCTACTGATTAAAATCGAACAGATTGAGGTGCAGATGGCACTGATTGATGTTGAGGTTCTCTACTTCAAAAACCGTATTGACCTCATCACTGCACTAGGGCTACCAATCGAACCCATCCAGCAAAGTGACAACGGGGGAAATAGTGATGAAAAACCGTAAATGGTGGCTGATCGCCGCCCTGCTTATTCTGTTTTCGAGCATCATTTTAGTGGATGCATTGGAAGATGTGGCAGAGATTGAGCAAAAGCAGGTATCACAATATCGTCCGCTGGTCTCGATTGTGAACCTGCAACCACAGGATAACAGTGGCATGATCCAGACCTATGCTGAAATCAGACCGCGCTGGGCGACGACCCTGAAGGCGCAGGTGAGTGGGGAAGTGGTGCAGATTTTTGAGCGTTCATCGGTGGGTGAGCAGGTTAAAAAAGGGGCGCTGTTAATTCGCATTGAGGGGAGTCGCTATCGGGCTGATCTGTTTGATGCGGAGCTGCTGCTGGCAGAGGCAAAACTCAATTTTTTACAGGCGAAAAGCAAATCGTCTCAGGATCAAAAAAATTGGCAACGAGCTGGTATTGGCGGAATACCATCGGACCTGGTGTTAAACATACCACAACTGGTAGTGGCGGAAAAAACCGTGAATACCGCTAAAAGCCGCGTGCAAGCCGCCCGGAAAATGCTCGCTTATACCGAAATCCGAGCGCCGTTTGCAGGGATGATTACTCGCCGTAATATCAGCATTGGGCAGATCGTTTTTGAAGGCGATGAGCTGTTGCATATTATTCAAAATGAACATCAGGAAATCGTACTCTCATTGAGCCGAAAGCAGTGGAATATGCAGGCAAAAAACTGGCAAGAGCAGACCGCATCCATTCGTAATAGCGACAACCTGGTATCTGGATGACAAAGATCAATTGCGGCAGTTTATCGCCACGGTACTTTTCCATCGGAATGAACAAATTATCATTGAAACCCCCTCGAAGTGCGGGTAATTGTCAAAAACCGTGAAGCTTCCAGAGACAGCATGGCTGATCTGATGCAGATGCGCCTGCAAAGTGAAGAGGGTCGCTGGTTTCCACTCACTGTTGTGGCCACGATTGAGTCCACCTATGTTACCGATTACATCGTACGCCGGGATGGAAAACGGATGAATACCATCTATGCTTCCATTGATAAAACGCAGGTGGCACCTGCGGATATTGCTCAAGACCTATTTGACTATTTCATTCCTGATCTGGAGCAGCGTATTCCGCAAGTTGCTGTCATTGCGGCGGGTGAGCTGGAAGAGATTGGCAATTTGAAGAGCAATCTGATCAACGCATTATTCTTCGCCTGCGTTCTTATCTACACCCTGTTGGCGATTCCATTGAAATCCTATTGGCAACCACTCATTATTATGTCGGTGATTCCATTCGGCTTTGTCGGTGCCGCCATGGGGCATCTGATGATGGATTTGCCACTGAGCTTCCTCTCTTTTCTCGGTATGCTGGCGCTGACGGGTGTAGTGGTCAATGATTCACTGCTGCTGATTACACGCTACAACCAGAATAAAGCGCAAGGCAGTACCGTTCATGAGGCGTTGATGGAGGCCGGGCCGGGGCGATTCAAGGCGATATTTCTTACCACTGTCACCACCGTGGCGGGATTGATGCCGTTGATGAGTGAGACCTCTGAGCAGGCGCAATACCTGATTCCTGCAGCGGTTTCTCTGGCTTATGGTGAACTGTTTGCGACGCTGATCACCCTTATTTTAGTGCCGGTGCTGATATACAACTCTTCTTTATTAAAAAATCACCACAAAACAAGAAGGAACACATTTTATGAAAAAATAAATTATTGATCATTCATCTCAGCTTGTTTGCTTTTTTGTCCAGCATGGCCATGGCCGAAGAATCTGCTTCCAGAGTGCTGAATTATGATGTTTTAGTGGAAGGGGAAGATGTGGGGGATGTGGCCTTGAAACTGACTCAAAATGGGGAGGGGTATCTCATTGTTGAACACAGCCGTATTCAGGTGTCATCGTGGATGTGGACGCTTGATATCACCACTGTTCAGAGCGAAACATTTCAACAGGGTGTTGGTTTAATCAAGTCCGATAGCAAAACCTGGTTTGAAGGCATTTCTTACTGGAGCAAAATTAATGCTGGTGGTGATAAGCTGTTCGTTGAGTTTACTGAAATAACCAGCATGACTGACCAGGAGGAGAAACAGCTCTCGCATCTCTCTTTTGCTATTTCAGGCAAAGTGTCCGCCAATACAGAAGAGGCAATTTCACTCTCAGAAGCGCTGTTTTCAGGCCGAAATGAGACAGCACGCAAGGGGGGGGGCACGGAAAGACTTCGACACCACCTTTAGTAATTTACCGCTATTTATTCAGGCATATAAAGGTAAACCGTTACCCAAAAAACTCAACATTCTGGATACCGAAGAGCTGGAAATCGGTACAGTGAGCATCCGTGACCTAGGGGTTAAAACCATTTCGATCGGCAAACAAAAAATTGAAGCCCGCTATTTGGCACTCTCTGATAACAAGTCTAAACCCCTGCAGCTGTGGATAAAAGAGGATGATTTATTGCGATATTTTGTTCGCTATACCGGTGAGGATGAGGATGGCCCGTTTGAGATCATTCTGAAAATGTGAAATTAAGGAGATTGATCGGAAGTCGTTACCTCAACGGGCGGACGGTTATCCAGTATTGATCTTAGTCATGGACAGCGTAAGCGTTTGGCATTATTGCAGATGTACTGCGAAAATAGGAAAATCTTGCTGTTTGATGAGTGGGCGGCAGATCAGGATCCCGGATTCAAAGAATTTTTTTATAACGAACTCCTGCCTGCCATGAAAACGAGTGGCAAGACGGTTATAGTCATTTCTCATGATGAGCGATACTTTGATTGTGCCGATAAGATACTCAAACTGGATGAAGGGCAATTAATCACGATGAAAAATGAACATTCTTATTATCGAAGATGAAGCCGATCTGGCCGCAGCCATTGGTGACTATTTGACATTGCAGGGTGCAACATGTGATTTTGCCTATCAGGGCGAATCGGGCGTAGTGCTGGCGCAGGCGCAGCGGTTTGATGTGATCATTCTTGACTTGGTGTTGCCAAAAAAGGGAGGCTTTGAGGTCTGTGAACAACTACGCAGTGAAGGTAATAACACCCCTGTTTTGATGCTAACCGCCTGTGACACCAATACCGAACAACTTAAAGGATTTCAGGCGGGTATTGACGACTATGTTATTAAACCCTGCCCAATGCCTTTACTCTGGGCACGTTTGCAAGCGCTGTATCGACGCGATCACCCACCAGCAGCACAGCTATCAATAGACACACTCACGCTCTATTTCAAGGAGCTAAGGGTGGCCCGTGAAGGTTACGAAATCAAGCTGACGCCCACCGGCTGGAAGATGCTTGAGCTTCTAGCACTACGTAGCCCTGAGGTGGTTTCAAGAGCAGAGTTAGAAGATTATGCCTGGCCTGATCACGGCCCTGACCATGAAGTCGATGCCGGAAATTTTAATGTTCAGTTACACCAGCTACGCAAGGCGGTGGATAAATCTTTTGCCTATCCTCTGGTTCGCACGCTTGTCGGAGTGGGGCTGTGCCTAAGAAAAAAAACGGCCTTTAATGCCTGAAAAACCTCAACGGACAAAAACACTGGCACAGCAAGTGCGTTGGCAACTGCTATGGCTGGGTGGTGGTTTATTGATCGCTTGTCTGTTATTGCTATTTATTTTTACCTGGCATGCCGCCGAGTTAGCGACGAATAGCCTGATGAAGCTTGAAGCGCAATCGTTACTTCACCAAACCACGAAAAATCCCGGTTTAGCACTTCCTCAAGGTGAAAGCTTCAGCGCCTACCGGCAATGGCAAGAGGTGCCTGAATCGTTGAAACAGCATTTTAATCGCTCTCTTATTGATCGTGGTGAGATTATTGAAGTGATTATTGATGACCGTGAAAAAGAGACCGAATATCTCTATTTTCTGCACCATATTGATGATGATGATTATGGTGAAATTTTTCTCTTCAATCGTTACAGCGCCAGTGAAGTGGATGAGTATTTTAGCGCCTTTTTAAACACCGCACTAAATCAAGCCATTTGGCTGGCACTGATTATTTTTTGTCTGCTATTTTTTCTGGTGAGCTGGTTGATTCGTCGCACAACCGAACCTTTACAGCTACTCAGTCAATGGGCTATCAGTCTGGGTAGACATCCTGAACAGTCGTTGGATATTAATTTTTCGATTGAAGAATTAAATGAAATTGCAATGCAGTTACGTGGGAGCGTTGATCGAATACGGGCGTTTAACCAGCGTGAACAACAATTTTTAAAACATGCCAGCCATGAGTTGCGCACTCCTTTATCCATTATTCAGGCCAGCCTGGATACACTGGACTTACAAAATCATCAAGCAACGCAGCCGATTGTAAAACGGGCACTCAAAGCCAGTTCCAGCATGATTCGCTTATCCAGCACGCTTCTGTGGTTAGCGAGGGAGCCGAAAAGTCCCATTGGTAAGTCAGAGGTTGATATTCATCAATTGTGTCAACAGGTGATTGATGATCACCGTTACCTGCTTAAGAATCGGAAGATTAGCATCCAGACCCGCATAGCGATTGATACCTTACTGATTGAAGGCGACCTGTTTTCCATCGTGCTGTCAAACCTGCTCAAAAATGCCTTTCAACACAGTGTCAATGGCGCCATCAGGGTCGACATTTCAAATCACAGCCTGCAAATAAGCAATCCGATAAAAGCGGAAAACAGTGATGAAATTGACGCATCCACATCAGGGTTTGGACTAGGGTTACAACTGGTACAGCGCATTTGCCTTCAACAGGATTGGCAGTTCTCTTTTAGCAACGAGACTCGTCAAGTCGTTGCAACAGTTTCCTGGTGTAGAAGAACGTAATTGTCTATTTTCTAAGGTCAGGGGGCTGGCCATAGTCATTTATTGAAAATACGAAATAATTCAGATGATTTACCGCTCACTTTCAGGACAACTTAAGCCCGATTACCCTGTAATCTAGAGGTGAGGTATTGAAATAGAGTGGTTTGCCTGTGCTATCATTACGCGCGCATAGATAATGTTAAGAATAATAATGGTGCCGAGGGAGAGACTCGAACTCTCACGACCAAAGGCCACCGGATTTTGAATCCGACGCGTCTACCAGTTCCGCCACCCCGGCACAGGGAACGCGGATTATAAAGTGATCGATGCGATGTGACAAGCACGCCGTGTCGGTAATATAGAAACAGATGAACAACCGCAGTAGAGATGATGCAGCTTTCCGATTTTAATTTTGATTTACCAACCGATCTAATCGCACAACAGCCGTTAGCAGAACGCACCCAGAGTCGCATGTTGTGCCTGAATGGTGCGACAGGCGATTATCAGGATCAACAGTTTGCGCAGTTACCTTCGCTGCTGAATGAAAATGATCTGGTCGTGTTGAACAACACGCGTGTGATCCCTGCTCGTATCTTTGGTAAAAAGGCGAGTGGTGGTGGGATTGAGGTGATGCTGGAGCGCGTGCTCAGTGACAATGAAGTGTTGGTGCAGATACGTGCCAGTAAGGCGCCTAACGTTGGTGGTCAGTTATTATTGGGTGATGGGCCGGTTGAAGCGGAAGTAATCTCGCGTGAAAATGGTTTTTACCAACTGCGGTTGAATGATGAGCGTAGTGTGATTGATGTTTTGCAGGCGATCGGCCATATGCCGTTGCCCCCTTATATAGATCGTGCTGATGATGAACTCGATCAGCAGCGTTACCAGACTGTGTTTGCTGAACACCCCGGTGCCGTGGCGGCGCCGACGGCGGGGCTGCACTTTGATCAGGCGATTCTTGATGAGATGAGTGCCAAAGGTGTTCGGCAGGCAACGGTGACCCTGCATGTGGGTGCTGGTACCTTTCAGCCGGTGCGGGTGGATGATATTGCCACTCACGAGATGCACTATGAATATGTGGATGTATCGCAGGCAACCTGTGATGCGATTGCCGAGACACGGCGGCGCGGTGGGCGCGTGATTGCGGTTGGCACAACCGTGGTACGCAGTCTTGAAACAGCGGCTCAAAATGGTGTGCCAGCGCCATTCAGTGGTGAGACCAATATTTTTATCTACCCCGGCTACCAATTTAGTACGATTGATCTGTTGATCACTAATTTTCATATGCCGCAATCAACGTTACTGATGTTGGTGAGTGCCTTTTGTGGCCGAGAAAATATGATGGCGGCCTATCAGCACGCTATTGAGCAGCGTTACCGATTTTATAGTTATGGTGATGCGATGTTTATTACGCCGTCTACAACAGCACAGTTTGAGGAATAGAGACAGATGCAGTTTGAGTTATTCGGCAATGATGGCGCGGCGCGGCGCGGACGTTTGCATTTTGAACGTGGTGACGTTGAAACCCCTGCCTTTATGCCAGTGGGCACCTGTGCCACGGTAAAATCGATGACGCCAGAGGCGGTGCGTGAAACCGGTGCGGACATTATATTGGGAAATACCTTTCATCTGATGCTGCGTCCAGGGACTGAAATCGTCGAGGCACATGGTGGTCTGCACGATTTTATGAACTGGCAACGCCCAATTTTGACCGATTCGGGTGGCTTTCAGGTTTTTAGCCTGGGTGAGCTACGTAAAATCACGGAAGAAGGGGTGACCTTTCGCTCGCCAGTCAATGGTGACAAAATTTTCCTTGGGCCAGAAGAATCGATCGCGGTACAGCGTTCGCTAGGTTCCGATGTGGTGATGATTTTTGATGAATGCACCCCGCATCCTGCGACTAAAGCAGAGGCGCGGGCATCAATGGAATTATCATTGCGCTGGGCAGATCGTAGTAAAATCGCCCATGGCGATTCAACATCGGCACTATTTGGCATTATTCAGGGCGGTATGTTTGAGTCGCTGCGCGATCGTTCACTGCAAGGCCTGCTCGATATTGGTTTTGATGGTTATGCGATCGGCGGCCTGTCGGTCGGTGAGCCGAAAGAGGATATGATGCGTATCCTGAGCCATACCACGCCGCAGATGCCAGCATCTAAGCCGCGCTATCTAATGGGTGTCGGTAAGCCAGAAGACATTGTTGAAGCGGTGCGTCGCGGAATTGATATGTTTGACTGCGTGATGCCGACGCGCAATGCGCGAAATGGCCACCTTTTTGTCCATAGTGGCGTGATACGTATCCGTAATGCACAATATCGTAATGACACTAAGCCACTTGATGAACACTGTGGTTGCTATACCTGTCAAAATTATAGTCGTGCCTACTTGCGCCATCTGGCCGCGACCAATGAAATGTTGGGGGCGACACTCCATTCGATTCATAACCTTTTTTACTATCAGGAGGTTATGTCTGGATTACGAGCTGCAATCAAAGTGGGTGAGCTGGAACAATTTGTTGCGGAATTTTATCTAAAACGCGCGCAAGCGGTGCCGCCTGTGTCATAATGCTGCGCTGTTGAATTAGCAACTGCTCAGATCACCCCTGATTTGCCCGATGACGGCATCAATAGTGTGGCCGAAGGGAATGCCTGTGATACTTATTTTCAGGTGTAAACTCCGCGCTTTTTTTGTTCTCGAACAAATCAGGTGTAATCTGAACAGTTACAGGTAGTTTTGTTACTTACTGTTTGAAGTCATTCTTGAATTATTTGGTTTTGATAGGAGAGGGGAGAAATGAGCTTTTTTATTAATGATGCGTGGGCTGAGGGTGCTGCACCGGCGGGTGATTCTGGGCTAATAGGCCTGTTGCCATTGTTACTGATTTTTGTAATTTTTTACTTTTTACTGCTGAGGCCTCAAATGAAACGCAGTAAAGAGCATCGCACCATGGTGGCGGCGCTCGCTAAGGGCGACGAAGTGGTCACTTCTGGTGGCGTACTGGGCAAAATCACCAGTGTCGATGAGAGCTTTGTTGGGCTGGATATCGCGAATGGACTGGAGATTAAAGTTCAGCGTAGTGCCGTGTCATCATTGATGCCTAAAGGCACAATGAAAGGGAAAGCATAAACAGCTACTGTAGCAAGTAAAGGCTAGTCGACGATGAATCAATACCCTACCTGGAAATATGTCCTGATCATAGCAGTGATCCTGACAGGTGTTCTATATGCACTACCTAATCTCTATGGTGATGATCCTGCTGTGCAGATTTCGCCGCTGCGAGGTGCGCCCATTGATGAAGCAAGTGTCACTCGTGTCAGTGAGCTGCTGAAAGGCGAAGGGATTAGCACTAAATCGATTGAACAGGTTGAGCGGGGTATTCTAGTTCGTTTTAATAATACGGAAGACCAGATGCAGGCAAAAGACCTGATTGAGGAGAAAATGGGTGAGAACTATATCCCTGCACTCAATCTTTCACCGGCTACGCCGGGCTGGCTGACGGCGCTTAATGCGGCACCTATGTACCTCGGCCTTGATCTGCGAGGTGGTGTCCACTTCTTGATGGAAGTTGATATGGTGGCTGCGGCACGTCAGGCCGGAGAGCGCTATGTGAGCGATCTACGTTCCATCTTACGTGGTGAAAAGGTACGTTATCTTTCGATCGCCAGGACAAGTAGTGGTAACTCGATTGAGATTAAATTTCGTAATGTGGCCGATCTTGAGCTTGGAAGCTCACTTATCCGCAAAGAGTACCCGCGCCTGTTACTTGAAGAGGAAGATCGTGGTGGAGATGCCTTTCTTGTTGTGTCCATTAGTGACGAAGAAATTCGGGAAACTAAAAAAATGGCGCTGCAGCAAAATATCATTACGCTGCGTAATCGTGTTAACGAACTGGGTGTTGCAGAACCTGTTGTTCAACAACAGGGCGACAACCGCATTGTGGTTCAGCTGCCGGGTATTCAGGATACGGCTCGTGCAAAAGAAATTCTGGGTGCAACCGCAACACTGGAATTCAGAATGGCGGTTGAAAATGCCGATGTACAGGCGGCGATAGCAGGGCGTCCTCCGGTTGGCACACGCTTATATAAAGAGCGTGATGGCAGTCCAATTTTGCTGAAGAAACGGATCATCGTGACGGGTGATCAGATTATTGATGCCGCCTCAGGTATTGAACAGCAAAACGGTTCACCAACGGTATTTATCTCGCTTGATAGTAAGGGTGCGCGCAAAATGGCGGATACCACACGTGAGAATGTTGGTAAGCCAATGGCTGTGGTTTTTATTGAAAATAAGACCAGTAGCAAGCGGATTGATGGTGAGTTGGTCCGCACCAGGAAGAAGATTGAGGAGGTGATTAACGTTGCCGTGATTCGAGATCAGTTCAGTAAGCGTTTCCAGATTACCGGGCTTGATAGTTCTGAAGAAGCGCGTGACCTTGCGCTGTTGTTGAGAGCGGGTGCATTGGCTGCACCCATTGAAATTGTTGAAGAACGTACGGTTGGACCGAGTCTTGGACAGGATAATATCGATCAGGGAATGACCTCAGTGATCGTTGGTTTCATTGTCGTGATGATCTTTATGGCGGTGTGGTATCGCGTTTTTGGCTTGGTCGCTAATATTGCATTGACGGTGAACCTGGTGATGATTGTTGCGGTACTGTCGATGCTACAGGCGACGCTGACATTGCCCGGTATTGCCGGTATTGTGTTGACGGTCGGCATAGCGGTGGATGCTAATGTGCTTATTTTTGAGCGTATTCGAGAAGAGATTCGAAGTGGTAATTCACCTCAGGCGAGTATTAACGCGGGTTATGATAAGGCGCTTTCTACTATTGCGGATGCTAATATCACCACATTGATTGCGGCATTAGTGCTTTATACCTTTGGCTCTGGTCCGATTAAAGGGTTTGCGATTACCTTGTCGATCGGGATTGTCACTTCGATGTTTACTGCGATTATGGGAACACGGGCAGTGATCAATCTGGTTTATGGTGGTCGTAAAGTCAAAAAGCTGTCAATCTAGCAGCAAAGAATGGAAAAATGATTAGATGAAAATATTTAATAAAGAGCCATCATTTGACTTTATGGGCAGGCGTAAGCTTGCCTTGATTGTATCGATCTTGCTGGTGATTATTTCCATCGCTTCACTGGCCACACGTGGTTTGAACTTCGGTATCGATTTCACTGGTGGTACGTTGATCGAGGTGGGTTATGAAAATTCAGCTGACCTTTCTGAGGTGCGTGCGACACTGGAAAGCGCAGGCTATGGTAATGCCATTACCCAACATTTCGGTAGCTCGAAAGATGTCCTGATTCGTGTACCACCGCACGAAGGGATGACGAATGCTGATTTGAGTACTGGTGTCCTTAATGCGCTGCATAGATCCTCTGGTTCGGATGAGATTGAGATGCGCCGTGTTGAGTTTGTTGGGCCGCAGGTGGGTGAAGAGCTTACTGAAAAAGGTGGCCTGGCGATGATCTACGCGCTATTTGGCATCCTTATCTATATTACATTGCGTTTTGAGAAGCGTTTTGCGGTGGGTTCTGTTGTCGCACTTATTCACGATGTGGTCATTACGCTGGGTATTTTTTCAATACTACGCCTGGAGTTTGATCTCACCACGCTTGCTGCTATTCTGGCGGTGATCGGTTATTCATTGAACGATACCATTGTTGTGTTTGACAGAATTCGAGAAAATTTCCGAAAGATGCGGAAAGGATCGCCGGTCGAGGTCTCAAATCGTTCGATCAATCAGATGCTTTCCCGTACTCTGGTGACATCGTTTACGACACTGTTTGTATTGGTTGCATTGTTTGTATTGGGCGGCGAGATTATTCATAGCTTTGCAACAGCACTGATTATCGGGATTATTGTCGGTACCTATTCATCTGTTTATGTTGCGAGTGCGACTGCTCTGGCACTGGGTGTGAGTAAACAGGACCTGATGTCGGTTAAGAAAGAGGGTGAAGATGACCCCGATGTGCTTGGAGACCAGCCCTGATCAGCGGCTGCTAGCGCTCTTCTGGTTTATGAGGCTGCTTGAGAGTTGATGCAACAATCACCTCTCTCTCATTTACCTCTGTTGTCTCAATACGATTTCGTCCCATCCGCTTAGCGCGGTAAAGTGCTTTATCTGCCCGTTCTATCAATGACGCGGGTGTTTCACCCGCGCTATATTGCGCAATTCCGGCAGAAAAAGTTGGAATAGGGTATGTGGTGCCGTTGTACTGAAAGGTGCACTGGCTCGTCCGCCCCTTCACTTTCTCCAGTGCGCGTACAGCACCATTGGTATCCGTATTGGGTAAAATAATCGCAAATTCCTCTCCACCATACCTTGATGCCAGGTCGTGGTGTCTAAAGCCAGAAAGCGCACGTTCCGCAAAGCTACGTAGTACTTCATCTCCGATAGTATGACCATAACGATCGTTGATCGATTTAAAAGAATCAAGATCAATTAAGGCAAAGCAGAGAGGGGATGCATAGCGCTGTACACGTGAGACTTCATCTTCGATGCGCTTCATAAATGCGCGTCGATTGGGAAGTTGTGTTAATTCATCGGTCAGACTAAGTGTGTGCGCCTTTTTGAGTTCATTGCTAAGATCCTGGCCTTCGCTTTCAATAATTTGCATGAATTTGCTGGCATTTTTGAGCTTTTCAGTGAGTGACTGGTGTCCTTGAAGCAGTGTGGATATTTTACTGGAGAACTTTACTTTAAGCGCCTGTAGTTCACCGATATCGTGGCTGTTGTCGATGTTATGCTGTTCGTTGCTGAGTGCATTTCCGAGTGTCTGGTTTTGTTCTACGACTTCACTTAGATGAAGTGATAGTGTTCTTTGAATTTGCGCCATACGTTTACGCCTGGTCTCTAACGCGAGGAATTCATTGCTGTCTGGTGGCAGTTCAGGCGTTGTGATTAATGGTGCAAGGGGGGGCGAGTCGATATGTGGTGCTGTTTGTTTTAACTGAACTGTTTCAGCCGTTTCGGTTTGGCTCTCTGATTTAACAGTTGTTGCAGTCGTGCCAGTTTCCTGGTTCAGGGTTAAAATGTTAGTGAGCAGGTTACCAATTTCATTTAACTCAGAAAGGCCTGGTTGATGGCTGAGTCTTAGCTGCAGTAATGCTAGATGCTGCTGGTGCGGGCGACTTATCTTAGTTTGCTGACTGAGATGAGTCGTTAATGTGGCGAAGAGCGAGCAATATGCCTGGTGCTGGCGTTGCTGTTCACCTTCCTGTGCACTAAGCACACTTTTTAAGTGTGTCTGTATGACATCGAAATCGGCCAGCTTCTGCTCTGCAGCATCTAAAAGCTTAAGGGTTATCGATGTATGGGCTGATTGGGAGAGGGATGTCATCTATCTTGTTACTTTTACCTGGGATCCCTCCTGGATAAAAAGCAGAAATAATTTCTTATAAATTGTCAATAATATGTACATTATACGATAAGTTGCTGTTGCTTATGTAGTTTTATGTTTTTATAAAACCACATATACAACAGTGGGTTACAGGTTTTCTTGTTTTTCCACCAGTGAATGACCTGTTTCCTGGTTTGGCTTGTTTTGATCGTAATGATGACTAAAAGTGCTTTGGTAAGCTTGTCCGGTTTGAAGTGAGCTGAATTACTGCTCATTGATGACGGGCACTGCATCTTGATAATGAGTAATTTTGTCTGATCAGGTATGATACGTCGCTTCAAGGAGCCTCTGAATAAGTCTGGCTGGATTTCGGTACAAAATAATCATGGCTTATTCAGCGGCTTCTTAAGTTTTGATGAAATTTCGGTGATCTTTTATGAGATTATCGGGGCTACCCTGGAGAAGTGGATAGATGTTTACATCGGATATGACGATTAGTGGTTTTGATGACGAATTATTCTCAGTGATGGAGAAAGAGGCTGTTCGCCAGGAAGAGCATATTGAGCTGATTGCTTCTGAAAATTACACCAGTCCTCGCGTGATGGAAGCACAGGGGTCTGTGTTGACCAACAAGTATGCTGAAGGCTATCCGTTCAAACGCTATTACGGTGGTTGTGAGCATGTCGATATTGTTGAGCAGTTGGCGATTGATCGCCTTAAAGAACTGTTTGGTGCTGATTACGCCAATGTGCAGCCTCATTCGGGTTCGCAGGCGAATGCGGCGGTTTACCTCGCACTACTAAATGCGGGTGATACCATCATGGGGATGAGCCTGGCACACGGCGGCCATCTGACCCACGGCTCCAGGGTGAATTTTTCTGGTAAGATTTTTAACGCAGTGCAGTATGGGCTGAATGAAGAGACTGGTGAAATTGATTATGACCAGGCCGAAGCGCTGGCACTTGAGCATAAGCCTAAAATGGTGATTGCTGGTTTCAGTGCCTACTCGCGTGTGGTGGACTGGCAGCGTTTCCGAGATATCGCCGATAAAGTGGGTGCGTACTTTGTGGTTGATATGGCGCACGTAGCCGGGCTGGTTGCGGCTGGTGTCTACCCAAGCCCAGTGAATATTGCTGACGTCACTACCTCGACCACACATAAAACATTGCGCGGTCCACGTGGTGGCATCATCCTGGCGAAGCGCAACCCTGATATTGAGAAGAAGCTAAACTCAATGGTTTTCCCGGGTACTCAGGGTGGGCCGCTGATGCATGTGATCGCAGCCAAGGCGGTTGCTTTCAAAGAGGCGTTGTTGCCTGAGTTTAAAATTTATCAAACACAGGTGGTTGCTAATGCACAGGCGATGACGACAGTGATCCAGTCACGTGGTTATAAAATTGTTTCTGGCGGTACTGAAAACCATCTGTTTCTGATTGATCTAATTGATAAGGGTATGACTGGAAAAGAGGCCGATGCGGCACTCGGTGCCAGTAACATCACGGTTAATAAAAACAGCGTACCGAATGACCCACAGTCACCCTTTGTGACCAGTGGTATTCGTATCGGGACACCAGCGATTACGACGCGTGGTTTTACTATTGAAGAGTCTACTCAGCTGGCTGGCTGGATCTGTGATGTGCTGGATAATCTCGGTGACGAAGCGGTGATTAAGCGCGTTAAAGGGGAAGTGCTTGCGATTTGTGAACGCTTTCCAGTTTATCAATAGAACTTAGAAATAGCCTCCGGAATGCAGCGCACTGCGCTGCATCCTGAGGTATAGTTTCAATAACCTTTTTGCTACGTTGAGTGTCCCAACATGCACTGTCCATTCTGTGGTGAAGCTGATACCAAAGTGATCGACTCACGTCTTGCCAGTGATGGTGATGTGGTGCGTCGCCGTCGTGAGTGTGTGACTTGTAGTGAGCGCTATACGACCTTTGAGACCGCCGAACTTGCATTGCCTCGTATGGTCAAAAACGATGGGACACGTGAGCCCTTTAATGAAGAAAAATTACGTACGGGTGTTCTGCGTGCGATGGAAAAGCGGCCCGTTAATATCGAAGATATTGATACCGCGATTAGTCGCATTAAACATAAGCTGCGAGCAAGTGGCGAGCGTGAACTGCCTTCGAGTCAGCTGGGTGAATGGGTGATGGCCGAGTTGCGCGACTTAGATGAGGTGGCCTATGTGCGTTTTGCCTCTGTGTACCGGAGCTTTCAGGATGTGAATGCCTTTCGTGAAGAAATTGAACGGCTGCAAAATGAGTCATCACCTGAGTTGAAAAAACGTCAGATAACGCTCTTACCGGGCGAAAATGATAAAGAACCGCGTGATAAAAAGTAACGTCATAGAGCGTAGTGGCACAGATCTTCAGTTGATGGCGCGAGCGATTCAGCTGGCGCAGCGAGGTATCTACACCACTCACCCTAATCCACGTGTAGGTTGTGTTATCACCCTGCAAGGTGAGATTGTCGGCGAAGGGTGGCATATACGTGCTGGTGAGCCTCATGCTGAAATTCATGCATTGAATGCCGCAGGTGAAAAGGGTGTCGGTGCGACGGCTTATGTGACACTTGAGCCGTGCAGTTATCATGGACGCACACCACCCTGTGCCGATGCGTTGATTAAAGCGGGTGTTAGTCGCGTGGTGATTGCGATGCAGGACCCTAATCCGCGGGTGGCCGGAGAAGGGATTGCACGGCTCAAGGCGGCGGGTATTGAGGTAGACGTTGGCATTTTGCAGGTGGAAGCGGAAGTGCTGAATCCTGGTTTTATTTCGAGAGTGACGCGTGGTCGGCCATTTGTGCGCTGTAAGTTGGCGATGTCACTGGATGGTCGCACGGCGATGGCATCAGGTGAAAGCAAGTGGATCACTTCGCTGGCAGCGCGACAGGATGTACAGCGACTGCGTGCGAGAAGTGATGCGATCATGACCGGTATCGGCACGATGTTAGCGGATGACCCGCAGCTTGATGTGCGACCGGAAGGGATTGATGAGTTGCATGTGGCGCTGGCAGGTGAAGCGCAACGGCCGCC
Organism: Gammaproteobacteria bacterium; assembly: GCA_021648525.1. Classification (GTDB taxonomy): domain Bacteria; phylum Pseudomonadota; class Gammaproteobacteria; order SZUA-140; family SZUA-140; genus SZUA-76. The sequence goes on from JAKISP010000042.1 coordinate 29,265, forward strand.
CATGCGGGTGATTGTTGATTCGACGCTGCGTACGCCAATGGTGAGCCGAGCCTTATCTTTACCGGGAAAGAAGTTGATTGCGACGGCGGTTGAGTACTCTGAAATACTCGATACGTTGCATCAGAAGCGTGTTAATGTGTGTCGCTTCGCAGGTAGTGGTCAGCGCGTTAATCTACCGTTATTAGTGGAATACCTGGCCGCGTTAGAGATCAATGAATTGATGGTTGAAGCGGGGCCGGTGTTGAGTGGTGCGATGTTGCAGGCGGGGCTGATCGATGAGTTGATTATCTATATGGCGCCCCACTTGATGGGTGATCAGGCGCAGGGGTTGATGGTTTTGCCTGGTTTGGAAAAAATGTCGCAGCGCATTACGTTAAAGACAAAAGAGATACGCGCGGTGGGTGATGACTGGCGGATAACGCTGCAGCCGATGGCATCGTGAATAAAAATGAGGCAGTTATGTTTACAGGCTTGATAGAGGCAGTCGGCAAAGTTGTCTCAATCGAAAACAGGGGCAGTGAGTCACGCATGAATTTTGCGTCGGCATCGATCGGTCTGGGTGATGCGCAGTTGGGTGATAGCATCTCGATTAATGGCGTCTGTCTGACCGTGGTGAGTAAAACGGAAGTGCAGTTCGCTGCCGATGTCTCGGCTGAAACACTCTCCTGTACGACATTAGGCGCGCTTAAGCCGGGCAGTCAGATTAATCTGGAAAGGGCGTTGTTGCCGACCACTCGCCTGGGTGGCCATCTGGTCAGTGGTCATGTTGATGGTGTCGCGCAGGTGGCCAGTATCAAACCGCAGGGTGAATCGATTATTATTGTTTTTGAAGTGCCGCCAGCGCTATCGAAATATATTGCCTCTAAAGGATCAATTTGTGTCGATGGCGTGAGCTTAACCACCAATGTGGTCAGTGAGAGTGGTTTTGAGGTGAACATTATTCCGCACACGCAGCAGCAGACCATCATGGGTGCGTATCAACAGGGTACCCAGGTCAATATCGAGGTCGATGTGGTGGCGCGTTATCTTGAGCGTCTGTTGCAGGGTGGTAGCATTAAGCTGGCATCAAATATCTCGCATGAGTTATTGGCATCGCAAGGCTTTGTCGACTGATGAACCGTCATGCCGTAAACGGAGTTTAAGCAGATGCCTTTGAGTAGTGCAGAAGAGATTATTGACGAGATTCGCCTGGGGCGAATGGTGGTGTTGGTCGATGATGAAGATCGTGAAAATGAGGGTGATCTAATCATGGCGGCAACCGCAGTTAGCGCAGATGATATCAACTTTATGGCGCGTTATGGGCGTGGCCTGATCTGTTTGACCTTGACGCGTGAGCGTTGTGAAAAATTGAATCTGCCGTTGATGGTGAGTGACACCCATAGCAATCATGCGACCAACTTTACCGTTTCAATTGAAGCAGCAGAAGGTGTGACGACGGGTATTTCGGCGGCTGATCGCGCAACCACTGTGCTGGCGGCAGTTAAGCCTGCCCCCGGCCCTGATGACCTGACCCAGCCAGGACATATCTTCCCCTTGATGGCGCAGGATGGTGGTGTGTTAACGCGCGCGGGTCATACTGAGGCAGGTTGTGATCTGACGCGCCTGGCAGGGCTTGAACCCGCGAGTGTGATTGTGGAGATTCTCAATGAGGATGGCACCATGGCACGTCGTCCTGAGCTGGAGCTGTTTGCAGAAAAACATGGGCTGAAAATGGGGGCGATTGCTGACCTCATTCACTATCGTGTACAGAATGAAAAGACCGTTGAGCGAGTGGCTGAATGTACTCTCTCGACGCTGTATGGTACTTTTAGAGTAATTTCCTATCAGGATGTGGTTGATGCTCAGTTGCATCTGGCGCTGGTTTACGGTGAGCTTGATATGAGCCAGCCGGTGCTGGTGCGTGTTCACCTTGAAGATCACCTGGCGGATATGTTGTCTGCTGATCGCCTTGATGGTGCCTGGCCGTTGAAATCGGCGATGGAACGGGTCGCCAAAGAGGGAGCAGGAGTCATCGTGATTCTAAAAAAAGAACTCGATGCCAATGCGACCATTCGACAGATGATGGATTATCAGTTGCGCGAGCGAGGTATTAATCAGCCACAAGCGACGCATGGTAATGAGTTGCGAACCTATGGGGTGGGTGCACAGATCTTACTCGATGTTGGCGTCCATGAGATGCGGGTATTGGGACAGCCGAGACGGCTGCATGGCCTTTCTGGTTTTGGCCTGGAAGTAGTAGAATATGTACCGTGTCATTAAGTTTAACCACGCGACTACGTTAATTAATCAATTTTGTTGTGAGTATTAAAGATGACGATTAAAACTTTTGAAGGTGATTTCAACGTAACCAATACACGCTTTGTGATTGTTGCGGCGAAGTTTAATAGCTTTATTGTTGATCACCTGTTGAAGGGCGCGTTGGCGACATTGAAGCAGCACGGTGTTATTGAAGATAATATTCACATTGTGCATGTGCCAGGTGCCTTTGAACTGCCGACCGTGGTAAAAAAAGTGGCGGCGAGTAAGCGTTATGATGCGGTGATCACTTTGGGGGCGGTGATTAGAGGTGGCACCCCTCATTTTGAATATGTTGCCGGTGAATGTGTCAAAGGGATTGGTGCTGTTGCAATGGAATATGATATTCCCGTGACCTTTGGTGTATTGACAGTCGACACCATTGAACAGGCGATTGAACGTGCCGGAACAAAGGCGGGTAACAAAGGTGCCGAAGCGGCGATTACCGCGATTGAAATGGCAAGTTTAATGCGCTCGTTAGACGCATAATTTTCAGTTTATAAAGCTAGTAAAAAGGTATTATGAGTCGAACACGTAGTCAAGCGCGTCGTTGTGCCGTACAGGCACTATATCAGTGGCAATTGAGCGGAACGGATGTTGCCGAAGTTGCCGCACAGATTCTTGAAGAGAAGGATGTTAAGAAAGTTGATAGCAGTTATTTTCGCGGCCTGTTGAGTGGTGTGGTGAAGCAGGTTGATAAGATGGATGCGTTATTGACACCCTTCTTAGATCGTTCAATTGAAAGCCTTGATCCTGTTGAGCTGGCGATTATGCGCCTGGGTGCCTATGAGCTTCAGTACAATATTGAGGTGCCTTACCGGGTGGTGATTAATGAAGCGGTTGAGCTGGCCAAAACCTTTGGTGCGGATCAAGGGCATAAGTATGTCAATGGCGTGCTTGATAAATTAGCCGTGGCACTGCGTGGTGCTGAAGTTAAACAGAAGAGATCCTCCAGGTAACGGTTGTGCTGTTGTGGCAGATCATTTTTCCTGTCTGTAAACAAAATGTCAACAGACTCTGGGGTTTTAACCATGACTGTAATAGAGTTTGAACTGATCGAACGTTACTTCACCGGCTCTGGTAGTGAACGTGATGATGTGGTGCTGGGTGTCGGTGATGACGCAGCGATCCTGTCGCTGCCAGCAGGGCATGAGCTGGTTGTTTCAACCGACACACTGGTTGCTGGCATTCATTTTTTCCCTGATGTTGATCCCTGCTCGTTAGGCCATAAAGCACTGGCCGTTAACCTGAGTGATCTGGCTGCGATGGGTGCCAGGCCTGCGTGGGTCACACTTGCGCTGACACTACCACAGGTGGACGAGGTGTGGCTTGCTGCGTTTAGTCAGGGTTTTACAGCGCTGGCTCATCAACATGGGGTGCAGTTGATTGGTGGTGATACAACCAGTGGCCCGCTGTCGATCACTGTGCAGGCGATGGGCTTTGTTGAAAAGGGCAGAGCGTGGCGACGTGATGCCGCGAAGCCGGGTGATGCGATCTATGTGACCGGTGCGCTGGGTGATGCAGGTCTGGCATTGCAGGCAATAGAACAGAAAATAGTATTTCCGCAAGAGCCACTGGCCAGGATCATCTCCCGCCTGGAAAAACCGACGCCTAGAATTGCCGAAGCGTTGGCGCTGAGTGGAGTGGTGAACGCTGCCATTGATCTTTCAGATGGCCTGCTGAGTGATCTTGGCCATATTCTGAAGGCGAGCAGGGTTGGCGCGGAGATTCAACTAGATGCGTTGCCGTTGTCATCTGCTTTTCGTGGTTGTCGACAGGACAAAGTGGCGCAACAACTTTCAGATGAGTGCTGGCAATCGTTACCGCTGTCGGCAGGTGATGATTATGAACTCTGCTTTACGGTTGGTTTTGAGAAACAACATGAAGTAGCATCGACACTCGCGACGCATGGCTTTATGGCGCACTGTATTGGGCGCATTGATAACGGCAGTGGTTTGCGCTGTGTACAGAAAAACGGTGAACAGTATCTAACAGGGCAATCAGGTTATGAACATTTCAAAGGTTCAGTGTAGATGAGTCAATATAATAGACGGTTGCTGTTATCAGATCTAAAAGATCCCGTTAATTTCTTTGCGCTGGGTTTTGGTTCGGGGTTATCAAAATATGCACCGGGAACGATGGGTACTCTGGTGGCCGTGCCGCTGTATCTATTGCTGCAGCCTTTGTCGTTGGCCAGTTATATTGCGGTAGCGATTGCAGTAACGTTGGTGGGTATCTGGCTGTGTGATCGTTCAGCAAAAACGCTGGGAGTGCATGACCATCCCGGTATTGTATGGGATGAAATAGCGGGTTATCTACTGACAATGATTGCTGCTCCCGATGGCTGGCAATGGATTGTGCTGGGTTTTGTGTTGTTTCGCCTGTTTGATATCTGGAAGCCGTGGCCAATCAAGGTGATTGATCGTCAGGTGGAAGGTGGTTTTGGTATTATGATGGATGATGTGGTGGCGGCGCTGTTTGCATGGGGAGTATTGCAGTTAATTGCGTTATTTGTTGTGTAACGTTATTAGTTAGTGCCCATCCAGAAATCTTCAATACCATGAAAAATAAAGAAATATTCTTGTAATCGGTTAAAAAACCCTCTTGGATTTGTTAAGTTTAGAGTCTGAACAAAAAACCACAAACCAAGAGGAT
>JAKISP010000043.1 GCA_021648525.1 Gammaproteobacteria bacterium
CTAATCCTCTTGGTTTGTGGTTTTTTGTTCAGACTCTAAACTTAACAAATCCAAGAGGGTTTTTTAACCGATTACAAGAATATTTCTTTATTTTTCATGGTATTGAAGATTTCTGGATGGGCACTAATTAAGGGACGAATTCACCATCTCGACCGTAACACTCATCAATTCATTTAATGGCAACGTAAATAGCTGCTCGACCGTGTAACCACCACCCCATACAGGCGTAGTAAGCGAAATCAGGCTAAAGAGTACCCAACACGTTATTTTTGGCAATATGCGTCTGGATTTCAAATACTTCTATCCCTTTATTATTATCAGCATACTTTCTAATCAGGGATGTTACAGTCTTGCTTTTAATTCATCAAATAACCAACTGAAGATGTCAATATTGCAAGTACAACACTGTCAATTACTGGTTGTTTCACATCAGCTCAAGCTATGATGTGACTAACAACATGACCATAAGTGGGCGCATTGAAAATCTTGCAAAAGACTATGAAGAGATATTTAGCGACGGCGCTCGTAGCCGTACTGGCTCTGTTGCCATCGATTGGGACTTCTAGCCCACCAACTAAAATCTTATCGCTCGACCTGTGCAGCGATTGGCTACTGGCAAAGTATGCCGATCGATCACAGGTTGTGGCATTATCACCTCTGCTAAAACAGTATCCGGTTAAATGGATCGCTGATGAATGGCCGATTCATGACGGCTCACTGGAACAGATTCTTCAGTTAAAACCCGACCTGATCCTCAGTGGTGAATTCAATGCGTTGATTCTGCGACAACGGCTGATCAGCCTCGGCTTTCGTGTAGAGATACTTGCCTTGCCTCGCACATTGCCCGAAGTGGTGGAATACGAACAACGCTTTCTCTCTTTAGTGGGGCTGCCAATCACTCAGGCAAGCCAGCCACCGCCAACAACAGAATCACCACGCCAACCTGCGCGACTGCTTCTGCTGGGTGCAAATGGTATTGGCACCGGCCAACAGACATTTGAAAACGATGTGATTAAACGCGCAGGGTGGGGTAACTATCTTGAAACCGATGGTTACAGCACGCTTGATCTCGAACAACTGGTCTCTGATCCTCCCGATGCGGTGATGTGGTCGGCACCCAAATCACCGGCACTTGCGAACCAGTTTGCCAAACACCCTGCGTTACGCCATGCGATACCAGGCGAACGGTGGTTGAGCAGCAGCTACTGGCACTGGCAATGCCCAGGTCCCTGGACGTGGCAATTGATCAAGCAACTGCAGGAGCAGCGCACTGAATGGTCAGGTTAATTAAAACCTTCCTCACACCACTGCTGGTTCTTGCGCTGATTATCGTTGCGTCACTTTCACTCGGTTTTGGTTCGACACCAGTAGGTATTATCGATGGACTCATCGACTGGCTCAACAGCGAACAAACGGAAGCGGCGCTGATTATTGGTGAAATTCGCCTGCCACGTACATTATTGGCACTGATCGTGGGCGCTGCCCTCGGCATGAGCGGTGCCGCATTACAAGGGCTGTTACGCAATCCGTTGGCTGAACCGGGATTGGTCGGTGCCAGTCAGGGCGCAGCTCTCGGAGCCGCCACCGTTTTTTATTATGGCGTTTTTGCTGGCCTCGGAACACTTGCCACCGCCGTCGCGGGGTTACTCGGTGCGGGCGCTGCACTACTCTTTATGTTGCTGCTCGCCGGTTCCGGCAGACCCGCGCTGGTGATTATGGCGGGCCTTGCAATCTCAACCGTCGCCGGTGCCGCACTTGCGGTGGTACTCAACTTTGCACCCAACCCTTATGCAATGCAGGAGCTCGTATTCTGGTTAATGGGCTCTGTCTCTAATCGCGGCATGGATAGCCTGATAATTTTATTCCCGGCACTTATTATTGGGTCTACCTTGATTTTATTGCAGCGTCGTCTATTGGCTGCACTTTCACTTGGCGAACAGGTCGCAGAAAGCATGGGGTTTTCGGTTAAAAAGGGCAGTCGCATCACGGTACTCGGAGCGGCCTGCCTGGTTGGCTCTTCGGTCTCGGTGGCAGGGGCGATCGGATTTATCGGCCTGCTAGTACCACACATGTTACGACCCTTTGTTGGACACCGACCAGATAAACTATTGATCCCCGCTGCACTGCTCGGTGCCATTCTCGTTTGCCTCGCGGATATCGCGGTACGCGGCATGCCGTTCGGACGAGAACTCAAACTTGGCGTTTTAACCTCTTTGATCGGCGCACCATTTTTTGTATGGCTGGTATGGAAGGAGCGCAAGAAATGGCTATAGCAACCACTTTGCTCTCAATCCAGCAACTCAGCGTCACTAAGCGGGTTGATAACGTCACGTTCGAACATAAACGCGGTGAACTACTCGGCCTGATTGGTGCCAATGGCGCGGGTAAATCAACCCTGTTACACGCGCTCGTCGGGCTTGAACCCAGTAGCGGCGATATTATGCTTAATGGCCGCTCGTTCGATGCCATTCCCCCATATGAACGCGCCCGCATCGTTAGCATTCAACCACAGATGGTGAGCAGTGCATGGTCGCTGACCGTTGCTGATATCGTAGCGCTCGGGCGAATGCCATGGGGTGATGAAAACCAGAGCGCGATCAAAAAAGCGATGGAACGCGCTGGGGTTTCCGATTTCGCCACACGCAATATCGACCACCTCTCCGGTGGTGAACGTGCGCGAGTATGGTTGGCACGGGTGCTCGCTGGTGAACCGCAACTTTTGCTGGCCGATGAGCCAATCGCCAGCCTCGATATCCATTACCAGCTCGCGGTGATGGAGGTACTAAAACAGTATACGCAAGAGAGCAGAGGAGTGATCGTTGCGATTCATGACCTCAGCCTCGCCGCCCGATTTTGTGACCGCCTCTGTTTGATGCACCGTGGCAAAATGATCGCCATTGGTACTCCCGCTGAAGTGCTAACCGAAAAATTGCTTTCAACCGCCTACGGCGTACCGGTCGATATCGACCTTGAACGCAATCCACCCGTTGTGCTGCCCAAATAACCCACAAAATAGCCTTTTCCGCAGTAGATTCATCTTAAATCCGACAGACTCCTGGTGTAGGCATTCACCGACAGTCATCAATAGCCGTTCCACGCTATAATGGCACGCATGAATAATACCTCTCTCGTCGAAACACCTGCCCTGCAAACACTGCGCACCGTTTTTGGTTATGAGCAATTTCGTCCGATGCAAGATGAGGTGGTCGAGCAAATTATTGCTGGCGGCGATGCGCTGGTATTGATGCCCACCGGTGGTGGCAAATCACTCTGTTTTCAGATTCCGGCACTGGTGCGCGAGGGCACTGCAATTGTGATCTCGCCATTGATTGCGTTGATGCAGGATCAGGTCGCCGCACTGCATCAAAATGGCATCAAGGCCGCCTTCCTTAATTCCGCACTCACCTCGCAGCAAGCGGCTGAAGTGGAACGGCAATTTTTTGCTGGTGAACTCGATATGCTCTATGTGGCGCCGGAACGGTTGATGATGCCGCATACACTATCGATGCTGGAACAGTGCCGCATTGCGCTGTTTGCGATTGATGAGGCGCACTGCGTTTCACAGTGGGGGCATGATTTTCGCCCGGAATATATCAAGCTTTCAATCCTGCATGAGCGCTTCCCGACTGTCCCACGCATCGCACTCACCGCTACTGCTGATGAAGCGACCCGCAAAGAGATCATCGAACGCCTTGCGCTGGATAACGCCAAGATTTTTAATAACGGTTTTGATCGCCCCAATATTCAATATCGTATTTCAGAAAACAGCGGCAACGCGCGTGAACAACTTTATCGCTTTATTCGCAACGAACATGATGGCGAAGTGGGCATCGTCTATTGCCTGTCACGTAAACGGGTGGATGACACCGCCGCATGGTTGAGTCGCAAAGGGCTGCGCGCACTGCCTTATCACGCCGGACTCGGCAATGAGGTTCGTCAAAAGCATCAAGAACGTTTTCTGCGCGAAGAGGGGATCATCATCGTTGCAACGATTGCGTTTGGCATGGGCATCGATAAACCGAATGTCCGTTTTGTTGCACACCTGAATCTGCCCAAAAGTATCGAGGCTTACTATCAGGAGACCGGTCGAGCAGGACGTGATGGACTACCATCTAATACCTGGATGTCTTATGGCCTGCAAGATGTCATCACGCTACGGCAGATGCAGGCAGGTTCGGATGCCAATGAAACTTTCAAACGAACAGAGCGACATAAACTCGATGCGATGCTGGGGCTATGTGAACTGACCAGCTGTCGTCGCCAGGCTTTGTTGCGTTATTTTGGTGACACGCTTGATGAACCCTGCGGTAATTGTGATAACTGCCTCTCACCGCCCGAAACCTGGGACGCCACCGTTGCAGCACAAAAAGCGCTTTCTTGTGTACATCGTACCGGACAGCGCTTTGGGGTTAACTATCTGATTGATGTGCTGCGCGGTAGCGATGCCGACCGCATCAAACAGTTTGCTCATGACAAACTAAGCACTTACGGTATTGGTAAAGAACACACTGCCGTTGAGTGGCGCACCCTTTATCGTCAACTGATTTCACACCGCCTGTTGAGCGTTGATATTGATGGTCACGGTGGCCTGCGATTGACTAATGAGAGTCGTCCCGTTCTGCGTGGTGAAACACAGTTGCACCTCCGTAAGATGACAAAGAAACTTGCCTCCGGCAAACAACGTTCGAAGACACCCTTTGGTAAAGCAGCCGATACCAAATTCTGGGATGCACTGCGTGACAAACGTAAACAACTTGCGGCCGAACAGGGCATTGCTGCTTATATGATCTTCCATGATGCGACGTTAATGGAGATGGTGGATCGTCGCCCGCAGACACTCGATCAACTCGGTCTGATCTCAGGCATCGGTGCTAAAAAACTAGAGGCCTATGGCGATGAATTTTTATCTGTCATCGCAGAATATGAAGGGACAGCGAGCGATGATGTTAATGACACAACCGATAAAACAATTCAGCTGCTTTGCAAAGGGATGAAGCCCCTTGCCATCGCACATGAACGTGAACTAAAACTTAGCACTATCTACAGCCACCTCGCCGATGCGATTGCCCAAAGCGAAGTTGAACTCAGCGATGTAGTCGACCTTGATGAAAAAACACTTAAAGCCATTCGTTATGAGATTGAGCAGAGTGAAGAGGGTAAATTAAAACCCGTGTTTGATGCATTGGGTGGTGAGTTTGATTATGGGGTGTTGCGGTGTGTTAAGAGTCATATGAGCAGTCGCTACAGTTAGACCAATACAGATCGTGATAATGACTGCACGGCTACTTCGCTAAAAATTATTTGGCGCCTATTCCAATAACTCATTTCCGCACCTGAAAAAATCCCCCCGGCAGTACGACAACTGATTCCTTTTCCCCAACCGTTACGTTCACTTTCTATGATCACCTGCGACAGAGTACGGCATTACCATTTGGTAACTTACTGGTTATGCCCAGATGATCTACCTCCTATAAAGTAACTTTCCTAATAGTGAATATATATCTAGAAGGAAAAACAGAATGAAGCACCAAAAATCTAAAGTACGGCTTTTTTTATTCCCCTGTATTTTTATTTTTAGCTTTCCAGCGGTCGTGCTTGCTGATGCTACTGATTCGACTGGTGGTCATCATGGTAATGAAAGTAGCATCCAAATCGACTATTTTAGTCTGGGTGATTCGAAATCGGCTATCGGAAATACACAAGTTGGAGCCGCTGGCATGCGTATTGAGGCGGAATACGAAATGAGTGATGTCGCCTTTTCATTCGGCTTCGAACGCTGGAAGTATAACTGGACAAACCCTGAAAGCCTTCCATTTGTTTCCGGAGTAACTGACACCCCCTGGAGCACTTTCAACACGCTACAATTTGGTCTCGCTTATGAGCAAGAGATAAATGACCGGTGGGAACTTAATTATTATGTTGAAGCCGAATCTTCTTATGAAAAAGAGACCAGTGCATCCCGTGAATATGAGGCAGGCATCGATTTTACTTATGAGCCATCGAAGGCGTGGAGTTATACATTAAATGTTAATATGGAATACTTGGATGCAACTGGGGGAGAACTTGGGGTAGATTTAGAGATCGAATGGAACCATGATAAAAAAGAGGGCTGGTCAGGTGAGTTTGAAATAAGCAGCGAATTCCCAGAAACAAGTCTTTCTTATCACTTCACCAGGGCACTCTCCACTACGATGTTCTATAGTGAAAATGGGACTAATACGATTAGACTTTCTGACAGCAGCCCGGTTACCGGCATGCAAGGCGGCTATTTTGAGGATGAATATAACAGTATTGGAATGAAAATTAATTATGAATTTTTGCCTGAAAGCTATGTTACGGTTGGATTACAGCAAAACTCTGGGAGGCGGTTTTCTTTTGTCGATAGTACAGGAAACGACGCATCAGAAATTTCATACGAATTTTCTGATGCTATCGAAGCATCCATTGGACTTTCATATACATTTTAATCCGAAAAATAAAAAGCATCATGTTTCAGCGTTAAAGAATATGATGCAGGTTATTTTATTAAAGCCGGAAAATTTACTGTCATGAGAATCTTACTTATCGAAGACGATCAGATCATTGCAAATTTTATTGTTAAAGGATTGAAAGAATCGGGGTATTGTGTGGACCATGCTGCTAACGGACTAGACGGTCTGGATCTTGCGCTTAATGATAGCTACGATATCGGAATTTTTGATGTTATGTTACCGAAACTGGATGGTTTATCTATCATAGAAAAGATGCGTGAGCAGAAGATCAATACGCCGATTATTATCCTCAGTGCTAAACGGTCTATTGATGATCGCGTAAAAGGACTGCAAAGTGGCGGTGATGATTACCTGATTAAACCATTTTCATTTAGTGAACTATTAGCACGTATACAAGCACATTTACGACGATTTAATAGCTCTAATGAAGCTAACGGGAGTGAAACGACTCAATTAACAATTCACGGTTTATCACTTGACTTGCTAGCGCGAACCGTCTTTCGTGAAGGGAAAAAAATAGACCTGCAACCTAAAGAATTTGCACTTCTGGAATATCTTATGCGCAATGCTGAGAGGGTTGTTTCAAAAACGATGATTATGGAGCGCGTCTGGAATTATAATTTTGATCCACAAACCAATGTCGTAGAAGCTCGCATTAGTAAACTGAGAGAAAAGGTAGACAAAAATTTCAACACCCCATTAATTCATACAATACGCGGTCTTGGTTACGTCTTTAAAAACAGATAATGATTCGCTTTCCTAATACTCTGGCATTCAGACTAACCTTCTGGTACACCCTGATTGTTATTGTTTTAATCACGATAGCGTTTAGTGCCTCTTATTTTTCACTTAAAGAAACATTACATCAGAACATGAAGAATGACCTGGCTGAGGGTATCGCCGAATTCCAGTCATTATATAAAAACGAAGGACTGGCTGGAATTAAGCAGGAGATAAAGCGCGAAGAAGAATCGGAGGAGGAGCAAAAATCCTTTTCCCTGTTACTTGATAAAAATGGCACTCAGATTTATAGCTCTAATTTATCTCATTGGGAATTACTGCCTGAAAACCAGAAAATTATTAAGCAGGTATTCTCCACCAGGAAATTTGTTTTCCAGATCACCAGTATTCATGGGACTGAATATAAAACTATTTACGATTTAATTACCCCTGATATCCTATTGTATACCGGAGAATCAACAGAAGAGATGCAGGATATTCTAGCCCTTCTGTCCAGTGTCTTTATTGGCATGCTTCTACTCGTCATCCCAATCGCATTCCTTATTGGCTGGCTAATGGCAGGGCACGCCGTCAAAGGTATTAAAGAAGTAAGCCGTATCGCTTCGGAAATAGAAAAAGGCAAGCTAGATCGACGTGTTTCTGTATCTTCACAAGGAGATGAAATCACACAACTTGCTGATACATTTAATGGCATGCTCGACCGAATAAGGACCCTGATATCCGAAATGAAAGAAATGACCGATAATATTGCCCACGATCTACGCAGTCCACTGGCACGTATCAGAGTGATTTCAGAATCAACATTGTCAAATGATAACACCCCGCAGGAGTTTAAGTCCGCAGCATCGGATACCATAGAAGAGTGTGATCGGTTATTACAAATGATCAATTCTACACTTGATGTTGCAGAGGCTGAAGCGGATACATTCCAGGCATCGAAACAAAGAGTGAATATTTCACAACTGGTTCAAGATGCCTGTGAGCTTTTTGAAGCGCTGTCCGAACAAAAAGGTATCAAGCTGGTTTGCCGCCTGGAAAACAGTTGTTACGTTCATGGCAACATCCAGAACCTACAACGTATGCTAGCCAATCTTTTGGATAACGCTATAAAATACACATCAGGAAATGGCCGAGTAGATGTCATTCTAACCGGCACCCACCAGAATATTGAGATTGTGGTGATGGACACGGGTATGGGTATTCCAGGGAATGACCAGGCACGGGTATTCGACCGATTTTTTCGTTGTGACCAAAGCCGGACTCATGATGGATGTGGCCTGGGATTAAGTTTTTCCAGAGCCGTTGCACGCTCCCATGGCGGTGATATATACCTGAACAGTAGCCAGGATAAAGGCAGCTGTTTTACCATCAAACTACCCATTACATAAGAAATCAGCACAGTCTCTCACAGGAATTTATATCACTACCACCCACACCTGAATCTTCCATCAGTACAAATATGAGCTCTTTTCCTACATCGTATTCAAAGTGCTGTCATTGCCTTCTTTTCTAGCTTTGTAGTTGATAAGGAAATCTCCTTTGGGTTCCCCCCGGTCGAAGCTGCTACCATAGAGTTTCAGTCGCGTCTTTTGCCTTGCTTGCTCACTTTCCATCCCTTCATATTCAATTCGGTAAATCGCTGAGTAGATAATGGCTCGCCCCGTGCCGTGATAACAGTGAATCAGCACAGGGTAGGATGCACTGTCATCCATCACTTCAAAAAACTTCACCAGGTTTTCTTTTGAAGGGACTTGAGCGGATGGAATGTTGACATAGCGGACACCAGGTAGTTTTTCTACTGCTGCTCGCTCAAGGTCAATACCATCCTGCTTTCCAGGATTTAAAGGGTCGGATAGTTCGGGAGCCCTGAGATCAATCACCGTTTTAATGTTGCGTTTAATGATATAGTCTGCAATTTGATCAGGAGGTATTTTTCCGGATTTATAGACCCTGTTTTCTGTGATAACACCGAAGCGGTAATCAAAGTGCACATACCATATATATGGAATTCCGATAACCAGAAAAAATACCAGAGAAATTTTCCCTGCTTTTTTTATTAATTTTTTAGCGCCTGTGGTTGTTGGTTTTGATACCGCGTAAATTGTTCGACCTTTCAAGAGAAGACTCGACTTCAACATAATTATTAAACTCCATCAGTCATTGATTTTTTGCTCATAAGGAAAGCTGGGGGTATATTGAAAGTAACCTGGGGAAATGCAGCCATACTGAAAGCACAAAAAATCTTTCCAGATTTATCCAGTTATAATTCCAATATTCGTAGTTGAATCCGAGATTTGAATTCACCTTATGCGGCTACTTTATAAAATGTAGATTACCTAACTATTGCGAAACTATTACCAAATGGTAACTCTGAAGTTGTCTTCTCTAGTGCTACAGCCTGAACGTTAGACTCAATATGATGGCCTCACACCGAAACAGGGATTACCGTGGTTATATTGATTACCCACATTCTGAAAAAAGATTAATCACTTTCATTCAAGCGCTTTGCTTGACGTCATTTGTGAAGTAATTTATGAGACCGGTTATGGGGGTAGTGCTGAGTTACGATATCGAGACGCGGAGATAAAGATTATTTAAATGTAGGTTGGGTTAGAAATGTTGTTTATTTCGTAACCCAACGGTTGTACTGATAGGCAGTTACACAGAATTCAGTACAGTCTCCACTCATTGAAATTTTATTGTGTTGCTGTGCAATGCCTGGTGGGTTACGCGAACACCGCTAACCCACCCTGCATTTATTTTGGCCTTCCTGTTATTTCCCGATACAAAAGCTGGAAAAAATTTCACCCAACAGATCATCACTACTAAACTCACCAGTAATCTCACCCAATGCCTGTTGTGCCTGGCGTAACTCTTCAGCGAGCAGTTCACCTGAGTGATGATGTTCTAACTGTTGTTTGCCCCTTAACAAATTCAGCTCGGCGCGTTGCAATGCGTCTAGGTGTCTGCGCCGTGCCATAAACACACCTTCGGCCGTGCTGTTATAACCCATCTTCTGTTTGAGGTGTTCACGCAACAGGTCGATCCCTTCAGCGCCTTTTGCCGACAGCGCAATCTGGCTGATGCCATCGACAACATCACTACTGGCATGCCGACCACTCAGATCAATTTTGTTATAGAGCACACTGTAGTCGCAACCTCTGGGCAGTTTATCGATCAACGCTTTGCGTTCAATTTCTGCATCACCGCTATCATCAAGCAACAACAGAACCGCATCGGCCTTTTCGATCTCCTGGTAGGCACGTTCAATGCCGAGTTTTTCAACCACATCATCACTATCACGCAGTCCGGCGGTATCAATAATATGCAGTGGTAAACCATCAATGGTGATCTGTTCTCGTAACACGTCACGGGTGGTGCCCGCAATATCGGTCACGATGGCCGCTTCTCGACTAGCAAGCGCATTTAACAGACTCGATTTACCGGCATTGGGTCTGCCAACAATTACAGCACTCATGCCATCTCGCAACAATGCACCTTGTTGGGCCGATTGCATAATGTTGTGATGGGTAGCGATGACACTATTTAACATCTCCAGCACTTTGCCATCGCTGAGAAAATCGATCTCCTCTTCCGGGAAGTCGAGCGCGGATTCAACATAGACACGCACTTCAATCAATTGTTGTAACAGTCCATTTATCTGCAATGAAAACTCACCTTGCAGTGAGCGCAGTGCTGAGCGCACCGCCTGTTGTGAAGTGCAGTCGATCAGGTCGGCAATCGCTTCGGCCTGTGCAAGATCCAGTTTGTCGTTAAGGTAGGCGCGCTCAGAAAACTCACCGGGCCTTGCCAGGCGTGCACCGAGTTCAATCACTCGTTGCAACAACATATCTAACACCACTGGGCCACCATGGCCTTGCAACTCTAAAACATCTTCGCCAGTAAACGAGTGGGGGGCAACAAACAGTAGTGCAATGCCTGCATCGATCACATCACCATTGGCATCACTGAAATTTAGATAGTCTGCATGACGTGGGGCAGGGCGCTTCCCCAGCACCTGCTCTGCAATCGCGACGGCCTTGTTACCTGAGACACGCACAATGCCAACACCTCCGCGTCCAGGTGCGGTAGCAATAGCCGCGATGGTGTCATCTTCATTTAACATATGGCTAATTGTACGTTGTTGTTATCAATAAAAAAGGGCTGCTCTTTCGAACAGCCCTTTAAGTTTAATCGCCAGTTAATTAATCACTGGCAGCCTCCAGGGCCTTTGGCGGTGGTTTAGGTTTATCTTTCTTTTTGCCTTTACCCTTACCTTTTTTATCTTTCTTTTTATCGTCGTCATCGTTATCCAGTCCCATATCAATGCGGCGGGTGATATACCACTGCTGCAAGATCGAGAGGATTGCGTTGACCACCCAGTAAAGCACCAGCCCTGATGGGAAGAATGCAAAAAAGAGGGTGAAGATAAACGGCAGTGCCGCCATGATCTTCGCCTGCATTGGATCGGGTGGCTTCGGATTCAGCTGCTGCTGAATGTACATCGTTAGCCCCATCAACAATGGCAACACATAGAATGGATCTTTGGTTGAGAGATCATCAAGCCAAAAAATGAAGGTTGCCTGGCGTAGTTCAACACTTTCCAGCAGTACCCAGTAAAGTGCGATAAAGACCGGGATCTGAACCAACATCGGTAGACAACCACCCATTGGATTGATTTTTTCTTTTTTATAAAGCTCCATCATCGCCTGACTCATGCGTTGACGGTCATCAATAAAACGCTCACGAATCGCAGTAATCTTTGGTGTTACCTTGCGCATATTCGCCATTGAGCGGTAACTCTTTTCAGAAAGCTTGTAGAACACAAGCTTGATTACCAGTGTTACACCAATAATCGCCCAGCCCCAGTTACCGATCCAGTCATAGAAAAACTTCAACAACCAGAAAAGTGGTTCTGCGATCAGCGTCAGGATGCCATAATCAACCGTCAATACAAGTCCGTTCGCTATTGGCTCTAAACGTTCCTGTGTTTTAGACCCGACATACAGCCCACTTGAAAATATATTGGTCGTACCCGGTTCAACCTGAACCTCTGGCGAAACAAGCCCGAGGATATAACGACCATCATCAAGTGCCTTACTATAATAGTCGTTAACTTCATTTTCGTCTGGAATCCATGCGCCGACAAAGTAGTGCTGAATGATCGCCGCCCAACCACCACTGATTTCACGTGCCAGGTTTTCATCTTCCATGTCACTAAAGTGAATTTTTTCATAACTCTCTTCTTCACTAAAGATCACACCACCAGTATAGGTGTGAATAAAGAATGAGCTTTCACTATCGGCAGCGGCGGTGCGCTGTAGTTGTCGATACTGAAGACCACGCCACACTTCACCACTATTATTAATAACCTCATGTTCAACTTCGATCAGAAAACTATCGCGCTTAAAGGTATAGGTTTTGATAACGGTAATGCCGTCGCTACTGACCCAACGAAGCGGTACTTTTAACTCATCGCTTGAGCCAGAGAGGGTGTAATCAAGTTGCTCTGCTTCGTAGATGGCGTGATGGTCCGGTGCTGAACTACCAGAGAGAAGACCACTTTGCGCAATAAAGAGTCTAAAGCCTTTGTCTTCCATTAACGTAAATGGCACATCAGGCTGATTCGCGGTAACCGGGTAGGTGAGTAGGTTTACTTTTCGTAGATCGCCACCAACGGTATCAATCTCGATATCGTAGAGATCCGTTGTAACATGAATACGTTTATCCGAATTTAGTACCTGACTCATTGGTGCAATACCTGGCTTCGCTGCCGGTGCTGATGTCATCGCTGGACGATCCTGGGTCACAGCCGCTGACTGACCCTGTGGAACTTCAAGTTGTACGGCAGCTCCCTGGCCAGGTAGTGCAGAGATAACAGGCGAGGATAATGGTGTTGCCTTCGGTACGACGTAATCTTCTTGCCATGCCTGCCATATCAGCAGCAAGACAAATGAGAGTACAAAAAAGAGGATGGTTCTTTGGTTATCCATGATGATTTGTCATTCTACTGTTGCTGCTCGGTTTAATAGTGCTAAGACGCAATGTTTAAATTGAATGCGTTATCTAGCCAGCACTATTTTAAATTTTTATTTTCTGGCACTAAATCCACACCACCCTCATGCCATGGGTGACAACGACAGATCCGGCATAGCGACATCCACCCCCCCTTAACTGCACCGAAGCTTGTGATCGCTTCCTGTGCATAACTTGAACAAGTAGGGTAGTAACGACAATTACTTCCGAATAGAGGGCTTATACAGTAACGATAAAACCTGATCAGTAATAAGAGTGTCGTTTTCATGTTGCTAGTGTTGTCCAGAGCCTCTCTAATGCGCTGTCCAGGCGTCTGTTATCTTTTTTAGCCAGTCCAGGACGAGCAATGACCAAAACGTCATAGCCGCCAATCCTGTCTTTTTCTCGTCTAAATCGCTCTCTTACTATCCGTTTAAAACGGTTTCGTTCCACCGCTAGTTTTGAGCACTTCTTTGAAACGATTAAGCCAAGTCTCGGGTGACCCAGGTCATTTTCACGAACAAGTATGGTGTGGTCTTTACTTGGAATCTTTCGTGCTTTCTGAAATACAAACTGAAACTCTTGCGGTTTTGTCAGTCGATATTCTCGGCTATATATTTCTTTCAACAGGCTAGTAGTCTGTTTTTTATAAATTTTTCTTAACTATTAAGCGCTAAGACGTACCCGGCCTTTAGCGCGTCTTCTTCTAATGACCGCGCGCCCACCTGGGGTGCTCATGCGTGCGCGAAAACCGTGAGTACGTTTGCGTTTAATGTTACTAGGTTGAAATGTGCGTTTCATGCTGGTATGTCGTCCGTTAAAATCGATTAAAACCAAAAATCTGCCTGGTCAGGCGTAAAACAAAGCAGGGCAGGATACCTATTTATCCCCCCTGATGTCAATATTGTTACTACGATTACTGCCTTTAATGTTGTTGCTGGCCTCATCTCTGGAACAGGTATAGAATCTCACCTCTCAAATATTGACTGACCTGAAATCATCTGGAGAAACCAGTGGCGTTATCGCTTTGGAAAAAGTGCCTTGATCACCTTGAAAGCGAACTTTCTGCGCAGCAATTCAATACGTGGATAAGACCACTGCATGTGGCTGAAACTGCTGATTCTTTAAGAATTTTAGCACCAAACCGTTTTGTCCTTGATTGGGTTAAAGAGCGTTTTCTCGAAAAAATCATAACAATCTTAAACAAATTCAATGACTCTGCTGAGCCACTCAGTATCATTCTAGAAATTGGCACTAAAAAAATTGGCGCTGGACCAAAGACAGCACCTAAAACCGTGACTGAGCCGTCAAAGAAAAATGAACCCGCTTCATTTGCACCAAAAGCAGCTGGGATTGAAATCAATCATGTTTCAAGTCTACAACCGGGTTTTACTTTTGAATCATTTGTAGAGGGTAAATCAAACCAGTTAGCTCGTGCTGCCGCTGCACAGGTTGCCGAAAATCCAGGTAACGCCTATAACCCTTTGTTTATTTATGGTGATTCAGGCCTTGGTAAAACGCATCTAATGCATGCCGTTGGCAATTCAATGATTGCAAAAAACCCTAAAGCACGTGTCGTTTACATTCATTCTGAGCGTTTCGTGGGTGATATGGTACGAGGCCTGCAACACAATGCGATCAATGATTTCAAACGTTACTATCGTTCTGTTGATGCGTTACTAATTGATGATATTCAGTTTTTTGCTAAAAAAGAGCGTTCTCAGGAAGAGTTTTTTCACACCTTTAATGCATTATTAGAAGGCCAGAAACAGGTGATCATGACCTGTGATCGTTACCCCAAAGAGGTCGGTGGTCTGGAAGAGCGCCTTAAATCTCGTTTTGGCTGGGGATTAACTGCATTGATCGAACCACCTGAGCTTGAAACCAGTGTTGCGATCCTGATCAGCAAGGCGGCTCAATCACGCGTAAACCTCAGTCAGGAAGTTGCCTTCTTTATTGCTAAACGAATTCGTTCTAATGTTCGTGAGCTTGAAGGTGCTATGCGCCGTGTGATCGCAACATCACGTTTTACTGGCCAGGCTATTACGGTCGATTTTACCAAGGAAGCGCTCAAAGACCTGCTTGCACTGCAGGACAAGCTAGTCACCATCGAAAATATTCAAAAAACGGTGGCTGACTATTATAAAATTAGAGTAGCAGACCTTTTATCAAAACGACGCTCTCGTTCTGTTGCTCGTCCTCGTCAGATGGCAATGGCACTGTCGAAGGAACTAACAAGCCATAGCCTGCCTGAAATTGGCGATGCATTTGGTGGCCGTGACCACACCACTGTGTTGCATGGTTGCCGTAAAGTAAAAGAATTAAAAGAAAGTGATTTACGTATTCATGAAGACTATGCCAATCTGTTGAGAACGCTATCAACATGATGTATATATCTTGTGTATAACTATTTACCTGTTGATAACTCGATATTTATCCACAGTTCATTCAGTTATTATTAACCTGATTTACGCGTAGATACACACAACTTAGTAACAAGATAAGATATTGAATTATAACAATTTTTACCTAATTTAAGTGAAATTACTGGCTCCTTAATAGTAACAATAACAAAAGTACATAATATTTAATTATGAAATTTACTATCCAACGCGAATCGTTAATCAGGCCTCTCCAGATGGTAAGTGGTGTTGTTGAACGACGGCAGACATTACCTATCCTCTCAAATATTCTGGTCAAGATTGCAAACAGTTGTCTGTACATGACTGCAACTGATCTGGAAGTTGAGATGTCAATCCAGATTAACTTAATTGACCAGACTAAAGGGGAAGCAGGCGAGATCACAATACCTGCTCGAAAATTCATGGATATCTGTAAAGCACTGCCAGATGGTGTTGACATCAATGTTGCCATCGATGGAGACCGTGCGATTGTTAAAGCAGGTAAAAGTCGTTTTGTCTTATCAACATTACCGTCGGATGATTTTCCTGGTATCGATGCAAACAAAGATCTTTTAGAATTTTCAATTCCACAGATTGAGCTTAAACGAGCAATTGAACAGACCCAGTTTGCAATGGCACATCAGGATGTTCGTTATTATCTAAATGGCATGTTATTAGAGATTAGCTCAAATGGATTAAGATTTGTTGCTACTGATGGCCATCGTTTAGCACTGTGTGACCAGGCGTTCGAATCATCTCAAAATGAAAGTCAGCAGGTTATTGTGCCTAGAAAAGGTGTTATGGAGATTGCTCGTTTACTTGAAGATACTGATTCAATAGCAAAAATTCAGATGGGATCGAACTATATCCGGGTTACTACCGATGGTGTCAGTTTTACTTCCAAACTGATTGATGGTCGTTTTCCAGATTATCAAAACGTATTACCAGATGGTGGCGATAAGATCGTTGTCTGTGATAAGAGTGAATTAAAACAGGCACTTAGTCGGGCTTCGATTCTCTCTAACGAGAAATACAGAGGCGTAAGACTTCAATTTAGCAATGGATTACTACGCATATTTGCTCACAACCCAGAACAGGAAGAAGCGGAAGAGGAACTTGTTGTTGATTACAATGGCCCTAATCTTGAAATTGGATTTAACGTGACTTATCTGATGGATGCTGTTTCTGCCTGTACTACAGACAATGTTTCACTTTCACTTTCTGATGCTAATAGCTGTTGTATGATTCAACCGCAAAGTGATAGTGGCTGTAAATATGTTGTTATGCCTATGAGGCTGTAATCGGCCACTTTTTTAAAAGGCGTTAGTTTGTTATGTGGCTTGATCGTCTTGATATTTGTAATGTTCGAAATTTAGCAGAAGTCTCTTTAAAACTTTCCCCTAAGTTTAATATTGTCAGTGGTGCGAATGGCAGTGGTAAGACAAGTCTATTGGAATCGATTTATCTACTGTCATGTGGTAAATCATTCCGTACACACCGTTTTTCAAATATTCCCACTCAGGATGAAATCTGGATGGGAGTCTATGCAAAATTATCTGGCAAAGATATTCGTTCTATTCCGATTGGCCTGGAATACAGGGATAGAAAAAACATATTCAAAGTTGACGGAAATCGTTTAAAGAAAGCTTCTGAGCTGGCAACTTATCTGCCTGTTGTTATTATCCATCAGGAAAGCCAACGTGTTTTTACTCAGAGTCCTAAATATCGGCGTGCATTCCTGGATTGGGGAGTGTTCCACGTGGAACGGTGCTTTTTAAGTACCTGGCAAAACTTTAATCGTTCGCTAAAACAACGTAATGCTCTATTATCTCAACGAACACAGCTGAGTTCTATCGATCACTGGAATATAGAAATGAGTGACAATGCAAACCTGATTGATACCCACCGACGCCAGTATCTCGATAAATTTGTATTATTATTTAACCACTTTGTAAATAAGCTATTGGTAATTGATGGAGAGATAAAGGTTGACTACCGCCGTGGCTGGCCTGAAAAAGAAGATTATCTCGATCTGCTAAGATCATCGTTCGAAAAAGACCGTATTATGGGGTATACGCAACGAGGACCACATCGTGCAGATATCTTGTTTAAGATTAATGGAACGCCACTACATGAGTATGTTTCGCGCGGACAGCAAAAATTATTGGTTTGCTCGCTATATATTGCTCAGGCAGCGTTGTATTCACAAATAGCTGATCGTGGCTCTATTTTCTTAATTGATGATCTAACCGCTGAGCTGGATGCCAGGCATGTAGCAAACTTGTTGATGGTTTTAGATGAATTAGATACTCAGGTTTTTGTCACCACGCCAGATCTGGAGTTGTTAGATAGTGGTTTCCTGTCAGAATTAAAAACGTTTCACGTGGAACGTGGCATAATCTCAGAGGTGCTATAATGATTTTTTTTTGGATGACGCCACAGAATGACTGACGATCAGAGTTATGATTCTTCTAGAATCAAGGTCTTAAAAGGCCTGGATGCGGTACGTAAACGTCCTGGGATGTATATCGGCGATACAGACGATGGCACAGGCCTGCATCATATGGTTTTTGAAGTCGTCGATAATGCGATTGATGAAGCCCTGGCTGGTTTTTGTTCAGCAATCGAAGTGATTATCCACAGTGATGGTGCCGTGACCGTTTCAGATAATGGCCGTGGTATCCCGGTTGATATTCATGAAGAAGAGGGTATATCTGCAGCTGAAGTGATTATGACGGTTCTTCATGCCGGTGGTAAGTTTGATGATAATACGTATAAAGTTTCCGGTGGTCTGCATGGTGTGGGTGTTTCTGTGGTCAATGCTTTATCTGAAGAGCTGCGATTAACCATTCGTCGGAATGGTGAAATCTATCAACAGGAATACCGAATGGGGAACCCTGTTGCTTCAATGGCGGCTATTGGTGAAACGGAACAGAGTGGCACAGAAGTTCGTTTTAAGCCTAGTACTGATATTTTTGGCACAACGGACTTTCATTACGATATTTTATCGAAGCGTTTACGTGAGCTTTCATTTTTAAATAGTGGCGTCTGCATCAAACTACATGACGAAGCTGCAGATAAACATGATGTGTTTGAATATGAAGGAGGAATACGGGCCTTTGTTGAGCATCTAAATAAAAACAAGACCCCACTACACAAGACAGTTAATTATTTCAGTATTGAAAAAGATGATGTGGTGGTTGAAGTGGCGATGCAGTGGAATGACTCGTATCAGGAAAATGTCTTCTGTTTTACCAATAATATTCCTCAACACGATGGCGGAACCCATTTAGCCGGTTTTCGTGCTGCGCTGACACGTACCATTAATAGCTATATCGATAATGGCCGAATGGCGAAAAATGCAAAGGTTGCGACTACGGGGGATGATTCACGTGAAGGGCTAACAGCCGTCTTATCGGTGAAGGTACCAGATCCTAAGTTTTCATCACAAACAAAAGAAAAACTGGTTTCATCAGAAGTGCGACCGATTGTTGAGTCGGTTGTCTCGACAAAGTTACAGGATTTTTTGCTTGAAAACCCATCTGATGCAAAAGCGATTACCGCCAAGGTAGTCGATGCCGCTCGTGCGCGTGAAGCGGCACGAAAGGCACGTGAGATGACGCGTCGTAAAGGGGTGCTTGATATTGCAGGTCTGCCTGGCAAGTTAGCGGATTGCCAGGAGAAAGATCCAGCCCTTTCAGAACTGTTCCTGGTGGAGGGTGATTCTGCGGGTGGTTCAGCTAAACAGGGGCGTGATCGCCGTAACCAGGCGATTCTACCTCTTAAAGGTAAGATTTTAAATGTAGAAAAAGCCAGGTTTGACAAGGTGTTATCTTCAGTTGAGATCGGTACCCTGATAACAGCCCTGGGTTGTGGTATTGGTCGCGAAGAATATTTTCCCGACAAATTGCGCTATCACCGCATTATTATTATGACAGATGCGGATGTCGATGGATCACATATTAGAACTCTTATATTGACGTTCTTTTATCGGCAAATGTATGAGCTAATTGAACGAGGTCATATATATATTGCGCAGCCACCGTTGTACAAGGTTAAAAAGGGCAAGCAGGAACGTTATGTTAAAGATGATAATGAATTAAATAATTACCTGTTACAGAGCTCTATTGATGGAGCAAAACTGTCTGTAGCAGAAGGTGTTCCACCGATCAGTGAAGAGGCGTTAGCCGAGTTGTCGCAACGCTACATGTCCGTTATGAGCACCATTCAGCGGTTATCAAAACGGATTAGTCCCAATGTGCTGGAAAAAATTATTTACATGGAGCCGTTGAAAGGTGAAATGTTGCTTAATGCTGACGCAGTAAAAAGCTGGTTTGATGAGTTGAGTCTGAGGCTCAATAATAGCGATGATAAAACCACACGTTATGAAATTATTCTCAAGCAGGATGACGATGATTTATCATGGAAATCAGAAATTAGTGAATATATTCATGGTGTTGCGACTATACGTACGCTTAATAGTGAATTCTTTGATTCAGGAGAATATCGCACCATGGCCGAGCTTGGTGAGAAGCTAACGGGGCTAATTGGAGAGGGGGCAATGATTATCCGTGGTGAGCGAAAACAGGAGGTTAGTTCGTTTAAAGAGGTTTATCAGTGGTTGATGGTTGATGCAAAACGTGGTCTGCAGATTCAGCGTTATAAAGGGCTGGGTGAAATGAACCCTGACCAGTTATGGGAAACCACTATGGACTCTAGTACGCGCCGTCTACTGCAGGTGAAGATTGAGGACGTTGTTGCGGCGGATGAAATCTTTACGACACTTATGGGTGATCACGTTGAGCCACGCCGTGAGTTTATCGAAAAACATGCACTATCTGTTGCAAACCTGGATGTCTAATTAACCATAATCTGGCTGTGACAGGTAAACGTTTAGCTTGAGCAAGTTTGAGGTTGTAAATAGTCCGGTGTAACTGCCTATTATTACCCTCAGCAAACGGTTCAGACCGTGGTTTGCTCTGCTCTCACGATCTAACCTTGTTCGTTATCAGCGCATTCGTTGAGCAATTATTTACCATCAATATATTTAAATAACTTATCCAGCAAGCGTTCACTTTTTCCAAAGTCAAACATTTGCCCCTCAATTTTTGTTGAGGCGTCTAACAACGTCTCTTTATGGGTTTTTTTCACCATCACTAAAATGGTTCCCTTCCATGACAAGATATCGGAGGGTATTTCGGCCTCTATAAGACAACCATCATCAGCCTGCTCTACATGTATGACTTTTTGACCCAACTCAGCGAACAAGCAGAGTAACTTTACTATCATTTTACCCGGGGGAAGATCAAACTCCGCACACCGCTTCTTCTTTATATTTATTCCAAACCTGGCGGATACTGGTTTGGAAATAGCGGCCAATTTCCCTAACGATATCCCTCCCGCAAGTGGTTTTAACGAATCACCAAAAAGATCAAACAACTCCTCTATTGATAAATTCTTCCTGTTTTTTTGTGCGGCGATAGAAATTAAATCTCGTACCTCTGGGATGCGCAGCAATTTTGAGTAATTTGTCTCACCGCTCCAGTCAGTTTCTTCAATATCATGTGAATCTGTTGCAGCCAACTCTGCACCGCATTTAGAACAATAATTTCCTCCTTCTTTTGAACCACAATTAGAACAATACATTAGAAGTTACCTTTGTACATAAACGAGGCTGCAGAAAAACCGATCTTAACGGGGCATCATACTTCTTAGTCAATCCTGGTTCGATTAACTGATTTTTACTCACTGATGTTTATATTTCAAGATAAATATTGGGTGTTTTTCAGCTAAGTACCTATGATCTATAGCATGTTTTTAAAACGTTTCTGTACTGGAAACAATCGCTATTAAGCGACTGTTTTGTCTAAATTATCGATGACCTTCAGTTAAAACGATATTTGTGTTCGAATAACGACAGATCATGCATTAAATAAGGATTACTTTAAAGTTTATTTAAGGATAGGGACGACATCACTTGACCGATGTCGCACATCAACATAAGCTTCATTTTTACGTCAGTTTACTTTGGGGGAGAGGGGATATGACAGCAGCACTCGTGGCAATTTTTAGCCTGATCCTGGGCCTGGTGTGCGGCCTGCTTTTTGGCAGAGCAACCAATGCACCATATCAGGAAGCACAGGAACTAAAAGACTCACTTAATCAGGCTCAGTCTGAGTTTGATGCATACAAGGTTGAAGTGACTCAACACTTTACAAAAACGGCAGAGCTGGTGAACTCGATGACAGATAATTATCGTAATGTTCACACACACCTTGCGGGTGGCGCGCAGACACTTTGTAGTGGAGCGCTTCAGTTAGAGTCAATGAATGATAAAGGTGCGCTTGAGGCACAGGCTGAAGAGGTAACAGCAACAGAAGAGGTGCAGAGCAGTACTGAGGCGGCTGCAAATGATGACTCGTCTACACCCGCTGTAGAAACAGTCGATGAAAAAACAGCGAACAATGTTGATACGGTGGTAGCAGCGTCAACGACTGAAACAGAAGTTGAACAGATAAAAGTAGATGCGGATACGGTTGCATCTGCAGAAGAAAAAGCAGCTGTTGCAACAACGGCTGAAGAGACTGTTCCAGAAGAGCTAGTGGCTGATGTGGCAACAGAGAAAAATCAGAGTGAAAAACGTATACACTGATTGTTCACCTGAAAATGCTGGAGTTAAAAAGGAGACCTGCAGGTCTCCTTTTTTATGGCTGGCGTTCTAGCGTGAGAAAGCTATACGGATAGCTGTTTTTTTCATCTGGTACACAATCCAGACGGTCTATCTCTTTCCAGGTTGCGTTATCCAGTTCAACGAAGTGTGCATCCCCTTCAAATTCATGATGGATGATGGTGAGATAGATTCGCTGAGCAATGGGTAACATCTGTTGATAAAAGGAAGCGCCGCCAATCACCATCACTTCGGCATCATCTTCTGTTTGTGCCAGTGCCTCATCAATACTGTTTACAACATGGCAACCGTCAGCAGAATATGAACGGTTATTAGTGATAATAATATTTTTTCTTCCAGGGAGTGGGCGCCCAATTGATTCATAGGTTTTTCGCCCCATCAAAATAGGCTTACTCATCGTAACCGCTTTAAAGTGCTTGAAATCAGCGGGCAGATGCCAGGGTAGGGTGTTGTTGATACCGATAACACGATTAGATGCCATCGCTGCGATCAGTGACAGAGTTGTCATCTACACAGTTACCACGGTTTTGATGTTATAGCCTCTACGATTTTTTCTATAGTAGTGTTCCAAAACTTTTAGTCTCCTCAGTACGGGCGGGAAAAGTGTAGCATATTAATTTCCTCAAGCCCTTTTCTTATGATGACTGTCTCTTTTGTGATGCATGATATGACTTTCAGTCCAGAGTCGTTGAGTAATCTGTACAAAGATTAGTATTTAAAACATGCTTAATTGGATATCAAGATTTGGTTAAATTATAATATGAATATCAAATCAGCCATAAATAAAATGGCTATATGTTTGTTTTTAACGGTGTTTCTGAACGCTTGCGCGATAACACCTGAATTTAAAACAAATGAAGTCGCCAATCAATTTGCTAAGACTATAAATAAAAACGATGTACAGGTATTGATTACGTTAAGTGGTTTCCCTTTTTACGTACACAACCAGAAGTGGAAAACAGCTAATGGTGGATATGGTTTTGTACTGGGAAAACAAGACAGGCGAGTATTTGAGAAAAACGAAAAATTATCAGTTTATCTGAGAGAGCTGGTCGGATAGCCGAGGGTATCTTTCCCCTTAATTAACCACGTCAGTATCGCAGACAGTTTCTATTGATAGTTCCTCGCTTGTCCTGGCGAAGCATACGCCCACTCCCACCCATCAGTTCAAGATAGTCGGTTAATTTAAACGTTAACCCAGATGGTACTCATCACGTGGATTACCAACAAATGAAAATGCCTTATAGCCTGCTGTTGTGAGTGGTTAGTCAGATGTGTAGTTTGTGCCTGAGCAATGCATTTTTTAATGTCTCGTTAGTATCGTAATTGTAATACCTGTTACATGTTGCAGTTGTTAGCACTTGATTTTTATTAAATACTGTTTTTTTAACACAATAAGTCAGGGAGAAAATGATGCTGAGATTACCTCATAAAATATTTTTTATAATGTTCATCATGTTTGCATTTGGTGGAATAGCCAATGCTCATCAAAAACCACAGAAAGAATTTGTTCACGGGATAACAATTAAGTTAGGTCATCACAGCTATTATTTCGCAGGGGCTCCTGATGGGAAAAATGGCGCTACCGATGTACCAGGGCATCAATGGGTACGCATTGGGAAACATCACTTGATAGGAAAACACTATAATACAGGGCCTTTTGGCGCTCCTGACTGGTGGTCTAGTGATGCTGGTGATGGTGAGCTACTCTATATTATGGATGCAATTATCGATAAGTGGAGCGAAATTAAAGCGGCCCACTACGTAACCAAAGGGTATAATCACTACCATATGCTTGTAGATACTGAGACAGGTGAATTACATCCCAATAAAGTTGTGTGGTTTAAGCATGTAGCTGTAAAGTCTTTCATGTTTGACGGAGAAGGCCCGCTTGATTTTTTGGGTATAGAAGCCTATCAAGTAGTGCCTGGAGTTGATTACAATGTGGGGCCGAACTGGCATATCCCATACAACCCTAACCCAGAATAAATAAAAAACCCTCTGGTGGGTAACGCATCCTCGTTACCCACCAGGTTTTTCATTTCGCTAACAAATCTTCTTATAAATTACTTATTCTATTTTTTCATTGACCTACATTATTTTTTAACCAATGAAATAAAGAAAAAACAGATTCAGATTTTCTCACTTAACTCTCAAGTGGTAAAAAATCGTGGGGGATGATTGGAAATAAACCATGATGAAAAGCGATTACTCTGAAGTAAACAGGCATTCTTTCCCGCGAGGCAAGCGGTCTTCTCGGCAGGGTGTTGATTAGGGTGGGATAATGATTTGATTATCCAAACTTAAGAAAAATAATACTCACAACTACGAATGCTGGGGCTTCTTCACTGTCTTTCTATACTTTTAGGGTAAATACTATAATGGTACTTACAATCTAAGCGTGTGTGTGTCAGACTTTTGTAATCTCTCGTTACTATTATCCTGTGTTATTTTTGAATATAGACTATGGGAAAGGTCAAATTCTATGAGAGTCCCCCGGAAAAAAAGGGGGTTTATCTTATTGATATTAGGAATGAAAAATGAAAATAGCCCCGCTTTTAAAAATATTAATTTTTTTATTAATGACTCTTTCTATAGTAAATTGTGGTGGTGGAGGTAGTGAAGCTCCCGCTAATAACAATACAGGGGACAATCCTCTCATAACCGGGTCAATTAGCGGTATTATTCAAGATGCAGATACCCAACAGCCGGTTGAAGGCGCCATTGTTTCAGTCAACGGGTCGTCAGTAGCAACCTCCGTATTCGGCATCTATAACCTGGAAAATATATCAGCCAATGACCGTATTGTGGTCACAATTCAGCGTACAGAATATGCTGAACAATCAAAAATTGTTAGTCTGAACAAACAAAATCAGGTCATCAATTTAAACGTTTCGATTTTGCCGGTCGATTCCATTGAAGAGTTTGATCCTGATCTCGCACAAGCGTTAACGGTGACCGATTCACCGGCAGTGGTGATACTAACAGCAAGCTCACTGGTACAGGCTGATGGCACAACATCCCCTTCTGGAATGGTGATCAGTAATTTAACGGTGATTGATCCAACAATCGACATTGACCTCATGCCCGGTGACATGCAGACGGGTACCGATGACGGCACACTTGCCCAGATTGAAAGCTTTGGAGCCATTACTGTCACTTTTGTAGACGCTGCGGGTAACGATTTGAATTTAGCAGGCGGCTCACCCGCTACCATTCGTATTCCCGTCGCGAGCAATTCAGACAACCCACCCGCGACTATCCCTTTATATTTTTATGATACGGAAACCGGACTGTGGATTGAAGAAGGTACCGCTACACTTGATCCAACTGAAGGATTTTATGAGGGTTCTGTCACTCATTTTTCTACCTGGAACGCAGATCTTATATTTGAACGGGTCACAATTAATGGTTGTGTCGAAGATACGAATGGCAGGCGCTTAGAAAATATTTTTATCCGCTCAAAAGGTCAGGACTATTCAGGCACTTCTGTTGCTCGTACCGATAACGCAGGAAATTTTTCCATTTTTGTAAAATCTGATGCGCGGGTATCCATTTTTGGACGCGCATTTTCCAGATCCACTAATACCGTGGATGTGCAAACCGGAACATCCGATATTACTTTAGACAGCTGCCTGGTATTACAGGATGCGGTAATACTAATACCTGGGCCAGGTAATACAACTGGTGGCGGCATCTTAACGTTATCAGGTGCAGATACGGGAGCGGTGGGTACAACACTTGAATTTCTTGATGCTGCCAATCTGTTTAGTTCTGTCGGTGGAGTTGTTATCTTAGCAACTGAGGGGGAAGATGTTCTTGTAGGCCCAACTGACCCTGACAACTATTTTTTACTATCCAGTATCGGTGATGCCTTCTTTAATTTGCGTATAACGGTTGAAGCTCAGGAATATCGTTATCTCTGTGGTACAGGAGGAACATATCCAGATGTAGGGGTTGGTTGTGGCGTTGGCACCATTACGTTTAATATAGTAGATAATTCTATGACATTTACAAATACCATATTCCGACGATTACCAGACGGCAGTGATGCAATAATTGACCTTGTTGTCAACGGAACTATTCAATGGCGCAATATTGATGTTTCTGAATTACCTTAAGTTATGAAGTATTTAACCTGACTTCGTAGGGGATAGCTCTAGAGCTAGAGCTAGAGCTAACAAGATACCCATAACTAAGATTGACAATATAGTTGCCCAGTTGGCTTTTCCCTCTGAACGCTATCTGCGTGGAGAGTCGATGAGTCGTGTTGAACGATTACGTCACTTTATGGCGCAAACGGCTGATTGATATTAGCTGCTTTATGCGGGCCTTGAATGAAGGCATTGCTCTGTGGGCGAATGCAGGAGGTTATCGTTCATTCAACGGTTTCAGAAATAGTATATCTTTTTACTGCGGTAGGCTGGATATGACTCCATAGCTTTCAGATAGTTCTACGAAGAACCATTATTATAAAGGGTCTAACGATCCAGGTTGGCGTTTGCGAGGGCCACTTAATAAATGCCGCTGCTGATCTGTTCCAGTTATCATACATGAGGTTAATAGAGCAAGAAGACAGCCATAATATAAAAACATCCAGCACGCAAAAAAGAACAGCGCTTCGTTTGCGCCGCACAGTACAGCTTGGTTGTTATGCCTCACACAACACATGAGAAATAGATGGGCCTATCTAAAATTAAAAGTCCGGTAAAGGGTGATTGGTCATTTATGAATCCACCGGGACATCACCCGGATGCTAAAGACTTTGTAGCTGTAGATCAAAATGGTAAACCCTACGAAGTGGCAAAAGTCATACGCCATTTATGTTACAAATTATCAGTTGAAGATACGTATTCCTGGGAGAAAAAAATATTCTCTCCATTTGAGGCAGAAGTGATAGCGGTCAAGAATGATGCCAAAGATCGTATGACATTAAACATATTCAGGGACTTAGTTAATGGCCTGATTATCGCCCCAAAAAATGGGAAGAATGATGTTGAGTATTTTCTAGGTAACTACATTATTCTGAAATCAGAAAAAGCAGAATTTGCTCTACTCGCACACTTGAGGCAGGGGAGTGTGTTGGTAAGTAAGGGAATGAAAGTAAAGACTGGGGAGATAATTGCAAAAGTTGGCAACTCCGGTAATACCATTCAGCCTCATTTACATTTTCAAATCATGAAAGAAAGTGATCCTGCTAAAGCTATACCCATTCCTTTCACATTTGAGTATAGTCAAGTCTGTGATGGGAAAACGGAGGGTACTATGGACTCAACGTTGCCGAAAAATTGGAAAAAATTCAGGGTATAAAGGCATAACAACAGGCTCATCAACTCGGATAAAACCATGAAGCTGTCAATTAAATTGTGTAACTGCTCATTTTAAACCGCGACAGGTGCTTTTATATGAGGGTGGGATTCATAGCCTGACAGTTCAAAGTCTTCAAATTTAAAATTAAAAATAGACTTTATTTCAGGATTAATTTTCATCGTTGGTAACGGGTAAGGTGTGCGGCTTAACTGAAGATCAGCCTGTTCGAAATGGTTCGAATAGATATGTGCATCACCCAGGGTGTGAATAAATTCACCTGCTTTTAATCCTGCCACCTGTGCAATCATCATTGTCAGTACCGCGTATGATGCAATATTAAAAGGGACACCCAGAAAAATATCTGCACTGCGTTGATAAAGCTGGCAGGAGAGCTTTCCATCAGCAACATAAAATTGGAAAAAAGCATGGCAGGGTGGTAGTGCCATGTTTTCAATCTCACCAACATTCCACGCTGAAACGATTAGGCGACGTGAATCGGGGTTGTTTTTGATCTGCTCAATCACATTTGAGATTTGATCAATTTTTTCTCCATTAGGTGTTGGCCACGAACGCCATTGTGAACCATAGACCGGCCCAAGATTGCCCGCTTCATCTGCCCACTCATCCCAGATTTTAACGCCATTATCTTTCAGGTATTTGATATTGGTATCGCCAGAGAGAAACCATAGCAGTTCATGGATGATACTGCGTAGATGACATTTTTTTGTGGTAACCAGCGGAAAACCTTGATTCAGATCAAAGCGCATCTGATAACCAAACACACTTTTGGTTCCCGTACCGGTACGGTCATTTTTATCGGTACCGTTCGTTTTGACATGTTGTAACAGGTCTAAATACTGCTGCATGAAATTAATTTTCCACCAGGTTTATTTATCAGATTTTTTGTGTGCCCAGAGCAGCAGGCCAAACCCACCGAGGATCATCGGCGCGGAAAGTAACTGTCCCATCGTGAGCCACTCAAATGCAAGAAAGCCAATATGGTCATCCGGTGTTCTAAAGAATTCGACGAAGGAGCGAAAGATGCCGTAAAACAGCAGGAACATGCCGGAGACCGCCATTGTTGGGCGTGGTTTACGTGAATAGATCCATAAGATAGCAAACAGCACTAACCCTTCAAGCAGGGCCTCATAAAGTTGTGAAGGATGGCGTGCTGCTAACCCTTCACGTGGTGCCATCGCCCACGGAACGTTGGAGACGCGTCCCCACAGTTCGCCATTGATAAAGTTACCGATGCGGCCAGCAAAAAGACCGAGCGGTACTAGCGGTGCGATAAAATCGGTCACCTGAAAAAAGGTGGTACGGGTTTTTCGTGCAAACAGTAACATGGCGACTAATACACCCAGCAGGCCGCCATGGAATGACATCCCGCCTTGCCACACATAAAGAATCGTAATGGGGTCTTCAAGGCGACTACTGAGATCATAAAACAGGATATAGCCAAGACGGCCACCCGCTACCACGCCAATTGCGCCGTAGAAGATCAGGTCACTAATCTGTTCCGAGGTAAACAATGCACCGGGTTTTCGCGCCCGTAGTGAGCCAAGCCACCAGGCTGATGCAAATGCGGCCAGGTACATTAAGCCGTACCAGTGAATCTTCACGACGCCGAGATCAAGCGCAACAGGATCAATATTGGGGTGGATCAACACGTGGTTAGTTACCTTAAGTAATTGATTTTTTTGGTTTATAGCTGGTTTTAAGTAAATGGATCTGAAAAATATCAGGCCATAAAATTACAGTATAACGGCAGATGTGACCCAGTGAAAGGTAGCAATATAGGCTATCCCTTTATTTTCCGAGCAGAAACCGGGATAATACCCCACCACAAAAATTTCCTGGCTTTCCGTTTTAATCATATATTTTAAGGAATAACGTTATGCACAATGGTGTATCCGTAACTCAGTTCATCATCGAAGAGCAGCGCCGTATACCTGGCGCAACTGGTGACTTCACTTCACTGCTAAACGATATCGTTTCTGCCTGTAAAGTCATCTCAAACCTGGTTGAAAAAGGCGCTATTAACGGCATGTCTGGCGCTGCAGAATCTGAAAATATTCAGGGCGAAACTCAGAAGAAGCTAGACATCATCACTAATGATGTATTCATTGCCTCTAACGAATGGGCAGGTCACCTGGCAGCCATGGCATCTGAAGAAGAAGACGACATCTACCCAATTCCTGCACAATACCCAAAAGGAAAATACCTGATGTCTTTCGATCCGTTGGACGGATCTTCAAACATCGACGTCAATATCTCTGTGGGCACTATCTTCTCAATCACCAAGTGCCCAGAAGGTATCGAAAGCCCAACGAAAGAAGACTTCCTAATCCCAGGAACAGAGCAAATTTGTGCCGGGTACGCACTGTACGGTCCTTCTACCATGTTGGTGTTAACAACA
Source organism: Gammaproteobacteria bacterium (assembly GCA_021648525.1). GTDB lineage: Bacteria > Pseudomonadota > Gammaproteobacteria > SZUA-140 > SZUA-140 > SZUA-76. Next base: position 30,067 of record JAKISP010000043.1, read on the forward strand.
GGTAACGGCGTAAATGGTTTTACTTTGGATCGCAACATCGGTGAGTTCATCCTGACCCATCCAAATATGACTATTCCTGAAGACACACGTGAGTTTGCAATCAACTCATCTAACCAACGTTTCTGGGAAGCGCCCGTTAAAAAATACGTTGACGAGTGCATGCAAGGTGCTGAAGGCCCACGTGGTGAAAACTTCAACATGCGTTGGGTTGCCTCAATGGTTGCTGAAGTTCATCGTATCCTGGTCCGTGGCGGCATCTTCATGTATCCAAAAGATACAAAAGACCCGACTAAAGCAGGCAAGCTGCGCATCATGTACGAAGCAAACCCAATGTCTATGATCGTAGAGCAAGCGGGTGGCCTGTCTCACACGGGTTACGAGCGCATCATGGAGATCAAGCCAACGGACATTCACCAACGTGTGCCTGTTATTCTGGGCTCTAAAAACGAAGTTGAGCGCGTTGTTGGTTACCACAATAACTAGTCAACGTTGTTTGATTGAGTGTTAAAAAGGCCCCCGCAATCGCGGGGATTTTTTTGTCTGTAATAGCGAGATAAAAGGTTTGTTTACTCAGATAGCTTTTCAGAACAGGCAACGCAGTACTCACTTTCTGGCACTAGCATTAAACGTGCAAAAGGGATTTCAACGAGACACGCTTCGCACTCATTGTATTCAGCACAGTCTATTGTTGGCAGGGTTTGGGTGAGTTTTGCGAGTCGAACCTTAGCTGCATTCAGTGCTGTCTGATTGGCACTTCTGGTATTGATCGCGTCCATCCGGCTGAGGCGACCAATGGCATTATCCGGTGAGATTGGTTGTGTCATCGCCTCAAGCCCAGAAATATCTTCCTGCAGTTGAAGGATATCGGCTTCGATTTTAGCTTTAAGTTGAGTGGTTTGTGTTGGCGTTAACACAGAAAGAAAAAGGTGGTTGCTTCATCGCCAATGGCTAATGAAGCAGACCACCTTCTCTTTTGTTACGACTAATCGCGGAAGTTTTCATATTGCAATGGAAGCTCAAGATCAGACTCGCGGAAAAGCGCGATGGCCTGTTGCAGGTCATCACGCTTCTTGCCAGTAATACGAACCTTTTCACCCTGAATCGCAGCCTGTACTTTAAGCCTGGACTCTTTGGTGAGTTTTACTAGTTTCTTTGCGAATACTGAATCAAGCCCCTGTTGCAGATTGAGTGCCTGGTGAACTTCTTTCCCCTGGGTAACAGAGTTATCCGTCTTTAGGCAACCCAGGTCAATGCCACGTTTTGAAAGCTTACTGTGAAGGATGCTGGTCATCTGTTGCAACTGAAAAGCACTCTCAGCATGCATCATGATGAGCGAATCTTTTTCCTTCAATTCAAAGCGTGCGTTGCTTCCTTTGAAGTCAAAGCGTGTACTGACTTCTTTATTGGCCTGGGCAACGGCGTTGTTGACCTCATGCAGGTCAACTTCTGAGACGACATCAAATGATGGCATATGAACGCTTCCTGTTTAGGCGCAATAGTCTGTTTTAAGAGAGATCACGATCCATCACAGTTTTGCGGCGATCTTTCTGCGCATTGGCAATGGCATCATCACATAGTTTGGCAATGATGCCAGAGAGTGCAGGCACAACATTGCCTGCTGTACTCATGCCGTCAGATTTTTCTTTGATATAAGCTTTAAGCTTAGAGGTGACTACCAACGCATCATGAGTACCGGTATCGCTTTCGAAGTCGCGATCCATCACCGTTTTACGACGATCTTTAGTCGTGTTCTCAATAGCAGCATCACAACGGGTGCGAATAAGATCCGAAAGTGCTGGTGCGAAGTTACCCGCAGTGCTCATGCCATCAGATTTTTCTTTTATGTAGCCTTTGATTTTAGAGATTACTACCAGTGTTTCGCTCATTTTTACTTCTCCAAAAAAGTATTTAAATTGTTGACGGCCACTATCAGGTAAGCCGTTGGGTTTCGATTGTACGCCATTCAGAAATTAAATCACATGGTAAAACGAGGGGTTAAGTGGATAAATTATCAGGCTATTTGGTAATCACAGCAAATTGTCTTAAATATGACTGTTATTATAAGGTTATAAAATGACTAATAGCCTGATATAAATAACATAATTGACCAATTCCACAGTAAACTGGGAGTTGAAGTATTGTCAAGACAGGATTTTAAAATGAGAAAATTATTCATACTAATAGGGTTTATTCCCTTTGTAGTGCAGGCAGAAGTGCCTGATGATCTGCTAGCCAGGACGGTTGCGCAGCTCAATAAACACACCCCGCTAACGCTTGATGACGAGACCAGACTAGATGGCGTTAGTGGTAAAAACAGGGTGTTGGCCTATGAATATACATTGGTCAATTATGCAAAAACGGAACTTGATCTTACAATACTGGAGTCAAACATCGCACCGGTTGTTACCAGTGGCGCCTGTGCTGAGACATCGATGAAGCCACTGTTTGATAGCGGCGTGAGTGTTCACTATCACTATAAAGGAAAAGCGGGTGAAAGCCTGATACTGGTGAAAGTCACCCCCTCTGACTGCCAATAAATACCAACAGACTGGTTTAAATAATGACTAAAACAACGCGAACTTACTGGAATGCATTGTTGCCGCAAAGTGAGGCTGCATGGCAGCCCATTGAAGGGCTAGCGGGAATGGTAGACGAAGTCACATTAAGTATCTGTGATGACACGGGTGAATATACCCGCCTGACTCGCTTTCAACCGGGTGCTGATACCAAAGACTTTGGTACTAAAGTGCATGACTATCCAGAAGAAGTTTTTATTGTTAGCGGTCGTCTGTTTGATGCCGCGTTTGAGCAGTGGTTAGATGCCGGTTGTTATGCCAGTCGTCCAGCGGGTGAAGTACATGGGCCGTTTAAGACCGATGTTGGTTGTGTGGTGCTGGAGATTTCATTTCCGGAAAGAAAAGGAGTGCAATGATGAAACTGTTTTATACAAACACATCCCCTTATTCACGTAAGGTAAGAATCACCCTATTAGAAAAAAGGCTGGATGGTGAGGTTGAATATATTTTGTGCAACCCATTCGAAGATGCAGTAGAGCTAAAGGGCTTTAACCCGCTGGGTAAGATACCAACATTAGTGCTGGATGATGGTCGGGTGGTTTATGACAGTCCGGTAATTTGTGAATATCTGGATACATTAAATAGTAACAGTGAATTAGTTCCATCGAATACAGATGCGCGCTTGTTGGTGAACACCTGGCAGGCGCTAGCGGATGGTATTGTTGATGCGTCCTATAACACTGTGATGGAAGGACGACGTGATGAAAGTGAACGGTCACAGAAAAGTATTGAACGTTGGCAGGGTAGTATCGTCGATTCGCTTAAACAGATAGAACGACAAATCGGTACATTGCCTGATGAGATAACCATGGCACAGATCTCATTGGCGGGAGCGCTGGGTTACCTTGATTTTAGGTTGTCTTATTTAGAATGGCGAAAGGGGCAATCAAATACAGTGGCATGGTATGAGGAGTTTGCGAAGCGGGCTTCGATGGTTGAAACGCAACCGCCAGTGTAGATAGTGGTATTACACCGCGTTATTTACCCGCCTCCTGAAATCCCTCAAGGGCAAACGGATTGAGAAACTGACGTTTCCAAAATAGAGCGCGATCCGTTTCGCTCAAATTTGCCTCGTCACATACGCTTGTCCAGTTCGCTTCAATTACCTCAATTTGATGCTCGATAATCGCACGGGCTTCTTCGCGGGAAAGCAGAAAGTTTTGCGCAGCATCCAGGCAAGTGGTGAGCTGACTCATTCGGTTATCGCCGGATATCAGCATCGCTTGCGTGGCCTCATTGCCGGTTCGTCCTTGCGGACAAATATCATAGGCCGGGGTGAGGGTGAGCATGTCTCCATCCCAAAAGGCGGCATGATTACGCGCATGGTCGTCTGTATTACCGCACAGGATATTGAAGACAAGGCGCGAGAACAGTTCTTTTAATGTCACGGAAGCATTCCTGAAACGGTGGTAAGCGCAAAACAAACGACACTCTAGCCAGCGGATAACCGCTAATGCAGGCTCTGCTTTTTAAATACAGCAGAGAGCACGCATGGATCATTCACCCGACATTCAACTCACAAAACGGCAACGTTA
>JAKISP010000044.1 GCA_021648525.1 Gammaproteobacteria bacterium
TAATTAGTCAAAAAATCGACTCCATGAGAAGCCTCCTAAGCCTTTATCTCCATGCAAGCAATGCATTTGATACCCCGAAATTCACATGTTTTTTAACTTCAGGGGTTTTCCTACAGCTTGAACGTTTACAATCAAGGTTCTTCGTAGAAGTGTGTGAATGCTATGAAACCATATCCAGGCGCCCGCAGTAGAAAAGCATGCTGTTTCTAAAACCGTTGAATGAGCGATAACCTCTTGCATTCGCTTTAACCGTTTGAATCTTTGAATTCAATCCCAGGGGTGATGCTACGCCCAACAGCTGCCCATCATGTTCTTCCAGTTCCATCGATATCGACCTTGCTTAGATTACCTGAGAACCTCTCGGTGTAACTGGTTTTTCACATGGCTCTCCGAAGAGCCTTTAAAATAAATGTAGCCCGGGCTACTTGCTTGTTATATCAGTTTGTTTTAGTTTCGATGCCAGGCTGAATCTCCATGTGCTGCGGTCATCCATCTCTGTATAGATCATCCCAGGGTGGTCTCTGGGTATTTCTATGTTTTCTTTGAATAAAACACAAACATTTGAGCGGCCCTCTGCTCGTAAAAACACCCAGATTCCAGAATGATATTTTGTCGGGTATTTCACACAGATCTACGAAGAACCCCTTTTTCTGAATTTTTTGACCAGAAACTATCCCCATCGACTCTCTTATATTCTTAGGGATAACAACCTGAAATTTTGATGATACTGTGACTGCAGTCATGACAAACCCCATCGATAAACATTAAGTATTAAACCTGACCATTGGGATTGTTTAATCAACAATTTTGAAAGCCGCCTTAAGTTACTCGTTGGCACGGCGTTTAAATGGCTTATTAGTATTTTTATTTTACCGCTTTAATTCAAGCTATGCCTAAAATATTTGAGAGTCGAATATGAACTATTTCCTGAAATTCGACTCTGAATTAACTTTCCAGGAGTCTTATTGGCAGCATGCTTAAGAGTGTGAAGCAGTCGGAAGAAATCAGGGCCATGTGCGTTATTATGAGCGCGCATCAAATTTGAATCATTGAGAGAGCAACTTGACATCATGAAGCCGAACAACCATTTGAATATCGTTAAAAACTCCCCTTTTGGCAAAGACCTAAACGAAGCACAGTGCCAGACGCTCGCCGCAATCATCGATATTCGCCACCTTAAAGCAGGGGAGGCACTAATCGCTGAAGGCGAGGTTGATCACACCCTTTATGTACCGATCAGTGGCAAGCTTTCAGTAATCAAGACCATAAGCGGTGGTCAAGAAGAGCAGCTGCATGTGCTCGCCCCTGGTGAATTAACCGGTACACGGGGCTTTCTTGATGGCAAAGAACCCAGTGCAACACTGCGTGCCCTCACGGATACTCAGCTCTTCTGTATTGAGCAGTCAAAATTCGAGCAACTCATCTCATCAGAACCGACTATCGTCTATCAAGTGATGCGCGCTATTGTACGTGACATCCACGGCATCGTTAGCAACATGAACAACAGCCACGTGGCATTCTCTAATTACATCAACAAGCAACACGGCCGCTACTGATCACGACGATGCGCTACAGGGCACTCGCCATCGCAGGGATCTGTTGGTCAAATAAAGCTTTATAGGCCTGCTGCTTTTTCCATTTTTTTCCAGGTGATTGATAGCAGGGATGTGGGATGACTAATTTTATTGGCTTTCCCATGGCATTCCTGACAGGTAAGAAGGAATATCAATAGTGTAGTAAAATCCCCCATCTAAAACCAGACCAGAATAGTCGTGATAGATGTATGCACGCTGTGCTAATTCGCGTGTCAAATACAGAATAATGTGGTTCTTCTCATCTCTCCTATTCAGGCTCCATGGAGAAGGGGCAAGTGCGACCATAAGAATGATGTCTGAGCGTATATTTACGCGTATGTTCATACCACGGAAGTCCTGATCATCCTTGGTTAATGGTTTATCAGCAACGATAAGCCAGTATTTCTTTCCGTATTCCTTGTCGTCGTCCTGATACGGAATCCGTATTGTAACAAGTTCTCCTTCAACCTTAATCTGCGGCTTCATTTTCTGATGATTATTATCAGTTGCTGGTGAAATACTAATAAATTCACTGAAAATGGCAAATGCCGGCGATGCAACAATGATGAGGAAAGATAGAGTAAAACTTAATATGAGGATGGGTCTAAACATGTCATTAGTTCCTTTCTTCATCGACGCGGAACGCCTTACTCAGCGACAGTTTAAAGCTGCACATTTTTGCGAATGCAAAAAAGTGGGGATCGCCCCCTGTTTTAAACACATCATTTGTTATCAATAGTAAGTCTACACCATGCTCACTTCATGCTGACAAGGCATCATATAGTCCAACGTCATGCGATGTGTTGCCGCCAAACGTCAGCAGTCAACACTAGTTTTTTGCTGAGTTTAATCCCATACTACTACGCGCACGCTCAACCACTGCTAACACGGCATCCGCCGCATTTTCACTGGCATTTTTCCTAAGTTCATGGTGAACAGCCAGAAACTGCTGCTGTAAATCGGCCACTTTTTCAGGATCATCCAGGTAAGCTAATACGGCACTGGAAAGACTCTCAGGTGTCACATCATCCTGGATAATTTCAGGGATCACACGTTTGCCTAACAACAGATTAGGCAATGAATAATTATCAACCTTCAATAACTGCATCGCCAACCAGTAAGAAAAAGGCTTAAGGCGATAGGCAACCACCATCGGTTTTTTTAACAACATCCCTTCCAGAGTTGCCGTGCCGCTGGCAAGTAATACCGCGTCGGCTGCGGCCATCGCCTCACGTGACTGACCATCAACGAGGGTGATCGGTAGATGTGGTGCCTTTGTTTTCAACGCCTGTTCAAATATGTCACGTGTTTCGCTGTTGGCGAAAGGTGCCACAAAGTGAAGGCCGGGGCGTTGCTCTATGCACTGCGCTGCAGCCTGCACAAAATAGCCCGAGAGACGAGAGACCTCTCCCATACGGCTCCCCGGCAGCAGTGCAATAATCTGTTTGTCCTGCGGCAGGCCCAATGCATGGCGTGCCGCAACGCTATCACTGTCTAGCGGAATCATATCCGCCAGGGGATGACCCACAAACTTAACGGGCACATTATGCTCTTCGTAAAACCTGGCTTCAAATGGAAATAAGGTGATCATCAAATCAATGGCACGTGCAATCTTTGGCAGACGATACTGGCGCCACGCCCAGACCGATGGACTCACGTAATGCACGGTCGGAATATTCTGCTTGCGCAGGCGCGTCTCAAGGCCAATATTAAAATCAGGCGCATCAATTCCAATGAAAATATCAGGCGGATCGTTAATCAGTTTGCGTGCAAGTCCCGCACGAATTGAGCGCAGTTCCATGTACTTGCCGATACCGATCAACCCCATTACCGCGAGCTTTTCAGAAGGGTAGAGTGCATCACACCCCTGCGCGATCATCTTCGGACCTGCGATTCCTTCAAAACGGGCCTCTGGTACACGGCGCTTAATCGCCTGCATCAATTCAGCGCCAAGCAGGTCTCCTGATGCCTCTCCTGCAACGATCCCGATACGCACGATGATTATCTCTCAGATAACGTAAAATGATTAACGAACAATGCCACGTCGTGACTTTTCGATAAAGTCAGCCAACACAGCAATTTCATCAGAAGCAGGATTAAGGTCACGCATCTGCTGCGATGCCTGCTCAATGGTAATGCCACTCTTGTAGATTAATTTGTAGGCGCGACGTAAATCTCTGATCGTTGCACTACTAAAACCACGCCGTTTCAGCCCTTCTATATTCAACCCAAATGGCTTCGCCATATGACCTGACGCCAGTACATAAGGCGGCACATCTTTTGGCAATACACTGCCCATTGCGGTAAATGCATACTGGCCAATCACACAAAACTGGTGCACCAGGGTGTAACCGCCCAGAATGGCAAAATCTTCTACGGTGACATGCCCGGCAAGCGCAACATTATTGGCTAAAATCGTGTTGTTTTTCACCACGCAATCATGTGCAATATGAACATACGCCATGATCAGGTTACCATCCCCAATAGTGGTCACGCCACGATCTTGAGCCGTACCTCGATTGAGCGTGCAACCTTCGCGAATCACGTTGTTGTCACCAATCTCAAGGCGCGTCGCCTCTCCCTGGTATTTTTTATCCTGCGGATCTTCACCCACTGAGGCAAACTGAAAAACCTGATTATTTTCACCAATGGTAGTCGGCCCTTTCACCACCACATGAGAGCCGATGATGCTATCACGGCCGATCTCAACATCCGGCCCGATAGTCGAAAAAGGTCCCACCGTTACACCGTCAGCGAGGCGCGCGGCAGGGTCAATAATGGCAGAACGATGTATCATAAATTTTCTTTATTTACACATAATTCATGATGCTGACTGCACCGAACAGATAATTTCAGCACTCGCCACCACATTATCACCAACTAACGCTTTGGCATCAAACTTCCAGATACTACGCTTGTTACGGATAAGATCAGTTTTCAATATCAATTGATCACCAGGTTCAACAGGCTGTTTAAAACGTGCGTTATCGATGCCCACCAGATAATAGAGCGTTGCACCAGTAGGCGCATCACTCATGCTCTTCGCAGTGAGAATAGCCGTAGCCTGGGCCAGTGCCTCAAGAATCAGGACCCCTGGCATCACCGGCTTAATCGGAAAATGCCCAGGAAAAAAAGGTTCATTGATTGTCACATTTTTCAGTGCAGAGAGTGATTCCCCTGGCACACAGCTGATCACTTTATCCACCAGCAAAAATGGGTAACGGTGCGGTAAATGCTCCATTACTTGATGGATATCCATCGCCCCCACATCAATCTGCCCTTCCTTCTCCTGCGTCATTCCTTCTACTCTACCTTTGCCTTCAAACATCATTAGATAATTTGTGAACCATTTTTTCAAGCATTTTGATGCGGCGCGCCATCTCATCCAGCTGTTTCATCCGCACAAAATTTCTGCGCCAGCGGGCATTAGGTTCAAGCGGCGTGCCAGACGAATAAAAACCAGCGCTATCAATCGACTGACTGACAAATGCCTTGGCGCTAATCTGCACCCCATCTGCAATCGTCAAATGGCCAACGATGCCCACATGACCACCAATCGCACATCGTTTGCCAATATGCGTACTCCCGGCAATACCCGTACAACCCGCAATTGCAGTCTGTTCACCAATATGAACATTGTGAGCGATCTGTACCTGATTATCCAGTATAACTCCATTTTCGATAATCGTATCACTCAAGGCACCACGATCAATGGTGGTATTGGCCCCCACTTCAACATCATCGCCCAATATCACACCACCCACCTGCGGGATTTTAACCCATTTACCCCGGTCATTGGCATAACCAAAGCCATCACTACCGATCACCACACCGGGTTGAATGACACAACGCTCACCCAATGAGGCGCGCCCATGAATCATCACATTCGATAATAAACGGCAATCGCGCCCAATCGTAATATCACGATCGAGAATACAACCCGCTCCAATCTGGGCATTAGCACCTACAATGACGCCCGGTCCAATCACGCAAAGCGCATTAACCCACGCCGAAACATCAATCTGCGCCGTTGGATCTACCACCGCTGAGGGGTGGATACCACCGTCATGAAGTGTCTCAGGGTAAAATAGCTGTACTGCCCGCGCATAAACAAGGTATGGGTCTTTCGCAATCAGTACATTCCCGGCGTAAACGGTGCGATCTCGACCGGTCATAACCACCACTGATGCCTGTGTGGCAGCCAGATCAGCGCGGTATTTTGAATTCGCCAGGAAACTCAGATCGCCCGCGGTTGCATTTGCCAGTGTTGCAACACCTGAGATCAGACACGCAGCATCACCATCAAATTCACACTCAAGGCGAGATGCCAGTTGCGCCAGCGTTAATCCCAAGTGAATATATCCTTTTTTATGGCTATTTAGAGAGCGTTTGCAGTCGGGTCAATACCTTTGGGGTAATCTCAAGCTCAGGGTTTGCAAAGGCGATCCCTTCAAAAAAGATCAGATCAAAACCCTCTTCCCGCCCAATTTTATCGATAACCTGTTTAATAAATTCCTGCACCTTTGCAATTTCTTCATTACGGCGGCGGTTCAGGTCTTCGCGAAATTCTTCCTGATTACGCCGCATATCTCGTGACAACGAGGTTAATTCATTATCAATTTTTTTACGCTCGCTCTCACTCATCACCATCGCGTCACGTCTGAGGCGGTCACCCAATTCTTTCGCCTTTGTCTGCGAGGCTAATAATTCCTTTTCACGGTCAGCAAACTCTTCCCGTAACATTACCTCAGACTGCGCAGCCTGCGGAGCTTCCTGAAACAGCTTCACAGCATCAACATACCCCAGTTTCAGGTCAGCGGCCACAACAGGTAATGCCAGAAACAGTGACATAACGCCAACCAGAACCATTTTGATTATTTTATTCAAACCTCAACCCCAACTTTCAATAATCTAGAAGAAAAAAGAACCCAACGTAAACTGGAAGCGCTCAAGTTTATCGCCCTCTTTATCGTTCAGAGGGAATGCATAACTAAATGTCAACGGCGCAATCGGTGACATCCAGATCAGAGCGATCCCTGTCGATGTCCTCAATTCTGCCGAATCGTAGTCATTATTAGCAGTGAATACATTACCAATATCATAGAACCCACTCAAGCGCAGTGAACGGTTATCCTCATCCACAAATGGCATCGGAATAATTAGCTCAAGATTCCCAACCACTTTCAGTGCACCACCCTGCGACACATTACCTTCTTGCGGCCCAAGCGAGTTGCCCTCATAACCACGCACTGAACTACTACCACCCGCATAATAATGTTCAAAAAACGGCAGGCGCGTGGTATCAGAATAGCTATTACCATACCCTATCAATCCTTTCATCAAAAGCGTAAAACTTTTAGTAATGGGCTGGAATTTCATCGCGCGGGCATCAATCTTATAATACTCCAGGCCACTGCCCGGCAGCGCGATGGTGTTACTCAAACTCACTAACAGGCCATTATTGGCAAAAATAGTTCGGTTACGGGTGTCATGGGACCACCCTAACGTCAATTTATAGATATCAAACTCGTTCGAATTTGCATTTAGAAAATCAAGGATTGACTGAGGTGTTAACACCGAAGTCTGGATATTAGTACTTTCATAGACAATCCCGAGCGATGCTCGATTAAATTCATTCAACGGAAAACCATAATTGACACCGATACCATATTGATCAGAGGTGTACGAGGCAATATTCGCCCTGGCCGCATCTGTCTCTCTAAAAGAGAGATTAAAGCCGCGACTCACCCCATTAACCGTATAGTACGGGTTATTGTATGAAAAACTGTAGACCGTATTCACAGCACTATTATTGATATTCGCAGTAATACGCTTACCACTGCCCATAAAATTGTCCTGACTAATACTGGCATTAATCAGCATACCCTGGGTTTGAGAAAAACCAAAACCAGCCGTCAATGAACCAGAGGAGCGCTCATCTAAAGAAAGCACGACATCAACCTGGTTCTCTACACCTGGCACCGATGGTGTTTCAATATTGACATTTTCAAAAAACCCCAGGCGCTGCACACGCACTCGCGAACGATCAATCTGAGCAGTCGAAATCCAGCCTCCTTCCATCTGACGAAATTCACGTCGCGCCACTTCGTCTTTCGTATTTTTATTACCACTAATATTAATCCGGCGCACATAAACACGACGCCCGGGGTCGACAAAGAAGGTTAAAGAAATCAGCTGATTTTCCTTATCCACCTCTGGAATCGCATTAATATTAGCAAAAGCAAAGCCCTCTTCACCCAGGCGACTATTTAACGCCTCAGTCGTCGCGGTCACCTTACTGCGTGAAAAAATATCCCCCTCAGCAAGTTCTACCAACAACATTAACTCTGCTTCAGGCAAAACCAGGTCACCGGCCAGCTTTATCTCGTTAATCGAGTACTGGTACTCCTCTGAGACATTGATCGAGATAAACATATCCTGTTTATCCGGCGACAGCGTCACCTGTGTCGAATCGATATTAAAATTAATGTAACCACGATCAAGGTAGTATGAGCGCAATGATTCCAGATCTGCCCCCAGTTTAAAGCGTGAGTATTGCTCACCGCCAGAAAATACGCCCGGTGAATCGAGTTGAAATTTGTTTCGTAAAATACCATCCGAATAGGCGCGGTTACCCACCAGGTTAATCTGCTTAATGGTAGCCGCATCGCCTTCGTTGATATCGATATCGATCTCAACCCGTCCATCTTCAAGTGTCACCACCTTAGACTCAACCTTGACCCCATACTGCCCCTGGTTAATATACTGGCGTTCCAGCTCACGTACCACTTTATCAAGCGCAGAACGGTCAAACACGCGGCCTTTCGTCAAGCCAATCTGTTCCAACGCCCCATTTAACGCCTCGGTCTCGATGTCTTCATTACCAGAAATATCGATACTCGCGATCGCAGGACGTTCTATCACTATAATCACCAGTACATCACCACGGGATGCGATACTCACATCATCAAAAAAACCCGTTTTAAAAAGTTCCTTAATAACGTTATCTGCACGCGCTTCATCCAGCTGTTCACCGACACTCAACGGTAGATAATTCAACACCGTGCCCAGTGAAATACGCTCAAGGCCTCGCACTTCAACATCCTGCACCATAAAGGGTGAAAATGCCCATGCCGATACCGTGCCAAAACTGCTTACCAGTAATAATGCACCTGCACACAACATCGACTTCATCTGAACCTTCCGAAAACCTGCCACCACTAACCCACTAAACGATCTATGTCGTTATAAAATGCCACCACCATCACCAGCGCTAGCAACGCAATGCCAACCCGCTGCCCTACCATCTGGGTCTCTTCTGACACCGCACTCCCTTTAATCCATTCGATCAAATAATAGAACAGATGCCCACCATCCAGCATCGGGATCGGCAACAGGTTCAACACACCCAGGCTGATACTGATCAATGCCAGAAAACCTGCGAACGCAACAAAACCCATTCCGGCAGAGGAACCTGCATATTGCGCGATGCTAATCGGGCCACTGAGATTATCGACCGACACATTGCCGACTACCATATTGCCCAGCATGCGCAATGTCAGCAGCGACATATCCCAGGTTTTAACAACCGCGGCGTTAAATGCCGCAAAGAAGGCGTAACGTTCGACTGCATTAAATTCCTCAAACAACTCTTCTGGATAATTAACCGTGGCACCAATACGCCCAATCTCGCCCTCTTTGGTCGATAAACGGGCAGGTCGCAGATCAATCGCCATCACACTACCATCTCGCTCCAGCTCAACCTGAAGCAGGGTTTCAGGATTTTTTCTCACCACATGAACCCACTTCGCCCAATCACCAACTAATTCACCATTGACCGTCAATAACAGATCACCACTGATGATTCCTGCTTTGTCTGCAGCACCACCCGGCGTTACCTCTCCAATGCGTGCTGGAATCTCCGGTCGCATAATATTGATGCCGATGCTGCCAAGCAGATTTTTGCGCTCAAGTTCCAGTCCTGGCGTCGAGAAATCCAGCTGTCGTATTTTGCTCACCACACCATCTTCAAGCACACGTACTACTAGCAATTCATCGTCCAGACTATGGTCTAACAACGCCATTGCTGCCGTTCCCCATGTGACTGTTTTTGTATCACCCACATGGGTAATCACATCGCCTCGCTGAAAGCCACCAGCCGAGGCAATACTCGCCTCATTAATATCACCAACGATTGGCTTAACCCCGCTCACACCCATCACCAAAATAAGCCAGTAGATAGCGATCGCCAGTATAAAGTTAAAGATAGGACCCGCCGCGACAATTGCGGTTCGACTCGCCAGCGACTTGCGGTTAAAGGCCCGATCAAGCTCTTCAGGAGCGACATTCCCTTCACGCTCATCCAGCATCTGCACATATCCACCGAGAGGCAACATAGCGATCACATATTCAGTCTCATCATTCGCGCGACGCCAGCTAAACAGCGGTTTACCAAATCCCACCGAAAAGCGAATCACCTTTACGCCAACCTTGCGCGCCACCCAGAAGTGGCCAAACTCATGCACCGTAATCAACACACCAATCGCAATAATGAAAAAGAACACAGAGGATAGAACGGATTCCATCATTTTATTTTCAACCTCACAATATGGCTTTGCGCCACTTCACGCGCAGCGGCATCTGCCTGCAACACAATTTCCAGACTAGCCGCCGCCTGCGCGCTCACATCAGCCAGCGTCTCCTCAATCACACGGCTAATATCCATAAAGCCAAGCGTCTCATCGAGAAAAGCCTCAACGGCTATTTCATTTGCAGCATTAAGGATCGCCGCAGCAGTACCACCCTGTTCTGCCACCGTACGCGCTAGTCGCAGACAAGGAAAACGCACATCATCCGGACGTTCAAAGTCCAGTCGCGCCACATCAAAAAGATTCAAACGCTCAACCCCGGATGACATCCGCTGTGGCCATGCCATTGAGTGGGCAATCGGAATCCGCATATCGGGGCTGCCCATCTGCGCTAATACTGAGCCGTCAATATACTCCACCATGGAGTGAATAATGCTTTGTGGGTGTACCACAATCTGAATTTTTTCAGGTGGCACAGCAAACAGCCAGCACGCCTCGATCAACTCTAATCCTTTATTCATCATCGTCGCGGAATCAACTGAAATCTTACGCCCCATCACCCAGTTAGGATGAGCACAGGCCTGATCTGGCGTGACGTTAACTAATTCAGCCGGATCAACCGTGCGAAAAGGGCCACCCGAGCCAGTCAACAAAATCTGTTCAATACCGCCATCTTCAAACCCATTAAAGCGCCCTCCTTTAGATTCGGGCATGCATTGAAAAATCGCATTGTGCTCGCTATCAATCGGCAACAGCTCAGCACCATGTTCATGTACCGCATCCATAAAGAGACGGCCTGACATCACCAACGCCTCTTTATTCGCGAGCAAAACCCGCTTACCGGCCTGAGCCGCTGCCAATGTGGGTAACAGACCCGCGGCACCCACAATCGCCGCCATGACCTGGTCACACTGAGGTAGCACAGCCACTTTCTCCAGGCCTGTAGCACCGGCAAGTACCTCAATATTGAGGCCTGCTTTCTGAATTTTCTGCTGTAACTGCTCTGCGGCTGCCACATCACTCATCACGGCATAATCGGGGCGATGAACGACACACTGTTCAAACAGGCGCTCAACATTTTGATTAGCCGTTAATGCCACCGCGCGGTACTGCTCAGGGTGCTGTGCAATCACATCAAGCGTATTGACACCGATCGAGCCAGTCGACCCCAGAACAGTAATACCCGTCATGCGCGGATACCCAGCAGGAAAACACCTAAAGCAAAGACTGGGGCTGCGGCTGTCAGGCTATCGATACGATCCAGTACACCACCATGGCCAGGCAACAAGGTACCGCTATCTTTTACCCCGACACGACGCTTCATCAAGCTCTCCATCAAATCACCGACAATCGAAAACGCCACAGTAATCAGAGATAAGAGCACTAAACCCAATAGCGCAACCCCACCGACATCAAGCAATACCCCGCCCACTAATGCGACCACAACGGTCATCGCCATCGCACCCGCGACACCTTCCCAGCTTTTACCAGGACTTACTTGTGGTGCAAGCTTGCGCTTACCAAAGGCTCGCCCTGAAAAATAAGCACCGGTATCGGCACCCCAGATCAAGACCATCATTAACAGCAACCAATAGGGTGATATTGAATGCAGTACCACCATCGCAATCCAGCTCGGCACTAACAGCATGACACCGATGGCCGTCAATCCTGAAAGTGGAAATTGAGTCGTTTCCCCCTGTGCTTCACAGTTCCATACGTGCGCACTGTAGCGTTGCAGTAACCAGACCACGTAACACCACCATAACGCAGTAGCCGTGAGCAATAGATAAAAGAGCACCGTGTACTGGCTCGCCCAGCCGCTCACCAGCATCAGTAGCCAGATAAGTCCAATAAAGGGGTATTTTCCAATCGGTGCAGGATCTCCCATCAGACGCACCCACTCAGTCGCACCAACCGTGATCATCACCGCAAACAGTATCGAGATATAAGTAGTCGGCAGCGCAATTACACTCCAGACAAATAACGGCGCCAGAATCAGCGCGGTGATGACACGCTGCTTAAGCATTTTCCCCCAGCTCCAACTGGTCACCGGTACGTCCAAAACGACGCTGGCGTTTACTAAAAGAGCTCAGGGCCACATCCAGCGCATCACCATCAAAATCAGGCCATAAAGTCTCAGTAAAGTGCATTTCACAATAGGCAAGCTGCCACAAAAGAAAATTACTCACGCGCTCTTCACCACCGGTACGAATAAAAAGATCGGGTTCAGGCATACCGTAGAGCGATAGATGGCGTTCTAATGCAGCCTCGTCGATCTGTGCAGGGTCAAGTTTTCCACTAGCCACTTCAATCGCCAACGCACGTGTTGCCTGCACAATATCCCAACGCCCACCATAATTGGCCGCAACCACTAATTTCAGACCAGTGTTTGTGCTCGTAATCGCTTCCGCATTAGCGATTTCCTGCTGCAATGCTTCCGGGAAGGCAGCGCAATCACCAACGACTTTTAAAATGACATTATTATCATTAAGCCGCTTTACTTCGCGTTTTAGTGCCATCACAAAAAGTTCTAGCAGTAAACGCACCTCTTTTTCAGGGCGACGCCAGTTTTCACTGCTAAAGGCAAACAGGGTCAGGACTTCGATCTTTTTTTCGGCGCAGTGACGCACCATCGCCCGCACCGTTTCAACACCGGCCTTATGGCCAACGATACGCGGCATAAAGCGCTTTTTAGCCCAACGACCATTGCCATCCATAATGATCGCAATGTGACGTGGTATCGCGTCAGAATTTGCGGCTGTCGGGGTGTCTTCAGGTTTGCTAGCAAACATTATGGGAGACAATCTAAACCTTAATTGAACAATAACATTTTCAGTAATGAGTAAGTGGCATCTGCTTATACACCACATTACGCCAGATCAAAATTCGCTTAAACCGGATCAGATCTCCATCAAATCTTTTTCTTTTGCCGTCAGCAGTGTTTCCACCTCGGCAACAAAACGATCCGTCAGCTTCTGTATTCCATCTTCAGCACTACGTTCTTCATCTTCAGTAATCTCTTTCTCTTTCAGAAGTTCTTTAAAATCACTGTTGGCATCACGACGAATATTTCGAATCGCAATACGCCCATTCTCTGCTTCAGCGCGAGCCACCTTGATCATGTCCCTGCGGCGCTCTTCGGTCAGCGGTGGAATACTAATTCGAATAGTCGTACCGGCTGTTGAAGGATTCAAACCAAGATCAGAGCGCATAATCGCCTTTTCAATCACTGGCACCAGCTCCTTTTCCCACGGACTAATGGTCAATGTGCGCGCTTCGGAAACAGACACAGTGGCACACTGGCTCAACGGCACATCATTACCGTAATAAGAGACTTTAATATGGTCCAGCAGGCTCGCATTGGCACGCCCGGTGCGCATTTTAGCAAACGCAAGTTTCAGTGACTCGATACTTTTTCCCATACGGATGTCAGCATCTTTAGTGATTTCATCGATCATGCGTTCTCTCCGTTAGATACCAGCGTGCCCTCTTTTTCATTCATCACAACATCTTTTAGCGCACCGGGCTTAGTAATATCAAACACTCTTAATGGCATGTTATTGTCACGGCACAAAACGATCGCAGTCGCGTCCATCACCATCAATTTTCGATGCAGTACCTCATCATAAGTCAGTGTATCGTAGCGTTCTGCATCTGGATTTTTTCTTGGATCATCTGAATAGATCCCATCGACCATCGTCGCTTTTAATACCGCATCGGCATTCACTTCTATTCCGCGCAGACTGGCTGCAGTATCAGTAGTGAAAAATGGATTGCCGGTACCCGCAGCAAAGATCACCACGCGCCCTTTTTCAAGGTGACGGATCGCCTTACGACGAATGTAGTCTTCACAAATCTGATTAATTTTAACCGCAGACATCACTCGCGCATAGGCGCCATGATGTTCTAGTGCGTCCTGCATTGCCAACGCGTTAATCACGGTCGACAACATCCCCATATGGTCGGCCGTTACACGATCCATTCCACATGCCGCAAGGGTTGCGCCGCGAGAGATGTTGCCCCCCCCCACGACCATCGCAACCTGTATCCCTAGCTTCACCAGTTCGCTAACATCCGTCGCGATACGATTCACCACCTCAGGCTCAATTCCGTGATCCCCATCACCCATCAACGCTTCGCCACTCATTTTGAGCAGGATACGCTTATAGATAGGTTTGCCATTATTCATGGTGGCGTCAGCTGTCGATCCGTCTAGTGATGCCACTAATTTAGCTCCCTTTAACCTGCGCCATCACTTCTGCTGCAAAGTCTTCTGCTACTTTTTCGATCCCTTCGCCCACTTCCAGACGCTCAAAACGGATAACCTTCGCACCATTCTTTTCTAGCAGCTTACCAACGGTGGTATCAGGGTCTTTAACAAACGCCTGCCCTTCGAGGGTAATTTCAGCAAGGTATTTACGAATGCGCCCCGCGACCATCTTTTCTACGATTTCAGGTGGTTTACCACTTTCAGCTGCCTGTGCACTGAAAATTGCTTTTTCTTTATCAAGTACATCCGCTGAAACGTCATCCGCTGAAACCGCCAATGGATTGCTTGCCGCAATGTGCATCGCAATATCTCTTGCCAGTGCAGCGTCACCACCGTCCAGTTCAACAATCACACCAATACGTACACCATGCAGGTAACCGCCAACGATACCAGCATCGCTGTTGTAATTAGCAAAACGACGCACATTGATATTTTCACCAATTTTGGCAATCAACGCCATGCGTGTTTCATTAACCGACCCTTCGGCACCGTTCATTGGCCCTGTTAGTAACGTATCCACATCCGCAGGCTGCGTCGCGGCAACCGTGCTGACCACCTGAGCGGCAAATTCAATGAAGCCATCTGCTTTAGCAACAAAATCAGTTTCACTGTTAATTTCAACTATCGCACCGCTTTTACCATCTTCGCTCGCATGGAAAACAATCACCCCTTCAGCCGCCACACGACCCGTTTTTTTGTCAGCCTTCGCCATACCAGACTTACGCATCTGTTCGATCGCAGCATCAATATCGCC
Source organism: Gammaproteobacteria bacterium (assembly GCA_021648525.1). Lineage (GTDB taxonomy): Bacteria > Pseudomonadota > Gammaproteobacteria > SZUA-140 > SZUA-140 > SZUA-76. The sequence goes on from JAKISP010000044.1 coordinate 15,187, forward strand.
GCCTGTCTCAACCAGCATCCTTTTACATTCCATCATTCCAGAGCCAGTACGCTCGCGGAGTTCTTTAACCTGCGCAGCTGTAATTCCCATCGCTTAAACCTCTATGATTCTCTTAAATATTCTAAATTCGTTCAGACTTGAACGTAGCGCCGGAAAGCACAATTCCCGGCTCCCGGCGCTACCAGCAGACAATCGTTTATGCGCTTGCCTCTGCAGCAGGAGCGGCATCATCGCCCGCATTTTCTACTGTCTTTTTAGTAGGAACGGCATCACCACCCGCATCTTCTATTGTCTTTTTAGCGGGTTTAGTTTTAACCGCCGCCGTTTTTACAGCACGCTTAGGTGCCTTTTCAACAGGTGCCGAATCAACTTCAACCAGGTCATCAGCCGCGCCAGCGCTAACCTGACCACTAGAAGCACGTCCTTCCAGTGCAGCATCAGCAGCTGCCTGCAGGTAGAGGCCGATAGAGCGGATCGCATCATCATTACCAGGAATAATGTAATCAAGACCGCCAGGGTTATTATTGGTATCAACGACGCCAACAACCGGAATACCCAGTTTCTTTGCTTCGCTCACCGCAATTTTTTCGTAACCAACATCGATCACAAAGATGGCATCAGGCAACCCGCCCATATCTTTAATGCCACCCAGGTCACGCTCTAGTTTTTCCATTTCACGGCTAAGGCCCAGCGCTTCTTTTTTATTGATGCGCTCGTGTTTACCTTCAGCAAACAGTGCTTCCAGCTCTTTCAGACGTTTGATTGACTGTTTAACTGTCTTAAAGTTGGTCAGCATTCCACCCATCCAACGCTGATTCACATAAGGCATACCACAACGTAGCGCCTGCTCTTTAACCACTTCACGTGCGGCACGCTTGGTGCCAACAAAAAGGATTTTGCCTCGGTTAGCCGCAATCTTACCCACAAAGTTCATTGCATCGTTGAACAGTGGCAGGGTCTTTTCAAGGTTGATGATATGGATTTTACTGCGTGCACCAAAGATAAACGGTGCCATCTTAGGGTCCCAGTAACGGGTCTGGTGGCCAAAATGGACACCGGCTTCCAGCATGTTGCGCATGGAAATTTTCGACATTCTAACTTCTCCTCATTTATGGGTTAGGCCTCCATACACCCCATGCATCAACCCGACTCGCAGGCACCCAGACACATGTGACGGTATATGTGAGTATTTAATAATTTTACAGATATCTTCAAAAATCAGCGCGCCAGAACCCACTTAAAAAACAAGGGAACTAGCACCGCCATACCTCGAAGTTTTCAACCTGCGCGCGCTTTATACCACAAAAGACAAAACACTACAATAAACAAGGACATCCGCGCGTGTCAAGAATCTCATATTGGCCTTCAAGCAGGATTCAGGATAGTATTCTAAGCAACTCAATCTTAAGCAAAAAACACCAAATATTATGGGAATGCCCCGAAATTCTGGTATTTTAACAAATTTAGTACGCAGGAAGCTATGACAGTCCGGATCAAAACCGCCGAAGAAATCGAAAAAATGCGTCTCGCAGGGCGACTCGCCGCTGAGGTACTCGAAATGATCGCCCCTTTTGTCCTGCCCGGCGTCACCACTGATGCGCTAAACCAGCGCTGTCACGAATATATCGTCAACGAACAGCAAGCCATCCCTGCGCCACTCAATTACCACGGTTTTCCTAAATCGATCTGCACCTCAGTCAATCATGTGGTGTGTCACGGCATACCCAATAATAAGCCACTCAAAGAGGGTGATATCGTCAACATTGATATCACGGTGATTAAAGATGGCTACCACGGCGATACCAGCCAGATGTTTGGCGTTGGCGAAGTGTCAGAAAAGGCCAGACGCATCATGCGCATCAGCCACGAATGCCTTTTTAAAGGAATTGAGCTGGTTAAACCGGGCACACGTCTGGGCAATATTGGCTTCGCAATCCAGCACCATGCCGAGACGCTAAAGTGCTCAGTTGTACGTGAATATTGCGGCCACGGCATTGGCACTGGGTTTCATGAACAGCCACAGGTTCTGCATTACGGTAAACGCGGTTCAGGTATGCCACTGGAGAAGGGCATGACCTTTACCATCGAGCCAATGATCAATGTCGGTAAACGTCACGTTAAATTACTCGATGATGACTGGACCGTGATCACCAAAGACCGCACCCTCACGGCACAATGGGAGCACACCATTCTGGTCACGGATGATGGCTTTGAAGTGCTCACGAAACGATCCGACGAAAACTTCTAGTTCTTAATTTTATCTTTAAATACAAAGAGTGAGCTGGCCGCGTGTTATCAGACCAAATAGCAGAGATCGAACGCGCCTTCCAGGCCAATACAACGCTACTGCAAACTTGCAGAGCCAGCACTAAACAAGTAGCCGAGGTGCTGCGCGAATACCTCGATCGCAACACCTCGATTACCACCCTGATCCACGCACGTGCCAGTTTCACCGACCACCTGCTGCAACTGGCATGGCAACATTTTATGCCAGCAGACGATAACGGTATCGCGCTCATTGCGGTCGGTGGGTATGGTCGCGGTGAGCTACACCCCTGCTCCGATGTCGATGTTTTACTATTACTCGCGCAGGAAAACCATCACAACTACCAGCAAGCGTTAAGCGCGCTCATCACTTTTTTCTGGGACATCGGTCTGGAAATCGGCCACAGTACCCGCACCATCGACGAATGTGTGGATGAGGCGACACGCGACATCACCGTCATCACCAACTTGATCGAAACACGCCACGTGGCAGGCCCAGCAGCACTACTGGCGACATTACAGAAGCGCATCGAACCCGATCAGATCTGGTCAAGCGCCGCATTTTTCGAAGCCAAAGAAGAAGAGCAACGCCTTCGCCATTTAAAATACCATGACGCCGCCTATAACCTGGAACCCAACGTCAAAGAGGGCCCTGGTGGCCTGCGCGACCTGCAGATGATCTCATGGGTGACACGACGCTATTTTAATTCAGAATCACTTGAAGCCCTCGTCACTCAACAGTTTCTGACCCGTGAGGAGTATGATTCGCTGATCGAAGCACGTGACTTTTTATGGCGTGTACGCTTCGTCCTTCACCTGCACACCAAACGCAGTGAAGAGCGCCTGCTATTCGACCATCAACAGCATATAGCAAAAGCCTTTGGGCACCTTGATGAAAGTATTAACCGGGCAATAGAAGCCTTCATGAAGGAGTACTACATCCATATCATGGAAGTGTCCCGCCTGAATGAAATGTTGTTACAACATTTTCGTGAAGAGATTCTGAGTGACCACAACAGCATCCCTGTTGCCATCAATGATCGTTTTCAGGTCACCGAAGCCTACCTGGAAGTCACCCGCGATGATGTCTTCAAAAAACATCCGCCAGCCTTGCTCGAACTATTTATGATCCTGACCCAGAGAGCGGAGATCAAAGGGGTGCGCGCAGCGACCATTCGTCTGGTACGCAGCCATCGGCACTTAATCGATGATGACTTTCGCAACAACCCTGAATGCCGAGAAAATTTTATTACCCTGCTGCGCCAGTCACATGGTATCACCCACCAGTTACGCCGCATGAATCGTTACGGTCTACTCGCCAGATACATCCCGGCGTTTGGTGATATCGTCGGCCAGATGCAGCACGATATGTTTCACGTTTACACGGTCGATGAACATACCCTCAATGTGCTGCGTAATGTGCGACGCTTTACCGTACCCGCCTTTTGCGATGAGTTCCCCAACTGCAGCAAAATTATCCTGCAGCTTAAAAAACTGGAGTTACTCTATCTTGGCGCACTGTTTCACGATATCGCCAAAGGGCGTGGTGGTGATCATTCACAACTAGGGAAAGAAGATGCCTACGTTTTTTGTCAGCACCACGGCCTGAGCGAACAGGACTCAAACATCGTCTCATGGCTGGTTCAGAGCCATCTGATCATGTCGGTCACTGCACAACGACGTGATATCAGCGACCCAGATGTAATCGCCGAATTTGCCGCCATTGTCAAAACACAAACTCGCCTCGATTACCTCTACCTGCTCACCGTCGCTGATATTCGTGGCACCGATCCAAACCTATGGAACAACTGGAAAGACTCGCTCCTGTTCAGCCTTTACAACAGCACCAAGCAGGCGCTACGACGCGGGCTTGATAAACAAGTTGATAAATCCGAGTGGGTTATCGGCCGTCAAAAAGAATCACTCGCGCTCCTCACGCAACATGACCACGCCCAGATTGATGCGTTGTGGCAGCAGCTCGATGACGACTATTTTTTACGCCATAGCGCCAGTGAAATTGCATGGCACAGTAACGAAATTCTCAATAGCAATGTAACATCAACACCGCTAATCGCAATACATTCAGATAGCGAACAGGGTGGCACCAAAATTTTCATCTATGCAAGCGATGAAGAGAACCTCTTCGCCAACACCGCCATTGCACTGGACCAGCTCAACCTGAACATTATCGATGCACGCATTATTACCGCAAAAAATGGCTTCACACTCAATACTTATATCGTGCTTGAGCATGATGGCAACCCGATCACTGACACCCGCCGCATCGACAACATTGGCACGACCCTGAAACGGATTATCGGCCAGAATAAATTATCAGCACTACCAACAGCACGTCGCCTGACGCGCCGCCAGAAACACTTCAACAACACCGCCACCCGATTGAATTTTTTCAGCGAACCAAACAGTGCTATCACCGTGATGGAGCTGATCACTAGTGATCGCCCCGGCCTGTTATCACTCATTGGTAAGGTATTTGTGGAATGTAACGTTAAAGTTCATAACGCAAAAATCGGCACCTTTGGCGAGCATGTTGAAGATATTTTTTACATTAGCGATAAAAATGACCAGCCAATCAGTGATGTCAATCAGATTAAAGCGCTACGAAAATCATTATTCAAAGCACTGGATAATAACTGACCAGAAAACATACGGAGCACAACCTCTGTTATGCTAACGCACATGCCATCAACACCCGACAATAACTCACCACCATCAGACAATACAAAACCACCGGTCCTTACCTCACTACTGAAAAATGGGGAACTACCATTAGCACTCTGCGCCATCGCACTGCTTATTCAGCTCGGCGGCAATGAGGCTAGCCTCTGGTTACGCTACGACCGAGAAGGGATTTTAGACGGTGAAGTGTGGCGTATTATCACAGGCCACCTGGTTCACCTCGGTTGGCCACATCTGTTAATGAACCTGACGGGATTGATTCTGATCTGGCTTCTTTTTGGCCACCTCATCAAACGCAACAGCTGGCTTATCATCTTCATTATCAGCACCATCGGCATTAGCGCGGGGATGATGCTCTTCAACCCAGAGCTCAAATGGTACGTAGGTCTCTCTGGTGTTCTGCACGGTATGTTTGTTGCGGGCGCTATCGTTAGTATAAAAGCCGGTTATCGTGCGGAATGGCTACTGCTGCTACTGCTAACTGGCAAGCTGGCATGGGAGCAGATGGTCGGCCCACTGCCCGGCAGTGCCGAATTTGCAGGCGGTAATGTGATTGTCGATGCCCACCTTTATGGTGCCATCAGTGGTCTACTTATTTCACTCGCACTGATCATATACCACTCATCTCACCGACAAACGGCGTAGGCTTGCAACTTAAATCGAAAAATCGGATACCGATGACCGCGATCATCACGGTCGTTGCTATTACAATAAGTCTCAATGGCTGCGGCACCCTGCCCAATAGATTAGACCATGCGCCCCCCCTGCAAGCAGGCAAAAAAAGCCATCACCCAGACAAAATAAAAACACAACTCTATGCCCAGTATAACGAGTGGAAAGGGGTTCGTTATCAATTAGGCGGCTTAAGTAAAAAAGGGATCGACTGCTCTGGTTTTGTCAGTATCACATTCAAAGAAAAGTTGGGTATCCCACTTCCCAGAAGCACTCAACAACAGGCCAGACAAGGTGTTGAAATTCCTCGTTCTCAGCTTAAAGCAGGTGATTTAGTGTTTTTCAAAACCAGGCCTGACGTTCGCCATGTTGGCATCTATATCGAGAACGGGCAGTTTTTACACGCTTCCACCAGCAAGGGGGTGATAATTTCAACCATCAACAACAGCTACTGGCAGAAACGCTACTGGAAAGCGACTCGGCTATAGTATTATAGTGCAGCACATCGGCACTTAACTAATGTTAATATCACCTTTGATGGCATATTTTTAACTGGCATTGTCGCGGCACTACTGGCGTAGTATTTTAAGCATCATGACTATTAAACAAAGACAGACCATTTTGATCACCGGTTGCTCCAGCGGCATCGGGCTATGTGTCGCAGAAGCTTTGCATAAGCGCGGCTATCAGGTCTTCGCCACGGCGCGTAAACAGGTTGATGTCGAGCGACTCAAAGGATCCGGTTTAAATGCGCTACTGCTCGACCTCGATGACAGCGAGTCGATCAGGCTCGCGGTTGATACAGTATTGAGCCAGACCGATGGTAAACTCGATGCGCTCTTTAACAATGCAGCCTATGGCCAACCCGGCGCAGTGGAAGACCTGAGCCGTGAAGTGCTGCGCGCTCAATTTGAAACCAACCTGTTTGGCACCCATGAACTCACCAACCTGATTATCCCGGTGATGCGCAAACAGGGGCATGGCCGCATCATCCAGAACAGCTCGGTACTCGGGCTATCAGCGCTACCACTTCGCGGTGCCTACAACGCCAGCAAGTTTGCACTGGAAGGTCTCACCGACACGCTACGGCTGGAACTACGCAATACCAACATCCACATCTCGTTGATCGAACCCGGCCCGATCATCAGTCGCTTTCGTGCCAATTCCCATCAAAAATTCCTGCAGACAATCGACGCTGACAACAGCCCATTCAGCGATACCTACCACGCCATGATCTCGCGTCTCATCAAACCCGGCCCAGCGGCACCCTTTACATTGCCACCAGAGGCAGTGCTTAAAAAGGTGATCCACGCGCTGGAGAGTCCACGCCCGCAGATCCGCTATTTCGTCACCGTCCCCACCTACCTCTTCGCCACACTGCGCCGCCTGCTGCCATTTCGCGCACTCGACTGGGTGTTGGCACGCGTATCCGGCTAAGAAAACCGCTAAGTAACAAATCAAGGGTGAGCTGACCAGTGACTATTTCATTGTTCATTATGCTGAATAGTCCCCATTTTCAGTTCCCATTTCGGGTATAACCCGCTTTCGGGTATAATCAGCAACCAATTGAATGTAACCGACCGTATTCCATGCGGTTTTACGAGCTGAGAATATATGACACAAACCAATAGCTTCAATACTGAAACCACCCTGACCGTTAACGACAAGCAGTACAGCTACCACTCGCTGGCCACACTGCAAAACGCCAATATTGGCGACGTTAACCGCCTGCCCTTTTCACTGCGCATCCTGCTAGAAAACCTGTTACGTCAGGAAGATGGGATGACGGTCAGCAAAGAGGATATCGAAGCATTGGTAAAATGGGACGCCAAAGCCGCGCCTGATAAAGAGATTTTCTTTATGCCAGCACGTGTTTTATTACAGGATTTTACCGGCGTACCGGCGGTTGCCGATCTTGCAGCGATGCGCAATGCCGTTGCCCGCCTCGGCGGTGACCCGCAGAAAATCAATCCATTCACCCCGGCTGATCTGGTGATCGATCACTCAGTACAGGTCGACAGTTTCGGCAGCCACGACTCTTTTCGCATCAATGCAGCGCATGAACTTGAACGTAACCGCGAGCGTTATAAGTTTCTACGCTGGGGACAGAACTCACTGAATAACTTCCGCGTAGTACCACCGGATAACGGCATCGTGCATCAGATCAACCTCGAACACCTTGCCCCGGTTGCGATGACGACAGAACGCAACGGCGCCACCTGGGTCTACCCAGACACACTGATTGGTACCGATTCACACAGCACCATGATCAACGGTCTGGGCGTGTTGGGCTGGGGTGTTGGCGGTATCGAAGCTGAAGCAGCGCTACTGGGTCAGCCGTGCTCGTTACTGATTCCACAGGTGGTTGGCTTCCGTCTCGACGGCATCCCAGCCGCTGGCGTGACCTCAACGGATATCGTTTTAACCATCACACAAAAACTGCGTGCGCATGGCGTGGTGGGTAAGTTTGTTGAATTTTACGGCCCCGGCCTTGCACACCTGACACTGGCAGATCGCGCCACCATCGCCAACATGGCACCCGAATACGGCGCTACCTGCGGCCTCTTTCCAATCGATGAAAAAACCACTGAATATCTACAGATCTCGGGTCGTGGCGATAACGTCGCGCTCGTTGAGGCTTACTATAAAGCACAGGGAATGTGGTACTCACCTGAGCAGACAACACCAGACTATTCAGCAGAACTGACCTTTGACCTCGGCAGTGTTGAAGCGTGCCTTGCAGGACCAAGTCGCCCACAGGATCGCGTCACGCTCAGTAGCGTACGCGAATCATTCCGCGAAGCACTAATCCAGCAGCTGCAGCAGAAAGACGACACGATCGATCAGGCTGCCGCCAGCCAGTGGCAGAACGACCACGGTCAGAAAATGATGACCAGCCCAGAACTGGCAACTGATGTTGCGGAATCAACACACGCCTTTGAAACCAGCGTACCTGTTAAGCAAGCTAATGGGGAAGCGTACAACCTGGGCCACGGCTCGGTCGTGATCGCATCGATCACCAGCTGTACCAACACCTCAAACCCTGGCGTGATGATGGCCGCGGGTCTGCTCGCACGCAACGCGGTCAAACGCGGCCTGCGCAGCAAACCATGGGTTAAAACCAGCCTCGCACCCGGCTCCAGAGTGGTCACTGACTACCTGAAAGACGCAGGTCTGATGGAGTCGATGGAAGCATTAAACTTTCACCTCGTCGGCTACGGCTGTGCCACCTGCATCGGTAACAGTGGCCCACTGCCAACGCACATCACCGATGCGATTAACAGCGGCGACCTCGCAGTGGGCGCAGTGCTTTCCGGCAACCGTAACTTTGAAGGCCGCGTTAACGCCCATGTACGCGCCAACTATCTTGCATCACCACCACTGGTCGTTGCATACGCACTGGCAGGTAACCTGAACCTTGACCTTGCACGCGATCCGCTCGGTAATGACGACAACGGCGAGCCGGTCTACCTCAAAGATATCTGGCCAACACAGAAAGAAATTGCTGCCGTGATACAGAAACATGTTGGTGCCGAACAGTTTGACCGCAGCTACGCAGACATATTTAAAGGTGACAAAGAGTGGAACGCGCTTGATGTGCCTGAAGGCGACCTGTTCCAGTGGCAGGATGATTCCACTTATATTAAAGAACCACCATTTTTTAACGACCTGACACCCACGCCTGCGCCACTAACCGATATCAGCGGCGCACGAGTACTGGCAATGTTAGGTGACTCGGTGACCACCGATCACATCTCACCCGCCGGCTCAATTGCCGAAGGCAGCCCAGCGGCCAACTACCTGATTGAGCAAGGTGTGGCACAGAAAGACTTCAACTCTTACGGCTCACGTCGTGGTAACCATGAAGTGATGATGCGTGGCACCTTCGCCAACATTCGTCTGCGCAACCTGCTCGCACCGGGTACCGAAGGCGGCGTCACACGCCATCTGCCGGAAGGCACTGCCATGTCAATCTACGATGCCTCTGCCAAATACCTGGCCGCTGGCACACAATTGATGGTACTGGCGGGCAAAGAGTACGGCACCGGCTCTTCACGTGACTGGGCAGCCAAAGGGCCTAAACTGCTCGGCATTAACGCCGTGATTGCAGAAAGCTTTGAGCGTATTCACCGCTCTAATCTGGTCGGCATGGGCATCTTACCCATGCAATTTAAAGCAGGAGATAGCGCTGCGAGTCTGGGACTAACAGGTGAAGAGACCTTCGCTATCGCAGGCCTCAATGAGCTGACGCCAGGACAGATGCTCGAAGTGGTCGCCACCTCAGCTGATGGTTCAAGCAAAACATTTGCCGTGCTAACACGTATCGACACTGCCAATGAAATTGAATACTTCCGTCACGGCGGCATCCTCTCTTACGTGTTACGCCAGACCCTCGCCACCTCTTAACGTGACACCACGTAGCGTGGCAAAAGCGCTGAGCATTCTGCTCAGCGCTTTTTTAGCGTCAGGTGCTCACGCCATCGTCAACATTGAAGAAGTGCGTGGTCAACAGCAAGCGGATGGATTAATGGGTAATGCCAGCCTCTCAATTAGCGGAGACTCCGGTAATACCAGCAAATCAAATGTCAGTGCCAGCAGTCAACTCTTCTGGCAACATGGCAATGTCACAAAATTGATCGCAGCCAGTTACCGTTACGGCGAAAATAGTCGCAATCGCAACACCAATAAGGGCTTTATTCACCTGCGCTATATCAAGCAGCAAACCCCCGCGAGGGCGCTAGAGGTATTCACTCAGGCCGCCCGCAATGAATTCTCTCGCCTCTCACTACGAACACTCATCGGTGCGGGCACCCGTCTGACACTGCATAAAAACAGCCATAATGCCGTCCACCTCGGAGCAGGCGCTTTCTATCTAAAAGAGACCCTGGAAACACGCCCCAGTCTCTTAGATGGTGGCACTGAAAAATTCTGGAGAGGTAATTTCTACCTTGCCCTGTACTACCAGATTAATCAGCAGGCACACATTGTCAGCACCACTTACTACCAACCCGCGCTTAATGGTGTCAGTGATTTCCGCATTCTCGAAGAAGGCAGCCTCAAAATAAAACTCACCGAAACACTTAACTTTACACTCACACTAGCACTCACTCATGACAACGAACCACCTCAAACCGTTGAAAAAACAGATGTAAATTACAAAACTGGAATTGAATATCGATTTTAATCTGCACAGAATTTATAGCTAACATTCGAAGTACCTGCTCACCTGTCAATTTTATGGCGAGATAATATCCCCCAGCGTATAATCAATGTATAATGAGATCACTAATAAGCAAATTTATATTTTTCGGTACTCGTGAAGGAGACAGGAATGGCAGCTGAGCTTAGAAAATATCCGCGCATCAATACAGCACTTGAAATCAATTACTCGATAGATGATTCCACTGACATGCCCAGCCAATTTGTGGGTACCGTGACAGATCTTAGTAAAAGCGGCGCAGGCCTGCTGGTTGATCACGCACACCGCCCCGACGACCGTGTCAGCCTTGAAGGTGTTGGTGGTGCGAGGAAGCCACTCAGCAGCGTGGTGAAATGGGTTCGCAAAACCCAGGGGAAATATCGCATCGGGGTGAAATTCATTCGCACACCAGCCTGACGGCCAGTACCTATGGGCAAATAACGCATTCAACAGGCATCATCGCCCATTGCTTTGCCAATCGAGCGAACAATGGGAACTAACCTCTCCACCAATCCCAAATCCCAAATCCCAAATCCCAAATCCCAGCCATAACAATCATTTGGCTCAAACACACTGATTTCGCCAGCAACCCCGCTCTCGATTCTTTGAATAACTTTTACTTAATAACGCCACCGCTAAACAATACGCCGTTGCTTGAATCCTGAGTTTTAAGTATATTAATATACTCAGAGACCTTTGCACGATACAGGAGAATTAAATGCGCATTCACTTCTCAACGGTAACGTCCCTCGCGTTAAGCATGGGACTTCTCCTGTCGCTTCCTGCTTTCTCATCGATTGAAGATGAGACCCAGTCAGCCGTTAATAATTTCCCCATTGCAGAACAGCTTGCAACCTATGGTTTAGATAAAAAGCGCAATCAATACCTGGAAAAGCGAGGCTGGTCCCTGGGGTACAACCAAAAACCGAATGGCGATAACTTCTATATAGGCTGGGGGCAGGCCGATATCATCGCTTCAGCCAAAGATATCGCATTTGCAGATTCACGTGTTATCGCTTTTGAATCCGCACTATTAACCGCAAAAGGTGAATTCACACGCTCAAATAGCCTGAAAATTGCGACCGAAAGTATGCAGACATTCTTTGTAGATGAAAGCGATACCGCACTCGATAGCGCAGCATTTCCCAACGCCCTGCAACAGTTCGGAGAAAAAATACTCACATGGGGTAATGCCACGCTCGACAGACAACTCACTGAGATGGGCATCGATCCCAGCCAGTTTTCGCTAAAGAAAAAGCGTGAACTGGCACGAGAAAGTTTTCAGAAAACCACCATTGCTAGCGCGATCTCAAGTGTCAGTGGTCTTCGCCCACTCGTCACCTTTGAAGACAATAATAGCGTTGGCGTCATTGTGGTATATTCAAAAAAACTAAAACAGCAGGCCAATGATATTGCACGTGGGAAACTGGTCCCCAGCACGACTGCCATCAGTGGCGCGCAAAAAATATCGGAGCAGTTATCATCAAAATTAGCTGCCGACAAAGACTATATTTTTCAGCATGGTATTCGTATCATGAAAGATGAATTCGGTAACACCGCCTTAGTTAGTTTTGGCCAGAGCGGCGTTAAAGCAACGGCAAGCACCAGCAAGCTACAACTAAAATTATCACTCAGGGCAGCCAAAATAATGGCGAGATCCCTGGCTGAAAGCCAGTTAGCTGAATTTGTTAATGCCACCGTTAGCCTGAGAGACAAAACATCATTAATCGGCAGTAGCGCCGTCACAGAAATATCAGAAGGTGATCTCACCTCAATTAATGAAACCAGTAACATTGGAAAAGTCATTGACCAGTACATTAAACAAAATGCCAACGTTAAACTCAGCGGCATCAGTGCACTTAAAACCTGGTCTGCCAACCACCCTGAATCAGGCCACTTGATCGTCGGCGAGGTGCTCACATGGAGTCCATACCTGAGCGAGCTAACTCAATCGATTAATAGAAAACCCTCAGCCTCATTAAAAAAAAGGGCCATTAACAACAACATGCGTGAGAGTATAGATCTTGAATCAGACGCGAGTTTCTAAATAATCATGAAAAAAACATTCATTACCTTTTTATTTGCACTTTTTATTTCTCCTGTATATGCCGCAACGACTGATCAACAACGAGAAACAAAAGGCTTTGGTGACACCTACCAGCAAGCCCTCTCATCAGCACTGCTAGAGGCTGTACGTCAGGTTCGCGGGCTTGAGGTAGGCACAGAGAAAACATTAAAAAGCACCATTATTCAAAGCATAGATAATAGCGGCTCCCTCACCCTGGGAAATGATCAGATCTCAGAAAACATCTACACTAAATCACAGGGGTGGATCAAAACCTATGAAATACTGGAAGTCATTGAGCCAGAAAAAGAAGGGGGTCAATGGGCAGTTCAGGCTTTAGTCACCGTACCGGTTTACAAAAGTGCGATTAAAAATGACAACAGAAAAACAATTGCCGTATTACCTTTTGAAATTTCCTATAAAGAAATCATGGCAAAAAATACCCGCATCGTGGTTGATGATCTCTCAGAAAGAGTCTCAGAAGGAATACTAAGCGAGCTAACACAATCCAGAAAATTTGCCGTTGTTAATCGCTCGTATGACAAACATTTTGATAAAGAACGTGCACTGTTGAAATCAAACAAAGTATCATCAGCTGAAGCCAGTCGCTTAGGTCAAAAACTGGGTGCTGATTTTATTATCGTGGGGAAAATTCACTCGCTTAGCCTGGAAAATACTGAACATAACTTTTATGGCCTGCAAAAATCTAGCGTCGATGCAAACGTTAGCCTGTTTTACGCTGTCATTGAAGCAGCCACTGAAAAGATCATGTGGGCTGATACTGTTGATTACAAATACTCAGGTGAAGATGATACTCGCATTATTTCAGAGTTTATCGCAGGCCTGAGTGGCAGCATTGTTACCAATATCATGGACGTCATCTATCCTGTTAAAATTCTCGACCTACCGGGAGAAGATAACATTTTATTAAATCAGGGAGGGAAACGACTACAAGTTGGATTGTTAATGGATGTCTTCACACCAGGCAGGATTTTAAATGACCCAGGCTCAGGTATGCCGATCAAAGTTGATGGCCAGAAAATTGCTCAAATAAAGATCACAGGCGTGCTACCAAAATATTCAGTCGCGACAATTGTAGATGGTTCATTTAATCAACTAAAAGTAAATGCGATCACCCGTAGATCAAAATCAGTTGAACAGGAGAACACAGCTCCAGTCCGTCCTTTAACACCAGGTTCAAGCGACAAACCCTGGAACTGGAACTAGACCCAGGCCAATAGCCAGACAAACTCATGTTTGTTATGCGAAATGTTATGCAGATATATATGGACGTGTCGAATATATCAAAACAAACAACTTTATTCTTAATTGTTTACTCCTTTAGACTCATTTCATATTAGACAAGACTCCTGGTTGCTATTTATGAAGATAGCGATAATAATAATAACGTTCTATAAATTACTTTAAGGGATATAATAATGTTTATTGCTAATGGCACTATAAACGAGGCGGGCGACACAGTATTAGGTGACAGTGGTTTTACTGTCACGAAACCGAGTATAGGGTTTTATATACTAACACATAATCTAGGCACTACGGATTTCAGTGTTTCAACTTCTCAGTCAGGTGGAGACCAGTCTAATCGGATACATATTCTTCACTCAAAGCAAGGTGAGAATGAGATCTGGTTTTACTCAAGACTGACAACAAACATTGCTCCTTCAGATATAGATACAGAGTTTGATTTCACATTTATTTCCTATAAAAAGAATATGTTCTATGGTTTTTTTAGATCATAGTGGCTCATGTTTTTGCTGTACATCTGCCGCCTGAAATATAGAAAAAGTTTGCGAGCTTAAACGAAGGGACCACCGACAGACACCTGGGGTATACAAAGCCTACTAGCGTTAAAAAGGCGTATTTTTCAGGTTCAACAGCCCACATTGCTAATCATCCGCATCAGCAGGCAAAAGAATTTTTCCGTTTGCTGGTAACCCGCGTGATGAAATGCCCAGTCGATTAGCGCTTAAATTAACCAACTATGTAGAACTAATTGACTGGGGTGGGCTAATCTTTCGCAAGAGATAAGCACAACAATATCGATAGTCAGCGCCCGCCAATATCATATTCATCACGAATTAAATGCTCCCAATAACGCCTTTGCCAAATACAACAAAGCTATTTTAATTAACGATTTGAGCTCGTTTTCAAGCTGCACATCCGTTAAGTTAAGCTGCTCAATTAAGTCACTCGTCTGTTATGGGTTTCGTTGGAATCGCTGTGGGTCTCGCACATTTTGAGGGCAACGGTTTTTTTGTTGTAGAAACAGAGTGAAATACCTAACGAATCATGATCCACTCGCCTGCTTTGTTTTTGTAGAAACCGAATTTCATGGTGTGGATAATGTTCATTGTTTTGTGCTTGAAAATAAAGGGGTGGTATTCGGCCGCATCAATAATTCTCGCCATTCGACCATTGGCATAGATATCAAATTTAGTTTCTGCGGTGGTAAAGGCATCCAGCTCTGATTCTTCATCATCGAGCATTTCACCGGTCTCCATCAAAGCATGGCCCGCCGCTCGCCCGCCTGTTAAATAATATGCCATGGCAAATTCATCTGCAGCATGATCATGAAGCGCCACCAGCTTTTCTCGGTCTTTGTTTTGATAGGCATCATAAATTTCACGATAAGCTGCCAACAAGCCATCATAGTCCTCTGGTGTATCCTGAATGATCTGGCCATCTTGCCATGCCCAACGAGGCACATTATCCTGTACCGGCAGGCTCTTTCGAGTGGCGGTAACTTGCTGCTCAAAGGTAATCACGGGAAAAGCGAGTGGTTTACTCTGGGTATCCAACACCACCTCACTGACCCCATCAATGGCAAGGCTTTCGCTCGCCATTTTACCCAGCGGCAAGCCGGGATGCAGGTGAATCTGGCTCAGTAATACCTTGTTATTGTCATCACCCTGCTCATGCACATAGAGCGCCGCTTTAACCTCGGCTTCTTCATGGTACGCTTTGGTTTGCCCCTCATCAGACCAATTCTTATTCAAAAATGGGAAGGTGATTACCTTAAGCTCATTTATACCGGCGATCACAGAGGCATTGACCTCGTACGTCATAGTGGAATGGCCACTGTATTTTTCAAATTCAATCGAGATATCATTAAGTCTAATATCGACCCCCACCCCGGTGATAGTGAGTGCCAGGGTAAACTCCGGCTTTTGATACTCTGTCGCCTGTGCATTTAACATAACGATCCATCCTAAAATAATTAATAAACTCTGTTTAAACATCATCAATACTCAATAAAGTAGTGCTTTTGGGTCTCAAGCTTGCTTTCGTCAATCCAGATATGTTCTTTGACTTCTTTAATGGTCTGTTGGCTTCCTGTGCCGGCTCCACGAGAAGAAACGTCGTCACCTCCTCCACTGTCTCGTTTCACCTTCACATACTTGGTAATATAAACCTTCACCCCATTAAACTTAACATTGGGTTGCCAGTAGTAGCCTTTGCCATCACTGTCAATCTGCAAGTCAAGGGTAATGCCCGACTTAATCCCAATACCCGCCACTAACTCAACTTTAATCACCAGCAGGTGCCCGCGGATATCCACTTTCCCTTCCGCACTGAATTCAATTTTGGTTTCAATCGCTTTACCGCTCACTTTTTCAATGCGGTTGTTATTTTCTGAAAAATCACCTTGAAAATGGGCGTCGCAGTTGAGTGTACCCTTACCGCTCATGATCACACTCACCGTTCCTTTGAGGCTGGCGATGCTCTCTTCATTGCCAACGCCTTTTTCAAGGCTCGCCAGGACTTCTTTAAGCAGTTTTTGCCCCACCAGCCCACCGGCGAGCGGCCCGATCAGTATCGGGAAGATATCCACTGAGCAGTCGATGCCAAAGAAGGGGGCGGCGCTAATGCCAAAGTCAAAGTCGACGACACGTTGGTGGTTTTTGCCTTCGGCCAGGGCTGTTTTGAGGTTAAGTTTAAGGTTGGGCCAGGTGATTTTAACGCTGGGTTTATCCCCTTCATCAAAGGTGCTGATGACCTGTTCAACTAAGTCAGTCACCCGGTTGATTTGTTGGCGGGTGCTCTCGACCGCTTGTTTGAATTGGCTATTAAGTTCCGTGGTTTCACCGTCTTGAATCAGTTTTACTGTGCCATCAATGCTAAAGCGTTTGCGCTTGAGTGCGGTTTGGTAGGCGCTTTTGTCATTCTCGCTGCTTTCAATCACGACTTCGTCTGTGCCGTAGCCCACATCGACTGACCAGTCCCAGGCCACCTGGGGATAGACATTAAGCAGAATCCCTTTTGCAGCGTCGTTGAGTTTGCTGCCATCACAGGTGGTACCGGGGTAAATCGGGTAGGTTTCCGGTTTGATGTTGGGCAGCCAGGCGTATTTGACCGGGTTGCGCTGGATGTTAAGGGGCTCGGCATAGGCTTTGAAGGTGGTGGTTTTACCGGTCTGAGTGTGCCAGACGGTGACGGCTTCGCCACCGATTCGGACATGGCCGAGTTTGTGGCTAGGGCAGATCTCGGTAATGTCGGAGGTGATGGTGATCCGGTCGGGTTTCTTGTTAGCCTTGGTACTGGCGATGATATCCAGTGAGGGCATTGCTTTGGTGTCCGGGCCAAGGGTGACACGGTGTCCATGTTCGCAACTGACAGTGAGGCTATTGCGCTGGCAGCGCGGCTTTTCCGCTGCTTCACTTTTTTGCGCGATAATCGCCGCAGCCGCCGCGGCCGCGGCGATCCCGCGGCTTGTTTCATGTGGCCCAAGGGGAATCGGCCGATTGATCATCTCCGACAGTGTCAGACCCTCGGTAACCGGTTCAATATTCGGCGGTGGCGGTTTGATCAGCTTTGCCGGTGGACGCGCGACCACTACCACCTGGTCGCGGGCAACGGCTTGCGCCAGCGCGGCAGTGGCTGCGCTCGCGGCGAGTCCCGTCCCTAATCCCAGTGATTTGAGGATGTTGTTCAGTTGTCTGTCAGTCAGGTTAAGCTGTTTGATAAAGTCATTCACTTGCTGCGGCGCTTGCTGAAATTGCTTGGGGTCTTCGACCTCACCGGTCAGTAGCGCCGCAACCGGCATAAAGCGGTAGGGCTTGCGGGGTCATGAGCGTGGGGTATTCGCCTGTTCCGCGCGCGCCATACGGAGGGTCGAGTGCGTAGACTTCGATCCGGTCAATCATCATGAGCCTGGCAATCGCCTGATGATGTGCGTCTTCACTGGATTCGCTTTCCAAAAGGGAGCCGGTCATCTTCAAGATCGCCAGCCAACGGCTCTTATTCACCTGTAGCCTGGCGACAAAGGACGCTGTCAGGCCCTGATTTGAAAAAGACTCGGCCTTAATCGAGACCCCCAGCGGCGGCGAGTTGAATAGCTGTAAGCGGTAGCGGAGGCCCATTGAGTCTTCAACGATGATTTTTTCTCGGTACATAGATATTGGATCGCTTAATTTGGCTCGTTTGAGATCACGTCGTGACGGGCAATTATAGACCATATCGGTGAACTTTTAAGCACTAACCGCCAAACATTTTTATGAATGGGAATAATACCGGTATAACCGCTTAAGAGGCGAGCAGGCATTTCTATTCATTCTGTTGGCAGCGGTATCTGCTTGATATGTTCAATCATCAACTGTACCGTTTTTCGCCCCATATATTCATTGACATCCAGACGGAAAACGGCGTGCAGTTGATCGCCAGCCATATCACTATGATTAAATGCAATCGCATCAACCGTGTTTCCGCTACCGATAGGTTGCAGTACCAATTTAAGATGCTTTCCTGCCACAACACGCTGCTGCACCACTTTAAAATCACCATCAAAAATTGGTTCAGGAAATGCCTGTCCCCATGGCCCACTTGCACGTAACACCTCAGCAAGCTCCAGTGAGAATTCCTCGTTTTCAAGCTCACCATCGCTGTGAATCACATCCTGCAAAATCTCATCATCAACACAACGGCGCAGCTCCTGATTAAAAGCAACTTCAAATGCCTTAAGGTCATCTGCCTTTAGCGTCATCCCTGC
>JAKISP010000045.1 GCA_021648525.1 Gammaproteobacteria bacterium
GTAACGTTGCCGTTTTGTGAGTTGAATGTCGGGTGAATGATCCATGCGTGCTCTCTGCTGTATTTAAAAAGCAGAGCCTGCATTAGCGGTTATCCGCTGGCTAGAGTGTCGTTTGTTTTGCGCTTACTATAGTGCAATTGAGGGGTGAATTGGGTTGGAATTATATTTTTCAGGCCATGGGTGCCAGAGAACAAAACCACTGTTCGTGCAAAGGCTTCGAAGTAGTCTATTGGTCGGATTATTGAATCAGGTTTGACGCTTTAGCCAGTTGCTTTCGATCATCTTTAGAATGTCACGCCAGCTGATGATGCCAATGGGTTGTTGGCCGCTATCAATAACTGGAATGCATGAGATATTGTGTTGATTGAAGATTGCAATTGCCTCGAAGATGCCAGCCGTGGCGGGCAGGGTAACAGGCTTATGAGACATGATCTGGTGGACCTTTTTATTCAGGGTGTGGGAATCATGACTGGTTTCAGAATGGGTGCCGATGTTAGGACTGATTGCTCGTAGCAGGTCTCGGTCAGAGATGACGCCGACTAGCTTGTTATGCTCAATCACGAGCAGATGATGAAAATGGACGTGATCAAAAATCTCTTTTACTACCTTTAGCGGGTCGTCCATTTCGACCGTCACTATGTTGTGACTCATGATGGTATCGATAGTCATATGCTTATTGGGTTAGTAACCTGTCGAGGTGGTTAGCAAATGCCATGCGGTCACTTTTATTGAGTGCTGGTGGGCCACCTGTATCGACACCGCTGGCGCGCATGGTGTCGAGGAAATCACGCATGTTAAGGCGGGCCTTGATGTTGTCCGGGGTGAAAAGTTCACCGCGTGGACTGAGTGCATGGCCACCTTTTTCAATCACCTCATCGGCGAGTGGGATGTCGCTGGTGATCACCAGATCACCTGGTTCGACCCGTTTAACGATCTCATTATCGGCCACGTCAAACCCCTGAGGTACCTGCAGCATTTTTATAAAGGGTGAAGGAGGGATGCGAATTAGCTGGTTCGCCACCAGCGTTGTCTCTATCCTGGTACGTGGCGCGGCGCGGAACAGGATCTCTTTGATCACCACCGGACAGGCATCTGCATCGACCCATATCTTCATCTTGTTGAATTCTATTAATCAGCTTGTTTGGAGGACTCGATGTTAGCAATGAAACCGGGTTTTACCTAGAGGGTGGTAACAATTACCTGAGTCAACGTGATTCTGAGACATTTTTCATGCGCGCAAGGCGTGATGAAGAGAATCGTGGTTCTTTTACGAGCAATGGCAATGCCGCCAGCGCCAGGGTGGAAAAGGGCCAGGTAGTTGTCAGAGTTGAATTGCTATGTTTAATACTGACAAGTTACATCGCTTTTTTAACTGCGCGTCAAAACTACGTCGTGAGTGCGTGGCATTGAGGGCTCGGTGTCAGCGCATCGAGGCGATTTAACAGGGTGAGGATTTTGAGACTCTGTCCTACCTGTTTTTGTCCCTGCGCTCTACGTTTCTGCTGGCGTATAAGGGCTTCCCACTCTTGAATGGTATCTCGCTGGGCAGTCGGTAATAATGGGTTGCTAGCGGCAATATTAGGCTGAAAATAGAGCGCGGCGTGTTGATCGAATGTGAGTACTTTGAGTGAGTAGAGTTCACTGCTCATTTTGGCCATATTGGCAGGTGTAATGGCCCTGAGGTTGTAACGAGACATCACCTCTTTGGCCGCTGCTGCGAAATAGAGTGCTTTATTCGCACCTGGGCGGTAGTGATACGGCACGAATTTGCTGGCGACACGGCCAGAAAACCTGAGATTAGCGGTATGGCGTGCATTATTGGGTAAGTAAGGAACGGATTGTTTTGCGTTAATCATTGTGATGTAACCTTTCTTGTCATTATTATGAGGATTAGAGCAAATTTTATGCCAATTATTGAAGGGCAGAAAGTGCAGAGTAATGGTTGTTTGATGGGCTACTGACACCATGCTGTCAGCAGTCTGGTGCGAGAATCTTCTCTTTATTAATGGTGGAACCTGAATATGAGCAAAACAGAAGTGAAAACACCTGTGTTGATGCGCGATGGTATTAGCGAAGTGAGCGTGCATGCGTTGGCACTACGCCTGAAATCTAACTGGAAGCCATTTAACATCGGTCAATTTGAACAGTTGATCTTACCTCCACTGCCCGACCTTGGGTTGAGTGAGCGTATTCAGTTAGTCCGTCAGGCATTAAAAGAGGCACTACCAGATGATTTCCGCAAGGCGGTGTCGATTATGGTCGACTCCCTCGGGCCAGAAATTCCAGAACATGGCCTTGAAAACATCGACGTGGCTGGGCCGAATGGCTTTATCGTGATGTCGCAGACGGCCTATGTAGCGCGTTATGGCCTGGAATACTTTGATCTTTCGATGGCGGCTTTTTACCAGATGACCCGGCGCTTTTCAGCAGAAGGCTCAATACGTTATTTTATTTTGCAGCATGAACAGCAGACACTTAAACAGCTTGATAGCTGGGTGCATGACGACAATTTTCATGTTCGACGGCTGGTATCAGAATGTACCCGCCCACGTCTGCCATGGATGATTCGTCTGCCTGAATATGTTGATAACCCTGCGCCAGTATTAAAGCTACTTAATAAACTTAAAGAGGATCCTTCGCTTTACGTACGTCGCTCGGTGGCAAATAACCTCAACGATATTGCAAAAGATAATCCGGCTCTTGTCACTGCGACACTGCAGCGTTGGAATAAAAAACCACCCAGCAAAGAGATGGCGTGGTTAACACGCCATGCACTGCGTACGTTGGTCAAACAGGGCAATCCAGAGGCGTTGACGCTGCTGGGTTATCCCCAGTCGATTAAATTGAGCGTGGAGCAGTTCAGGGCTGGGCCAAAGCGTCTGGTGCTGGGTAATGAATTGAAGCTCAGAATTAAACTGGTTAGCAGTGAAAAAAAACCGGTGCCGTTGATGATTGACTTTGTACTGCATCATATGAAGGCGAATGGAAAGCTGCGCCCCAAGGTCTTCAAACTGGCGAAAAAGATGATTGCTCCGGGTGAAGTGTTGACGATCGAAAAACGTCATCCGATGCGTCCCATCACCACGCGAAAATATTACAGCGGTCGCCATGAAGTTGAATTGCAGGTCAATGGCAAGATTATCGCGAGTGATAGTTTCAATTTGCAGGTTTGATAGTGCTGTGAATGGTATCCTCACGCTATGAGCAGTGATGATTATCTATTTGTTTACGGCACACTGCGGGGTGGTGTGCTGCGTTCTGATGCGGGTGAGCGGGCCTTCTCACAGCTTGAAGCGGATGCCTCTTTTATGGGTCTTGCGACTATGGACGGGCGACTGTTTGAAGTGGATGGTTATCCTGCTGGCTGTTATCAGTTTGCAGTGGGTTCAGATGTGATTGGCGATCTTTACCAGGTGGATGCTGCCGCTGCTCTGTTTGTTACGCTGGATGCCTATGAAGAGAGTGATCCCCATTTTGAGCAGCCTCGTGAGTATCAACGTCAACGTGTGCCGGTCTCTTTAAGTGATGGTTCGGTCGTATATGCCTGGGTCTATCTTTATCACCGTTCGATAGATGCGTTGCTGATGATTGAATCAGGAGATTACCTTCTTTGGCAAAAACAAAATGAAACGATAACAGGTGATATTAAACTCGACTAGAATAGTGGGTTTTTAAAGGGGCTGCTGGGTAAGCTGTTGTTTTGGCTAATTGTCTTGTTAGATACCACGATGGCAGGTTTTTGTTTCTTTGGCCATAGCGAGCTTCTGTCTCATATTAATGTGATGGAGTGGCGCTCAATGCCTGGAATGTAATTGAATGCCATGATGGTTGATTAAATATTCGGCATAGCTGATGTTCAGGTTTGGTATAGCAAGGGAGTGTTAGACTTTACAGCGATCAACGTAATTATTTATATATAAAAGCTGTACTGTGTTGACCTTTTTTGGTTAAATAGCCCTACTTGGTCGGGCATAGCTTGAGAATTGGTTGAGGGGGAACGATTTTCAAGCTGTGTTTGGCTTAGTCCTGAACTAAGTCAGCTGTTATTCCACGCTGCATTGCCACCATCTTCAATGGCCGTTATTTTCTAAATAAAAACCATTCTCATTTTTACCGATTTAGCTTAGGTGTTGCGTTGTTGTGTCTGCCGTTCGCCCATCTTTTTTTGCAAACTATTTTTACCTACTGACACTATGCTGTCAGTATCCCCTTGTTATGCTGTTATCTCCAGAATGTGATTAAGTTTAAATAAGGAGATCTCTATGTTAGAGGCACAAAAAGAAGCAGGGCGTTTTTGTTGGAATGAGCTACTCACCCGCGATGTCGCGGGTGCAAAGCAGTTTTATGGTGAGTTGTTTGGTTGGCAGATGGAAGATATTGACTGTGGTGGGATGAAGTACACCACGGTTAAGGTTAACGGTGACGATATTGGCGGTATCATGAAGACACCAGCGGAGGCGGGTGAGATGCCACCGATGTGGGGTAGTTATGTCACCGTTGACGATGTCGATGTCAGTGCTGCGAAGGCTGTAACGATGGGTGGCACGATCTGCGTGCCGGCACAGGATATCCCTGATGCGGGCCGTTTTTGTGTGATTAAAGACCCGCAAGGCGCTATGCTGTCACTGTATTCACATAGCAAATAAGGGTAGGGCATGGCGGACGTTTACTTTAATGAAGGCACCTTTGATTTTCTTGATCGACTCGCGGATAACAACCAGCGCGAATGGTTTCATGAGCATAAGGCATTTTATGAAGGATGTGTACGCGCGCCCGCCCTGCGTTTGATCACAGATGTGGCAGAAGCGCTGCCACATCTGTCACCACATTTTATCGCGAGTCCTAAAAAGATCGGTGGCTCGCTGATGCGGGTGCATCGCGATACCCGTTTTGGCAAAGACAAAACGCCCTACAAAACCAATATTGGGGTTCAGTTTCGACATACCCTCGGCAAAGATGTACATGCCCCTGGCTATTACCTGCACATCTCATCGCAGGAGTGTTTTTTTGGCGCCGGTATCTGGCGACCGGATGCGCCATCGCTGGCCAAAATTCGCGCGCGTATTACTGAGCGAGAGGTCGAGTGGCTAAAGGCACGAGATCATAAGCCGTTTAAGAAACAGTATCGTATCAGTGGCGAGTCGTTAAAGACCTCGCCGCGTGGTTTCAGCAAAGACCATCCAATGATCGAAGGCATCAGGCGTAAAGACTTTATCGCAATTCATGAGTTTGATATGAGTTTAGTCTGCTCTAAAAAACTAAAAGCGACCATGATGAAACGCTTTGCCGATGCCACACCGTACATGCGATTTCTTTGCAGTGCGTTGGAATTGCAGTTTGATTAAAACATTGCTCTTTTTTGCTACACCACGCTCTTGTATCTGGGTGACTTTCTTATTCAGGCACCTGTTCTTATTTCGTCATCTCGGCACCACGGGCATTTCCTCTGGGCATTTTTGTCGGGGTGACGAGCTAGTGTATTGTCGGATTTGATAAACTGATGCGCCGCGCAGACCGACTCTTCCAGATCATCCAGCTACTGCGTAAAGACCGTGTTGTAACCGCACGCGAGATTGCGGACAAACTTGAAGTCTCAGTGCGCACCATCTATCGCGACATGCAAGATCTGTCGCTTTCAGGTGTACCGATCTCAAGTGAAGCGGGCAGTGGCTATAAATTATTGCCTGGTTTTCACCTGCCGCCCTTAATGTTTAGTGAAGAAGAATTAGCTGCATTATTGATCGGCGCACGTATGGTACAGGCGTGGACAGACCAGGGGTTGGCATCGGCTGCCAGCCAGGCGATGATCAAAATAGAATCCGCGGTACCCGAGCATCTACGCAAAGAACTGTCACGTGAAGATATTCTGGTGCCGGACTTTGGTATTGACCCAAAGGTCTCGAAACGGATGCAATTATTTCGTGTCGGGATTAAAGAGCTGCAAAAGATCGAGTTTAATTATAAGCGGGAAGATGGTCAGCCATCGAACCGTACTGTTCACCCACTAGGGCTGTTTTACTGGGGCAAGGTGTGGACCTTGACTGCGTGGTGTGAGCTGCGGGATGGGTTTCGGAATTTTCGGCTGGATCGAATGACGCATGTGTGTCTACTGGAAGAGGGGTTTGTGTCATTGCCGGGGCGGACGTTACAGGATTATATGCGATTGGTTTGTGATGAGTGATTGATCTGTTGATGTTTGTTATCCGTTGATTTTATCTGTGCGTGATTCATGTGATGTGGCATGATATGGCCTCTGGCCAATCGACTATTGTGTAAGTGAAAACATGAATCAATACCTCGTATCATCGGCATACATCAACTGGGATCGTTCTGATATCAGGGAACTGGCCGAGTTTCTATCATCGAACGATGGTGATGATGAAGCAACTGCAAAAACCTGTTTCGAATGGGTACGTGATAACATCAGGCACAGTTTCGATTACCAGGTGAATCCGGTGACCTGTAAGGCCTCAGATGTGCTGCGATATAAGACCGGTTATTGCTACGCCAAGAGTCATCTACTGGCGGCACTGTTGCGAGCTAATGGTATTCCTGCTGGTTTGTGTTATCAACGGTTGAGTGTTGGTGATAAAGGCGCGCCTTATTGTCTGCATGGCCTGAATGCCGTCTACCTTAAAAACCACGGTTGGTACCGGATCGATGCGCGCGGAAATAAACCGGGTGTCGATGCGCAGTTTACCCCGCCGCAAGAACAATTGGCATTTGCGTTAAACGATCACTGTGAGGCAAACTTGCCTGAGATATGGATAGAAGCGCTACCGGTGGTGGTTGAGGTGCTGGAGCGATATCAAACTTATGATGAGGTTTTTCAGAACCTGCCTGATATAGAATTAATCAAGTAGGATAGGCACATGTGTCCATCGCAATGTCACGGTGTACCGATGATATTTAAGATGTGGTTATCGCTTTCGGAATCAGGTGAGTGGGTGGAGGTTTCGTGCGAGTAATGGTGAACACATGGGCCCACCCTACGGATTGATTGTGAAATATGAGAACTATCGAGCTTGAAAAATACAACGACTGTTGGTCGGGTGAATTTCAACGAGAGGTTGAACTGATTAAGGCGGCGCTTTCTGGTAACCTGATTCGTGCCTGTCACATTGGTAGTACCGCGATTAAGGGGTGCTGTGCAAAGCCTGTGATCGATATTATTCTGGAAGTGGTTTCGCTTGGTGAAATCGATCAAACGAGTCACTTGTTTGAGGTGTTGGGGTATGAGGTTAAAGGTGAGTTTGGTATAGCGCGCCGCCGATTTTTTCAGAAAGGTGGTGATAGTCGAACGCATCATCTTCACATATTTGAATCGGGTGATTTAGAAATTGAACGTCACTTACTGGTTGTCGAATTTATGAATGCACATCCTGACAAGATGGCCGAATACTCGGCATTAAAAATTAGACTATCACAAAAATATCGTGAATTCCCTGAGAAATATGCGGCTGGAAAGGTGCTGTTTATTAATCGAATCGAGCGTGCAGCAACCGCGTGGAAAGCTAGCTGATAAGAGTGGGTGGCGTGATTGGCTGGGTGTGTCGACGATTGATCGGTGATCTCGTGTTGAGATGGAAAAGAATTAAGTAATCTGCTTTTTGAGGGATTAAGTAGTATCGAGCCGTTACTGATAGCGAAAAGGTATCAAATGGAGACGACTGCTGAGTCTGCGGCAGCACTGTTGAGCATTGTGGTAGTGAATTGATGGGAGTCGCTATATGCGCCAGTTAAAGTTAGCACGTTCAACTTGTTTTAGAACGACACGAACCAATTTTAGTCGCTCAGGATAAATTGCTTCTTTTTCCGCATTTTTAGCGTTAAAAATGGAAAAAAACAGTGATTTTGATGCCTTTCTTTTATCAGTGAATCGAAACTTTATGCCGGCTTTTGAATGGCTCTTTGAAAGGAGTCGACTGAGCACTCTGACACCATCGTTCAGGAGCTGACTGTCACTCGGTGGTGCAATCGGGCTTTTAACAACGGTACTATCGATACGGAGTTTTTTGAGATTGATATCGCCTTTTGCAAGCCAGCTTACTGACAGCATGACATGGATGCTTTCTAGCGTTTCTGGTTTTATGCTGCGAATGGTTGACTGTAAGCATGACCGGCTGGGTGACAGATCACGGGGTAATCGTGCGAATGTGCGATAAGTCATAGAATCGGACAAATGGAACGAAAGCTGCTCATAGCTGATACGAAGTTTCTGTTTAAGCAGTAAGCATCGAAAGATACTTTCAACACTTAGGCCATTGCGCCCAACCTTTTTCACGGACTCGTCACGTAAATCCTTTTCAATCAACGGCAGTATTTCAGTGTGCTGATCCAGAATACAAGATAGTGTTTTAAGTTGAACACCAAACTCGTGTTCTGAGTAGTTTTCGAATAAACTGGCCTGGGTTATGCGGGTGAGTCGCATGCCTAATCCTCTTGGTTTGTGGTTTTTTGTTCAGACTCTAAACTTAACAAATCCAAGAGGGTTTTTTAACCGATTACAAGAATATTTCTTTATTTTTCATGGTATTGAAGATTTCTGGATGGGCACTAGTTAAGTGTAAAATTACTTAATTATCAGTAAGTTAAAAGGGTATATTGCATTGATGGATTTAGTTGGCTTGCTTTGTTTTCAGCGCAATGTGTTTATTCTTAGGAAGATGCTTAAGGTAATACAGCAGGTTATCCACATGTAACTGCTTGATTAGCATTAGCTTAGCGCTTAACTAAGTGTCATTCGGGTCAAGTACAATATTGCACTATATATTATGGTTTGATAATCTTAACTGACTGGTGACCCCCGTACTCCACACTTGGGGGTAAAGCCTGAGCCAGCATGTTCACCTTCATTGCTTGGTACCCGGTGGCGCACTCTCCGGCGATGAATGGTACCTCTTTCCCGTAAGAGCCCTGTCTCATCATTTTAGAGGGGCAATGGTCAGTGCTATTAGAAGGCCTATCAGCAGAACAAGCTTCACCGCATCAGTGATCCCCAGCAGGTTGATGAAAAACTCGATGGTTTAATGATATAGACACTGATACTGAGTGCGGTAATCGCCTGAGTCCAGCAGACATTTATGCGCCATTCTGATCACTGCGGATAAATGCTTATATGTTAGTGCTTAAAAAAGGGAAATTCACATGATCGAGAGACTGTACATTTGAACTAAATGGTAAACCAATGAGCACTGTCTGGATGTTTCAACATCCCAATAGACACCGTATCTGACTATAGAATTGAGGTTTACTATCAATATCAAACTATTTCACAAGCTGCCTGAGCTTGATTGACGCCATGTTAGAGCTTAACTTTTCCTCAGGTTGTCCAGGTGAAGGAGGCCACTTCAGTCCATGCCAAAAATTCACTCACTGACGCGACAGCTAATTCCTTTTGCCCCGACTGCCCTGCGTACGTTGCGTTTTCGCACAACATCGAATCACTTCGTTCTCTTGTCGCACTCAACACAACTCCCTCAAATGGCTCTACGGCGATGATACCCACTGCCGCATCCTCTACGTCATTCGCTAACGCTCATCACTTCGAGTCTGCGGACGGGATCGCCTATCGGGGACTAGCGGCCAACGCTTCGCTATCCATGGCCGCCAGCGAATGAGTACGATTTTTTTTGTTTACCAGCATCAATGAGGCGATTGTAAGTTCCTTTGATTACAGGGTTGCATTGGCCGGCAGACAGCGTAGCCATATACATGGCCATGCGAATCTGGTGTCGTCCGCTACGTGCTCACGAATTAATAGAGGTGCCTTTAAAAAATAAACCTCACAACTGCGAATACCGGTCTCGACACTGCTGCCACTGACTGGTTGTGTGGTGGTAGCCGCTTCTTTAATACAGCAGCCTTACGTTCTTCTGAATAACATGGCACTTCAAACGCTTTCCGCTCCCTGTCTGATTATTTAGCATTTTAACTGAGGTGACAATTATCCTGATACAGGGTGCTAGCGATAGCGCCAGGCATCTGCCGCAGTGATTTTGGTGACGCTGTTATTTTATGTCAATTACTTGTCGATCTGTTTTTATCTGTTTTTATCTATTTGTTTTACCTGGATAAAATATTATTTTATTTGGTGGCGTAATGATTGCATAAGGAGCAGAGAGATGTGTTTATAAATCGATCTGGGAAGGAAATCTGTTATGCCATTAGACGAAGAAACTGAAGCAGTAGCGCAGGCTGCTCCTGTTGAAAAACCAAAAGGGAACCTGTTAAAGATCATCATTATTGTGCTGTCGTCTCTATTAGTTGTTGGCGGTAGTGTGGCCGCGACACTTTACTTTGCGGGTGTTTTTTCCGCATCAGAAAAGCTTAGTAGTGGTGATGAGGTATCAGATAAGGGTAGCTCTAAACCAGAGAAAGAGAGAAAGAATCTGGATAAGGAACCCGCAATCTATTTTATTTTTGAAAGCCCATTTGTAGTTAATTTCATCGATAAAAATCAAATCCGCTATTTACAGATCAATGTAGAGGTGATGTCTCGTGACCAGGAGGTGATTGATAGCATTGGAGCGCATTTACCAAAAATTAAGAATAATTTCCTGGTGTTATTCAGTGATCTTGATTTTGAAATGATCACCAATGCGGCCGGTAAGCAGAAGCTACGAGAGCTTGCGCTTGAAGAGCTGAGAAATATTTTAAAGGATGAAACAGGCAATAACGACGTAGAAGCCCTTTATTTCACTGGGTTTGTGATGCAGTAAAGGTAGGGAATTCAAATGTCTGTAAATGATCTATTAACACAGGATGAGATTGATGCGCTGCTGCATGGTGTGACTGGCGGCGATATTGAATCTGAAGATGATGATGTGCTGGATGATGGCTCGGCACATGAATACGATTTTAATAGTCAGGACAGAATTGTTCGTGGGCGTATGCCCACGTTGGAGATGATCAACGAGCGTTTTGCACGCCACTTCCGCATTAGTCTTTTCAATATGCTGCGTAGAACAGCTGAAATTTCTGTCGGTAGTGTTCAGATGTTGAAGTTTGCAGAATACGTGCATAGCCTTTTTGTGCCAGCAAGTCTGAATCTTGTAAAAGTTGAACCATTACGAGGCACTGGATTATTCGTATTTGATCCCAAGCTGGTTTTTACAGTGGTAGATAATTTTTTTGGTGGTGAAGGAAAATTTCATGCCAAGATTGAGGGGCGTGAATTCACACCAACTGAGCAGCGTATTATTCAACTGATGCTTGATCTGAGCTTTAAAGACATGAAAGAGGCATGGAATCCAGTGTTGCCAGTTGAATTTTCTTTTCAGGGAATGGAGGTGAATCCTCACTTTGCCAATATTGTGAGTCCAAGTGAAGTAGTGGTGGTGACTACATTCCATATTGAACTGGATGGGGGCGGTGGGGATCTTCATGTAACGCTGCCATATTCAATGGTAGAGCCTATTCGAGAGTTATTAGATGCGGGTGTGCAGAGTGACCGTGATGACAATGATGATCGTTGGTCGATTTCCCTGATCGAAGAAATTAAAGAGGCGGATGTGGAAGTGAGTAGTGTTTTGACCGAGACTGAAATCACACTCAATGACCTTAACGCGCTTAAGGTAGGTGACATTATCCCGATTGATCTGCCAGAAAAAGTGACGATTAGGGTTGAAGATATACCGGTATTTCGAGGGAATTTTGGCATTTCAGATGGAAAAAATGCAATAAAAATTACAGAGCGTGTAGTGGCTGAGAGTTCGAAACAGCTGAAAACAGTGATGGGGTAGTAAGTATGAATGATACGACTGATAACAATGATGATGTAGGTGATGACTGGGCAGCCGCGATGAATGAACAGGCTGATGCAGAGGAAGTATCTGCAGCACCGGCTGATTTTCAGAACCTTCAACCAGACGCTGGTGGATTAAATGCGATGGAAGAAAATATTGAGATGATTCTTGATATTCCAGTCACAGTATCAGTTGAAATTGGGCGTAGCAAAATTAATATTAGAAATCTTCTCAAGCTAAATCAGGGGTCGGTGGTTGAACTGGACAGGCTTGCTGGTGAGCCAATGGATGTGATTGTCAATGGTACGTTGATTGCGCATGGTGAAGTGGTTGTAGTCAATGAAAAATTTGGTGTTCGCTTAACTGATGTTATCAGCGCTGAAGAACGCGTTAAAAAGCTCAAATAGTATTTTAAGGTGACACGCTTGATTAAGAATATCCTGCCAATAGCACTGCTTTTTCCATTTTCCATTATGGCAAATGAGGCTTCTGTTGAACTTCAGAAAATGCCGGATGTGATGGGAGCTGGAAATATTTTTCAGATATTGGCTGGCTTGTTTGTCGTCCTTATGATGATTCTAGGTGCTGGCTGGATGATGAAGCGATTTGGTGGTTTAGGTGGGGTTTCAAATGATAATTTAAAGATCGTTGCTGGGATTAGTGTTGGTCAACGTGAAAAAATTATCGTGGTTCAGGTTGGTGAAGTACAGGTACTTGTTGGTATTGCACCCGGTAATATTCAAACACTGCATGTGTTGGAGAGTACGATCAATAGTGATAGTGGCCTGAAAATCAAGTCTCAGAAAAATGGAGATAGCCATCATGGTTTTATCAACCACCTTAAAAAACAGATGAAAAATCGAGCTGAATCATGAATCGCTTAATAATTTCGATATTTCTGGTTTTTGTATCAATTGCCACTGTGTCTGCGGATACTGGACTTCCTGCACTGACGGTTTCACCAGCCGTGAATGGTGGAGAGACCTATACCTTAAGTATTCAAATATTAGCCTTGATGACGGTGTTGACGCTACTGCCAGCGGGATTGTTGATGATGACCTCATTCACCCGCATCATCATTGTCTTTGCAATCTTAAGGCAGGCGCTCGGTACTGCCCAGACACCTACGACACAAACATTGGTGGGTCTTGCTCTGTTTCTGACTATTTTTATTATGATGCCTGTTTTTGAATCCAGTTATGAAGCGGGTGTTAAGCCTTATCTGGAAGAGAAAATCGAAGCGAAAGAGGCAGCAGAAAAAGCGATTGAGCCGTTTAGAAAGTTTATGCTGGCACAAACACGTGATAGTGATCTTAATCTATTCGCGAGTCTCTCTGGTAATGAAGATATTGAGTCTTATGATGAGATCCCATTATCAATGCTGTTGCCTGCATTTGTGACTAGCGAGCTTAAAACCGCTTTTCAGATAGGTTTTATGATTTTCATCCCTTTTCTAATTATTGATCTGGTAGTGGCCAGTGTGTTGATGGCAATGGGAATGATGATGTTGTCACCGCTGATTATTTCACTGCCATTTAAGTTGATGTTGTTTGTACTGGTCGATGGCTGGGCGTTAATTATGGGAACGTTAGCATCAAGCTTTTATATGTGATTGATGTCGAGAGGTAAGTCTTATGGGGCCGGAGGATGTATTAACACTGGGACGAAGTGCATTAGAAGTGACGATTGTCATCATTGCATTGTTGTTGATTCCTGCACTGATTGTTGGCTTGATGGTGAGTATGTTTCAGGCGGCAACGCAGATTAACGAGGCAACACTTAGTTTTATTCCTAAGCTTTTTATCACCTTTATTGTGATGTTGGTAGGTGGCCCGTGGATTTTGCAGGTGATGACTACATATACCAGGCAGTTATTCGAAAATATTCCGATGGCAATTGGCTGATCCAGTTATTCCAGAGTTTATATAAAAGTGCATTTCACTGACGAGCAATTGATTCTTCTTATTACCAGTTATTTCTGGCCATTTGCTCGTATTGCTGCATTTATTGCAGTTGCACCTATTTTTGGTGCCCGTATCGTACCGCAAAAAATTCGTATGTTAATAGCGGTGTCATTGACGATGGTGATCGTACCTGTTTTACCACCACCCGAGGCTGGGCTGGATCCGTTAGGTGTTGATGGGATGTTGACAACGATTGCACAGGTGATGATTGGGTTGGCGATGGGCTTTGCATTGAAACTGGTGTTTAGTGCGATTGAAACAGGTGGTCACATGATGGCCCAGACCATGGGACTTGGTTTTGCGCAAATGAATGACCCTGCGAATGGAGTATCGGTACCGGTTGTCAGCCAGTTTTATATCATTATGGCAACCTTAATATTTCTTGCATTGAATGGTCACCTGGTGATGATTGATGTGCTTGCTGAAAGCTTCCGGATGTTGCCTGTTGCAATGCAGGGTATTAGCCCTGATGGTATATGGGTGTTAATTTCGTGGTCTAGCTGGATTTTTACTGGCGCTGTATTGATGGCATTACCTGTCGTGGTTGCCCTGTTGCTGGTGAATGTTGCCTTTGGTGTGATGATGCGCGCTGCACCACAATTAAATGTTTTTGCAGTTGGTTTTCCTTTGACGTTGACCTTTGGTTTTATTTTTATGTGGGCGTCAATATCAATTTTCTTACCTCAGTTTAATGGCCTTGTTGAACACGCATTTATGGCTATTGGCAATATGGTATCTGCGAGATAGACGATGGCAGATAGCAAAACTGGTCAGGAAAAAACAGAAGAAGCAACACCCAAGCGCCTGCAGGAGTCGCGCGATAAAGGGCAGGTAGCGCGTTCACGTGAGCTCACTACCATGAGTCTGCTGCTTGCTTCTGGGTTTGGGTTTTTGATGCTCGGTGATCAGCTTGTGGTCGACATTATGAAGCTCATGAGGGAATCTTTTACCGCTAGTCGGATGGATTTCATGGATGTGAATAACATGACGATTTTACTGGAGGACTCCATCGCCAATGCCTTAATTGCATTAGTCCCTTTTTTTGCGGTGGTTATGCTGGCTGCATTTTTTGCACCGATGGCGCTCAGTGGCTGGTCATTCAGTACTAAGGCGATGGCATTTAAATGGGAAAAAATTGATCCGATTAAAGGAGTGGGACGTATTTTTTCAATAAAAGGACTGGTGGAACTGGTTAAAGCGCTGGCAAAATTTGTACTAGTAATGACGATAGCAGTGCTACTCCTGTGGAACCAGTCTGAGATGTATATGTTACTTGGTGTGAAGAGTGTTGAGCCTGCGATTGCACAGGCCGGTAATTTGCTGATGTGGGCTTTTATTTTATTAAGTTGCGCTACTATTCTAGTGGCGGTGATTGATGTGCCATTTCAGTTATGGGATCACGCCAGGCAGTTGAAAATGACACTCCAGGAAGTGAAGGACGAATTCAAACAGACAGAAGGTAACCCTGAAATGAAGCGCAAAGTGCGTGAAACTCAGATGGCAATGGCAGAAAAACGCATGATGGAGGATGTGCCGAAGGCGGATGTGATCATCACAAACCCCATGCATTACGCGGTTGCGTTGAAATATGATCAGGCCAGTTCAGGTGCGCCGATTGTGGTGGCCAAGGGGCAGGATCTGATTGCGGCTAAAATTAGAAGCCTTGCGTACAGTAATAATATTCCATTGGTCGAAGCACCCCCACTGTCGCGCGCACTTTTCTATAGCACAGAGATAAATGATGAAGTGCCATCCGGCCTCTATCTTGCCGTAGCCCAGGTGCTGGCATACGTCTATCAATTAAGGCAAAAGGAGCCTCATTTCGATGAGGCACTGACCATGGATGGTTTACCGATTCCAGATGATTTAAAACGTGATGAGTAAGGTGAAGTTATGGCTCAAGCAAGTTTAGGGGATACCGCTCGTCAAATTAGTCGTAATGGGCTGATTGGCGCACCACTGCTATTGATGTCAATTCTGGCGATGATGGTGTTGCCATTCCCGCCATTTTTGTTAGATCTGTTTTTTACCTTTAACATCGCGCTGTCATTAATTGTCATTCTATCGGGTGTTTACGCCAAAAAACCGCTCGACTTTGCCGTCTTTCCAACCATTCTATTGATTGCCACGCTGTTGCGCCTGGCGCTTAACATCGCATCGACACGAATTGTGTTGTTAGAGGGGCATACCGGTACCGCTGCGGCAGGGCAGGTGATTGAGGCCTTTGGTGATTTTGTTGTCGGTGGTAATTACGCGGTAGGTCTGGTGGTTTTTGCTATTCTGGTGATCATTAACTTTGTGGTGGTCACCAAGGGCGCGGGGCGTATTTCGGAAGTTAGCGCCCGTTTTACCCTGGATGCGATGCCTGGCAAACAGATGGCGATTGATGCCGATTTGAACGCAGGTGCGATTGACCAGGATGAGGCGATGCGCCGCCGTGCAGAGGTTGTCTCAGAAGCAGACTTTTATGGTTCGATGGATGGTGCGAGTAAATTTGTGCGTGGTGATGCGATCGCCGGTATCCTGATTCTCTTTATTAATATCATTGGTGGCCTGACAATCGGCATCTTGCAGCATGACATGGCATTTGCTGATGCGATGCATAACTATACCCTGTTGACCATTGGTGATGGCCTGGTAGCGCAGATTCCATCGCTGATTTTATCGACCGCAGCGGCGATCATGGTGACACGTGTCTCTAGTGAGCAAGATATGGGGCAGCAGTTTGCGACGCAGATGTTTGATAACCCTCGGGCGCTTGGTGTGACTGCAGGTGTGATCGGTATTTTAGGGCTGATACCGGGTATGCCTAACATTATTTTTCTTAGCATTGCAGCATTGGCAGCGGGTGGTGCATATCTGTTGCACCAACGTATGCAAGAACGAGAGGCATTGGGGCTTGAACCGGGGCAGCCTGTGTCAGCAGGTGCTGATTCTCAGGCGGCTGCTAAGCCAGGGCAGTCGGGACAGCCGGGCCCGCAGGGTGGACAACAACAGGTATCGGCGGCATCGGGTGAAGAGAGTGACGATAACAAAGACCTGAGCTGGGATGATGTTTTGCCAGTGGATGTAATCGGGCTAGAGGTTGGTTACAAATTAATTCCGCTGGTGGATAAAAATCAGAACGGACAGTTGATGGCACGTATCAAAGGTATCCGTAAGAAGCTGACACAGGAAATCGGCTTTCTGATTCCGCCGGTACATATTCGTGACAACCTTGAATTATCACCCGGCGCGTATCGTATTACGTTAATGGGGGTTGCTGTTGGTGAATCTGATATCTATCCGGATCGTGAAATGGCGATTAATCCGGGGCAGGTATTTGGTACTTTGCCGGGCACACCTACCAAAGACCCTGCTTTTGGAATGGACGCGGTCTGGATTGATCCTGGTCAACGTGAGCAGGCACAGGCGATGGGATATACCGTAGTTGATGCCAGTACCGTAGTGGCCACGCATATTAGTCAGCTGTTACAAAGCCAGGCGTATGATCTGCTAGGCCGTGAAGAGGTTCAGCATCTACTGGATGGTATGGCAGTAAATGCACCTAAGCTGGTTGAAGGGTTAGTACCAGATATTATGCCGTTGGGTACGATTCAGAAAGTATTACGAAACTTGCTGGAGGAAAATATTCCGATCCGAGACATGCGCACTATTATCGAAACACTTGCGGTTGAAGGTTCTAGAAGTCAAGATCCTGACGCTCTGACCGCGGCGGTACGGATTGGACTTGGACGAATGATAATCCAGAATATCAATGGTTTATCAAGTGAACTTTCGGTGATCTCTCTTGATCCATCTTTGGAACAATTATTGCAAGAATCTATGCAGGGTGGTGGTGGATTAGAGCCAGGACTGGCTGAAAAAATTCATCAATCACTATTGGAATCGGTGCAACGACAAGAGATGGCAGGACAGCCCGCAGTATTAGTCGTTTCAGCACCGTTAAGGCCCATGCTGGCCAAATTTGTAAGAAACACAATACCGAGTTTGCATGTGTTGTCTTATAACGAAATGCCAGATAACAGACAGATAAAGATTGTTTCGAATATTGGTAAACCGGACTAGTGGAACAGAGTGTGTGAAGAGGTAGCCATGGTGACAGAGCAGAAAATGAGCAGCAAAGATGGGGAGTCGTTATGAAAATTAAACGTTATTTTGCCCCCGATGTGCGACAGGCGATGCGGATGGTGCGAGATGCTCAGGGTCCTGATGCTGTGATTTTATCGAATAAACGTGTTGATGGCGGAATCGAAATAGTGGCGGCGATCGATTATGATGAATCTGCTTTTCCGAGAACTATCCCAGTACAACAAGCACCACAGGCAAGGCAGAATAGTACCGTTGACCGTGCATCGCCTGAGCCGTCCGTGGCGCAATCCAGTACTCGGCAAGCAGCAGTACAGCCTTCAGTGGAATTACCTGAACAGCCAGGCATACCGGCGGATCGTTTAAGCGTGCCGATGAGTGCCGCATCTCGCTATGAAGGCAAAGAGAAGACCCATACGCGCTCGCAAGCGCCGCAGGCTAATATTCAATGGGGGCAGGAGCCTGCAATCGTTGAGATGCAATCTGAATTAAAGAGTCTTCGGGGGATGCTTGAAAAACAGCTCTCGGGGCTGGTCTGGGATGAGTTCACACGTCGTAATCCTGGAAAGGCCGAATTGATACAGCAATTAATGAATCTGGGTTTAAGTGATTCACTCTGTAAAACCCTGGCGGAAGAGGTTCCAGAGCGGGCTCATCCTGATGATCTGTTCAGAAATGCACTGGAATGTTTCTCACGAAAGATTCCGGTAGCAAATGATGAAATTTTAAACGAAGGTGGTGTGGTCGCACTGGTTGGTCCAACCGGGGTGGGTAAAACGACCACAGCGGCAAAATTAGCGGCACGTTATGCACTGCGACATGGTAATCGCCACGTTGCATTAGTGACGATCGACAACTACCGTGTCTGTGCCCATGAACAGCTGCGTACGTATGGCAGAATTCTTGATATTCCAGTAAAAACAGCCGATAGCCGACAGGAACTTCGAAAAGTACTTGATGATCTCTGTGATCGTCGCCTGATATTAATTGATACGGCGGGGATGAGTCAGCGTGATAGCCATTTGAGTGAGCAGGCCTCTATGTTATGTGGTGATGATATGTTTATTAAAACATCATTAGTGGTGTCAGCAACTTCTCAGGTATCAAGTATGCGGGAAGTGATGAATGCATTTGGCCTCTTTAACCCGGTGAGTGTGATGATGACCAAGCTTGATGAGGCAACCAGTCTAGGTGGTGCGTTGGATATGACAACACAGTACGGCGTCCCTGTTTCATATATATGTGATGGGCAGCAGGTACCGGAAGATATGCATCTGGCGCGCGCATATGATCTGGTGAACCGATGCGTCGATATAATGGAAAGACCTGTTCCTGGAGGGAATAGCGATAATGGTATGGAGATGATAGCCCAATCAATCGCAAGGGGAACGGTAAATGCTAATGTCTGAGATAGGAGTAAGTCAAATGTCAGGCCTGCGCCATGTGGCTAACCCAAATCCGGTTCGTGTCATTACGGTGACGAGTGGCAAGGGGGGGGTTGGTAAAACAAATATCTCTGTTAATATGTCGGTGGCATTGGCCGCCAGTGGTCAAAACGTCCTGTTAATGGATGCCGATCTCGGTCTGGCCAATGTAGACGTCTTATTAGGTCTGCAGCCCGCTTATAACCTTTCACATGTGGTGAATGGTGAACGCTCACTGGAAGAGGTGATAGTGACTGGACCTGAAGGGGTGAGAGTGATTCCGGCCTCATCAGGTTTAAAGAATATGGCCGAACTGAGCCATGTCGAACATGCCGGTTTGATTCGTGCATTCAGTGAGTTGAGCTTTAATCCTGATGTGCTAGTAATCGATACTGCCGCGGGCGTTTCAGACAGTGTTGTGACATTTAGTCGAGCCTCGCACGAGGTGATTGTGGTGGTTTGTGACGAGCCAGCTTCGATTACTGATGCTTATGCAACGATTAAATTATTGAGTCGTGATCACGGGCTTTATCGCTTCCGTATTGTGGCTAATATGGTTCGCAGTTCCCAGGAGGGTATTGAGCTATATAAGAAACTTGTAAAAGTGACAAATCGTTTTCTTGATGCAACGCTCGATTATATGGGCGCAGTCCCCTATGACGACTATTTAAGAAAGGCTATCCAGAAACAGCGTTCAGTGATTGATGCATATCCTCGCAGTAAGGCATCCATTGCATTTAAAAAACTGGCGCAAAAGACGGATCAATGGCCAACACCGGACTCGGCGAGTGGATATCTGGAATTTTTTGTCGAGAGATTGTTTAAATCCACTAATGATGGAACGATGAAAACCTATGAATAATCTAGCCATGTACGTCACTATCCAGGACGAAGAAAAACCTGCCAGCAATGGTGCCGATGACCTGGTAACTCGTTATGCACCTTTGGTGAAGCGCATTGCCTATCACATTATGAGTCGCCTGCCACCGAGTGTTCAGGTTGATGACCTGATACAGGCCGGGATGATTGGTTTACTGGAAGCATCGCGTAACTACGATGCTAAACAGGGAGCAAGTTTTGAAACCTATGCCGGCATTCGTATCCGTGGTTCGATGCTTGATGAGATCCGTAAGGGTGACTGGGCACCGCGTTCAGTGCATCGTAAAGCAAGACAGGTCGCAGAAGCGGTGCGTAAAATTGAAAATGAGACGGGTCGTGATGCAAGGGATCATGAAGTGGCCGAAGCACTGGAGATGCCACTCGAAAAATATCACAAGACATTGCAGGATGCGAGTAGCTGTCGTTTGCTGAGTTTTGAAGACATGGGTATGAATGAAGATTCAGTGCCATCAAAACTAAGTGGACCGGCAACTAACCCATTCGATGGTGTGCAGAAAGATGATTTCAAGAAAAATCTGGCGGAAGCGATCTCGGGACTGCCTGAGCGTGAGCGACTAGTATTAACACTTTATTATGATGAAGAACTTAATCTACGTGAAATTGGCTCAGTGATTGGTGTGAGTGAGTCACGTGTTAGTCAGATTCATAGTCAAGCCCTGATTCGACTACAGGCACGACTGGGTCATTGGGTTAACAACGATTGAATAGCGGGAGGCTACCTTGGATAAAGATATGAAAATACTCATTGTGGATGATTTTTCTACAATGCGGCGAATCATAAAAAATCTCTTGCGAGACCTTGGTTTTAATAATACCTCTGAGGCTGATGATGGTAATACGGCCTTACCGATGTTGCAGTCAGGGAACTTTGATTTTCTTGTGACAGACTGGAACATGCCGGGAATGGAAGGCATTGACCTGTTAAAGGCTGTACGCGCCGATGAAAAATTAGCGAATCTACCGGTACTGCTGGTGACGGCTGAAGCTAAGAAGGAGCAGATTGTTGAAGCCGCTCAGGCGGGCGTGAATGGCTATGTGGTTAAGCCATTTAATGCTGCTACGCTGAAAGAAAAAATAGAGAAAATTTTTGAGCGAATTGAGGCATCACAGTAAAAATCCATGGAAGGAGATGCAGAGATGGCATTCAGCGAATCAATATTAAGTGAACAATGCCTGGTGCAGGCACGGGGCCTGGTCAGTAGTATAGAAAATGGATGTGAAGATGCTGCGATTGGGCATCTACGAGAGATTAGTCGTATCAATGAAACTAAAATGTTTCAGGAGATTGGACGGCTAACACGTGAACTTCACGACACGTTAGTTGGCTTTGGTATCGAAACTGATATATCAGACCTTGCTGAACATGAAATTCCGGATGCAAGAGAGCGTCTTAATCATGTGATTAAGGTGACTGATCAAGCGGCACATAAAACATTAACCGCTGTTGAAGACGCGATTCCTGTCTGCCGAGAACTAGAAGAGAGTGCATCAAAGATAGAAGATCAATGGAAGCGTTTTATATCTCGCGATCTGTCGGCGGATGAATTTCGTGAACTATCGCGCGAAATTGGTGAGCATCTGGAGGTCTCCTCAGACCGTTATTCAAAGATTAAAGCGTACCTGAATGATATTTTGATGGCGCAGGATTTTCAGGATATTACGGGTCAGATTATTCGCAGGGTCATCGGTCTAGTGCAAGATGTTGAAGATAAGTTGATTGGCTTGATTAAAATTTCAGGCAGCTTTGGTAATGATGATAACAGGTTAGAAAGAAAGCCGGCTGAAAAAGTACTAGAGGGGCCTCAAGTACCCGGAAAAGAGAGTGCAACTGCGTTGAAAAATCAGGATGAGGTTGATGACCTGCTCTCAAGCTTAGGATTCTAGTGATAATATGGCGATCGATACAGATGATGAAATCCTGCAGGACTTTCTTGTAGAGGCAGATGAAATACTTGAAAAACTCGGTGAACAGCTGGTTGATCTTGAACAGAGCCCTGAGGATTCCGAGCTACTGAATGCTGTTTTTCGCGGCTTTCATACCATTAAAGGGGGGGCTGGATTTTTAGCTCTGACTGCACTGGTAGAAGTTTGTCATCATGCAGAAGATGTTTTTAATATTTTAAGGCAAGGGGAACGCGTAGTTGATGCACCCTTGATGGATGCCTTTCTGCGCGTGACCGATAGCGTAAATGATATGTTTGGTGAAGTAAGAGAGGGTATTGATCCAGCACCTGCTGATCCTGAGCTAATCGAAACGCTAAAACGCTTTCTTTCTGGAGATGAAGAGCAGGCGCCAGCTCCCGAATTAACGCCTGAGCCTGTTATTGAAGCGCCTGCTGCTATCCCTCCTTCTGATGGTGGTGAAGAGATAACGGATGATGAATTTGAATCATTGCTGGATCAATTGCACGGTGGTGGCACACCAAAGGCTGTTAAGCCTGATGCGCCAATGGCCACCGATAGTGCCGCTGATATAAATGGTGCTTCGAATGATGAAATCACCGATGATGAATTTGAATCATTACTTGATCAACTGCACGGTGGTGGCGCACCTAAAGCCGTTGATTCTGGCGTGCCAGCAGTGGGAAAAAAAGCGCACACATCAGTAGATGGTGGGTTAATTACTGATGGTGAATTCGAAGATCTGTTAGATGAATTGCATGGTAAGGGTGGAATGACGAAGGCTGCTGTGCCTGCTGAAAATTCATCTGCAGGGAAAAAAGAAGCACAGCCCACAGCAAAGGTTGAGCCAGTTGTTAAGCCTCCCAAACCTGCACCAGCTAAAGCTGCAGTGAAAAAGAAAGAGAATTCACCTGCACAGGCCGAGACGACGGTGCGTGTTGACACTAAACGTCTTGACGACATTATGAATCTCGTGGGTGAGCTGGTACTCGTTCGAAACCGACTGTCGACATTAGAATCCACCAAATCTGATGAAGCGATGACACAGGCAGTCGCAAACCTTGATCTGGTGACCACCGATCTTCAAAATTCTGTGATGAAAACAAGAATGCAACCGATCAAAAAAATATTTGGTCGTTTTCCTCGTGTGGTACGTGATCTTGCGCGAAGCCTGAAAAAAGAGGTTGGTCTTGAGTTGATTGGAGAAGAGACTGATCTTGATAAAAACCTTGTTGAAGCGCTTGCTGATCCACTTGTGCATCTGATTCGTAATTCCGTTGACCACGGTATTGAAATGCCTGATGTCCGCGAAAAAGCGGGTAAGGATCGTGCTGGCGCTGTTGTGTTGTCGGCTGCACAGGAAGGCGATCATATCTTATTAACGATCGATGATGATGGCGCTGGAATGGATGCTGATAAATTAAGAAGTATTGCGGTTAGCAAAGGGCTATACGATGAAGATACGGCGGCAAGGCTTGATGATAAAGAGTGTTTTCACCTGATATTTCTGCCTGGTTTTTCAACAAAAGAAGAGATTTCTGACATATCAGGCCGCGGAGTCGGGATGGATGTGGTTAAGACGCGTATCGCTCAGCTCAATGGTTCGATTGACATTGACTCTGAAATGGGTAAGGGCAGTCGAATTGCAATTAAACTACCGTTAACGCTCGCGATCATGCCGACGTTAATGGTGTTACTTGAAGAACAGGTTTTTGCGTTGCCATTAGTGAGTGTGGTTGAAATATTTAATCTCGACTTAACTAAGTCAAAGGTGGTCGACGGACAACCCGTTGTGTTAATTAGAAACAAGGCATTGCCTATTTTCTATTTAAGAGAGTGGCTGATTAAAGGCGCAAGCCGAAGCGAAGAACAAAAAGAGGGGCATGTTGTTGTTGTTAGTTCTGGTGCTCAGCAAGTCGGTTTTGTTGTTGATCAGTTAATTGGCCAGGAAGAGGTGGTGATCAAGCCACTCGGGTCTATGTTGCATGGTACACGCGGATTAGCGGGTGCGACAATCACAGGGAATGGGAAAATATCACTGATCCTGGATGTACCAGAATTATTAACTGCATACGCATAACAACAGGATAGAGGTGAGATGTGACTGTTCGTGTACTTGTTGTTGATGATTCTGGGTTTTTCAGGCGCCGCTTGACGGAAATATTGAATTCAGACCAGCATATAGATGTAGTTGGATATGCTATTGATGGTGCACAAGCGATCATAAAAGCAAGGGAACTGCGCCCGGATGTGATTACAATGGATATTGAAATGCCGGTGATGGACGGCATTACGGCTACAAAAAAAATAATGGCGGAGGTTCCTACGCCAATTCTAATATTTTCATCATTAACGACGAGTGGTGCAAAGTCTACATTTGATGCGCTTGATGCGGGGGCTCTTGATTTTCTACCGAAAAAAATTGATGACATTTCTAGTGAACTGGATATTACGCGGCGTTTGTTGTGTGCACGAGTCAGGGTGCTTGGCGCCAGAGGACTAGCGATTAAAGAAGAGGCTTCATATACCGCTTCTTCCCGTACTTTAGCGGCATCAAGTACGATACGTGAAAGTCAGAGAAATGCGGGATTTGATTTAAACAAGATTAAGCTGATTGCTATTGGAACTTCAACCGGTGGGCCCGTCGCGTTACAGAAAATCTTAACCGCAATGCCTGATGATTTTCCTGTACCGGTAATCATTGTCCAGCATATGCCGGCCAGTTTTACTCCGTCATTTGCTGAGCGCCTCGACTCTTTATGTAAAATTAAAGTTAAGCAAGCCGATCATGGAGATGAAGTTAAAGCGGGAGTCGCCTATATTGCGCCCGGCGGCGTACAGATGATGGTTGACAGATGTGGCAGTCGCTTGCTGTTAAAGATTGAAGAAGCAAAGCCTGGTCAGACATACCGGCCAGGTGTTGATATTACATTTTCATCACTTGCCAGGGTTTGCTCATCTGAGCTGCTGGCGGTGGTCCTGACCGGTATGGGGGCAGACGGAAGAGAGGGTGCGCGCTTACTTAAGCAACGTGGTGCAACTATCTGGGCGCAGGATGAACAGAGCTGTGTTGTTTACGGGATGCCGATGGCGATTGTTGACGCTAATCTGGCAGATGAAATTTTATCACTCGATAAGATTTCTTCATTATTTAGCGGGGAGGAATAATCAATGGATATGATGACGATTGCAGGGGTTATCCTTGCTTGTATTGCAATCCTTGGTGGTAACTATCTTGAAGGCGGTCATCTTTCTTCGCTGTTGTTGCCGGTTGCATTTCTGATTGTGGGCGGTGGTACCGTTGCCTGTCTTCTTGTACAGACCACGATGGATGTCTTTATGAAGGCACTTAAATTAACTCGCTGGATGATTTTCCCACCAAAACTGGCTGCAGTCGAGGCGATTGAAAAGATTATTAACTGGAGTAACATCGCACGTAAAGAAGGGTTATTGGGTCTTGAGGCTTTGGCTGAAAATGAAGAGGATCTATTTGCGAGAAAAGGGCTGCAACTATTAGTGGATGGCAGTGAGCCTGATGCGATTCGCGGTATCATGGAAGTCGA
The DNA here is from genome assembly GCA_021648525.1 of Gammaproteobacteria bacterium. Lineage (GTDB taxonomy): Bacteria > Pseudomonadota > Gammaproteobacteria > SZUA-140 > SZUA-140 > SZUA-76. The sequence goes on from JAKISP010000045.1 coordinate 25,590, forward strand.
GCTAGACACCAAAGAGCACTATGATACCCAGGCTGCAAAGGTATGGGAGGGGATGGGAGGCTATGCGCCGACGATCGGAATTATTGGTGCGGTGATGGGATTGATCCATGTGATGCAAAACCTTTCTGATCCCAGCAAACTAGGCGCAGGTATTGCCGTTGCATTCGTTGCCACAATCTATGGGATTGGTTTGGCCAACCTTCTTTTCCTGCCGATGGCGAATAAGATGAAAGCCATTATTCATGGCCAGACTAAATTTCGTGAAATGATTATTGATGGGATTGTTGCCATTGCTGAAGGTGAAAATCCACGAAGTATTGAAACTAAGCTTCAAGGTTTTATCCATTAGTGGCGAAGTAGTATGGCACGTAAACCAAAACATGAAGAACATGAAAATCATGAGCGCTGGTTAGTCTCGTATGCGGATTTTATTACCCTGCTATTTGCTTTCTTTGTCGTGATGTACTCAGTTTCTTCCGTTAATGAAGGAAAATATCGAGTATTGTCTGATGCTATTGTTGCTGCATTTCAACAGTCACAGAAATCATTGAAACCGATTCAAATTGGTCAATCAGCTCGCTCAGCACAGTCTGCAACTCTTGAATTTAAAGATACAGCTAACCCAATTAAAGTGCCTGAAGGTCCTTTGAGTCATCCATCTCGTGCCAATAAACATGAAGGAGATAATCAGGAAGACGAAGTTGATTTTTCTGAATTTCCGATGGCGAATGAGCGAATGTTGAAAGAGGGGGATAGTAGTGATGACGATCAATCTGCGGTAGATCAACAAGGCTTATCTGAAGCCCAGTTAAGAATGATTGCAAATGAAATTGAAGCGGCGATGCAACCGCTAATTGATCGTGATTTAATCTCGGTTAAGCGTACTAAGCGCTGGATTGAGGTTGAAATCAATACGGATATTCTTTTTACGAGTGGTAGCGCAAAAATTCAGCTCCAGTCAATACCTGTATTAGAGGCGCTTTCACGTATTCTTGCCGCCTTTCCAAATGACCTGCGGGTTGAAGGGTTTACTGATAACGTGGCTATTAAAAGCACTGTATATCCCTCTAACTGGGAACTTTCTGCTGCACGTGCTGCGAGTGTTGTGCGGCTTTTTTCTGTTCATGGCATTGAGCCTGAAAGAATGGCGGCGATTGGCTATGGGGAGTTTCGTCCGCTAATGAGTAACGAAACTCTGGAAGGGCAGATTAAGAATCGTCGTGTGATGGTGGTAATTACTGCTAATCGAAATATGAAGCGCCCTAAGTCCGAAGAGGAAGAAAAAATAGCAGAACCTGAAGATGACATCATTGATGTAGAGACTGAGATCGCTGATGCAGAGACTGATACGCGTATCAATAGTGATTTTTTAAGGCTTGATGCGTTGATTGATTCATCAGGACTACATCGCACCGCCCCTGTATCAGTGGACGAACTGTTGCCATTGGAAACCACAGTGCCGGGTTCATCACTGATATCACCTGTCTGGATTCCTGGGGTTAATATAAAAGACTCACTTTCTGCTCCATTAGGTTTGTCGTCAGGGGGAGAGTAGTGCGCATCTGGGCGGTTGCTAATCAGAAGGGTGGTGTTGGTAAGACCACCACCGCAGTGACGCTGGCGGGGTTATTATCACAACAGGGGCATCGTGTATTGTTAGTTGATATGGATCCGCATGGTTCGATGACCTCATATATGGGTTATGACCCGGAAGGAGATGGGAGTAGCCTTTATAGCCTGTTTCATGGCGGTAGTGGTCCTGTTGATGAGATGATTCGTAAAACGCAGTGTAAGATGATCTCTATTTTTACCGCATCAACGGCATTAGCGACGCTTGATCGACAGCTTGGCACACAGGATGGTAAGGGGTTGGTGATTGCACGCGGCCTGGCACAGGTAAATGATGATTATGATTATGCCTTACTGGATTGCCCGCCAACACTGGGTGTATTGATGGTCAATGCGCTGGCCGCCTGCCATTACCTGATTGTACCTGTTCAATCTGAATTCCTTGCGCTAAAAGGACTTGAGCGCATGATGCGAACGATTTCGATGATGAATCATGCACGTATGCAGCCGATCCCATACCTGATTGTCCCAACCCTTTTTGATCGTCGAACGCGAGCTTCTGGGCAGGCGTTAGATAATATGAAAGAACGCTATCCTGAAACATTATGGAATGGGATTATTCCAGTCGATACACAATTTCGTGAAGCGAGTCGCGCGGGGCGTCCTGTGTCATTACTCTCACCTCGCTCGCGTGGTTCCCTTGCGTATGATGAACTATTGCAGGATTTACTGGTCTTTGATTTACCCGGTTCCAGGGCTAAAACAGGATGAATGACAAAAAATCACGACCCCTTGTGACACAGGGAAAGGCTTTAACACAATACCTGGATTCACTTCTAATGGAGGTTTCCGAGGAGGTTGACGTTGATGTTTCTGCCGATGTGATTGATAAAATTGATGTGATGCCGGAAGTGGCAGTTTCATCGCAAGTTGAAGTTCAGGCTGTTGTTGATAGCGTAGATCAAATCCCAGAGTGGGGGATGGCTCCATTTAAAGCACTCTTTTTCAATGTCGGTGATACGACTCTGGCTGTGCCGCTTGAAAAACTCAGCGGTATATTGACTGAGTGTGACGATATTAAAGTGATGCCGGGAAACGCTAAGCGTTACCTCGGCGTGTTGGTGCACCGTGGTAAAACGATTAGAGTGATCGATTTTGAAGCCCTGGTGACTGAGCTAAGTGGTGAGCCTCGGGTGCTATCAAGTGGTGAGGTTTTACCCCCCAATCGTATTATATTGATTGAAGGTGAGCGAATTGGCATTGCCTGTCGAGATGTGACTGACGTTGAAGAGATTAAGACGAATGATGTACGTTGGCGTGTTGGGTCCACTAAACGTCCCTGGTACCGGGGAATTGTGGTGGAGAAAATGTGTGCGCTGCTTGATGTTGATGCGCTGTTGTTATTGTTGAACGATGATGCTGAAGGAACACTCTGACTTTCAAGGTCACTCTTCTCAATTATCTTGATCCTGACCCTGGTGCAGATTGTGCATGTTTATTCGAAAGGTTTGTAGCGCCTGTTCGTTGACGCTATAGATAGAAAGTGTGAGATGCCTGAAATATTGAAGGGAGTGTAAGATGAATCAAAAGGCAACAAACCCTCAGGATGAAGTGCTTCAATGGGTCACCTTTAAGCTGGAGGGGGAGGCCTATGGCATCAATGTGATGCAAGTACAGGAGGTGTTGCGTGTGAGTGAGATTACACCTGTTCCTGGTGCACCATCCTATATTCTCGGTATTATTAATTTGCGTGGTAATGTTGTGACGGTACTTGATACCCGCATGCGCTTTGGTTTACCCATGTATGAAACGGATGATGCCTCGCGTGTGGTTATTGTTGAGTCTAATGGCAATGTATTGGGTATTCTGGTTGATAGTGTCGCGGAGGTAGTCTATTTGCGTTCATCAGAAATTGAGTCTACACCTAATCTTGGCAATGATGAAAGCTCAAGATATATCCAGGGTGTCTATAGCAATGAGGGTAATCTCCTGATCCTGGTGGATGTGAATAAGCTTCTATCAAATAATGAATGGCAAGACGTCGCTGAATTTTAGTGCTTAAGGTGGTGCGTGATGGTTGAGATTGGTTACATTCCACTGGCAAGGTCACTCCGATTGAGTCGGCCGTTTGGCAAAGTACCAGGTAAGCAACGCACGGCTCATGAGCAGGAAAAAGAGCAACGTGATAAGAATGCCAAGTCAAAAAATAAAGCGAATGATACGGCAGATAATCCCCATTTTGATGGTTATGCATGAGGTGATAAGTGATGGAGTATAGTGAATATTATTTGGTGTTAGCCGGTGTGTTGAATGCCGCATTAATAACAGTTGTGATAAGACTTGCAGTGCAGCAACGTCAGCGCAGCCTGTCTTACGAATATAAGCTGAAATTATTGAGCGATGATGTGAGTGCGCTCTGTTCGGGTGCCGCAGGGGCGGCAGGACATCTTAATAGAGTAGAGCAGAAAGTAAAGCGAGTAATGGAACGACAGGATCAACTTGATTCCCGGGAGCCTTCGGCTCGTGCACTTGATCAGGCCAATAGAATGGTTCGTCAGGGCGCTACTGTTGAAGAACTGATTACTACCTGTGGTCTGGTAAGGGCTGAGGCAGAATTATTGATGTTGTTGCATCGGCCACAGAATGAAGATGATAGCCCATTGCGCGTTGTTTCAGGGTGAAGGACAAAAACTGACAGATTCAATGCCTTCAAACTCTGAACCTGGCTTGCCTATATAATAGCCCTGTGCGTAGTCTATGCCGTAGGATTTGATCATTTTCAATATTTCTTCGCTTTCAACAAATTCCGCCACGGTTTTTTTACCGAGTGTTTTTGAGATCTCTACCATGGATTTAACCAGTGCCTGGTCGACTTCATCATTAACCAGATTGGTAATAAAGCTACCATCAATTTTGAGATAATCTACGGGGAATTTTTTCAGATAGCTGAAAGAGTTAAACCCAACACCAAAGTCATCGAGTGCAAAGCTGCAGCCTAGCTCACGTAATTTTATAATCATTTCTCGAGTCTGCTCATAATTCTCAATAGCGGCCGTCTCTGTGATCTCGAAGGTAATGCGTTTACCTTCGATCTGTGATTCAGCTAATGCATCTTTGATACGCTGCAACAACCCTGGGTCATGGAATGCATGGCTGGACAGGTTGATGTTTAAAGAAACATAAGATTTGTTTTCTGGTAGTTGCTTTAGCGCATTGATTGCCTGTTTAATCACCCAGTTGTCAATATCATGAATCATGCCGATTCGCTCTGCTACTGGAATAAAGACGTCGGGTGAGATGAGCTCATTATTATCATCGTACATACGAATGAGTGCTTCATAATGTTCAATTTGACTGGTTTTCAGGTTAATTATCGGTTGGAACATCAGGCAAAAACGGCTATTGTTCAGCGCGTCTTTAATTTTAGGGGCCCAGAAGGCTTCATCTCGTAGCTGATGGATTTCCCTGTCCTGATTATCATATTGGTGAACCATGTTGCGCCCATGCTTTTTTGCGACAAAACAGGCCTGGTCGGCACGGGCAAGCATTTCACTGGCGCTAATGTTTTCACCTTTAATAGTAATAGCAAGCCCAATACTGACACCGATGTTATAGACCCTGTCATCGATTGAAAATACGAATTTTTTCATCGCGCGCCTGATTTTTTCAGAGAATGAAAGTGCCGCTTCTGGTGTGTCATTTTTAATAAGTATTGAGTATTCATCTGAGCTAGTACGGGCAATGGTTTTGTCATTATCAATGAAATCACGTAACAGGTTGGCGATGTTTACCAGCAGTTGATCCCCTGCCTGATGTCCCTCAAGATCATTGATGACCTTGAATTGATCAATATCAATATGAAGTAATGACACTGTCTGGTCTGTTTTAATGCTAAGGGAGAGCGCCTTACTCAGGGCCTTAACGAGACGACGACGACTATAAAGCCCGGTTAGGTCATCATGATTAACGAGGTGTTGAAGGCGCGCATCGATGACTTTTCGTTCGGCTAATTCAGTTTCAATCGCTTGTCTGTTAATCATTCTGATGGTGCGCTCTTTTTTAAGCAGTAGTGCCGAGTAGATACGTGGCGAAAAATGAGCGGGGCGTAGTGGGGTGTAGATGACATCAGTAATACCACAGTTGAAGGCCTGTTTTGCACTTGCCTCAAACCATTCTGGATCTGAAGCAATTAGAATGAGCGGGATGTCACGCCAGACATGGCTTTGATTGATGCGCTTACAGAGTGTTTGCCAATTAGTATCCAGAGTGCTGCTGATCAAGACGAGGTCGATCTCTTCTTGTTGCAGTTGTAGTGACTGGTTTAATTCAGAAATAAGTTCCTTACCATTGGCTATCATTTGTGTGTTTCTAAAGCCACTACGATGAAGTAATGCTTCAATGAAAAGCGTGTGATTGGTATTCTCATTTGCAATAATAATACGCATTGCATGGAGCCCATCGGTTTGATGGGATTCCTGGGTATGATCGGGGCTATCGTTCTGGTGCACTTGAGTGAGAGTTGCTTTTAAAGGTTGGTCGCCCATGATTGTTCTTTAAGATCGCTAGTTAAATGATTGAGTATTATGTTATTTAGTGTGCACTGATTATAGCGGCACCAAGTATCATTTTTTGATGCTGATCAGGTGAGTTTATCTGGATCTATTTTACTGTGATCAATACGGCTTAGTACTAGATGTTGTATTTCCCAGATATGATATAAGCAAAAGCGATGACCTGCGCGATGGTGATATAGAGGGCACGTGGGATCTCGTCGCCCAGTTCAAGCTGGGATAGTAGCTGTACTAACTCTGCATCTTCATGTAGGGGGATGTTGTTTTCTTCGGCAATCTTCAATATTTCTTCGCCGATATGGCCTCTGCCCCTGGCTGTTATGGTGGGTGCATTTTCGCCATCGTACATTAAGGCGACGGTGGTGATCTGATCTGCTTTGTCTGTTTTCATACGCGTGTATCCACTAGTAATGTGTGTCGCTGTTGACGAGGTGGTGCTGGCGGAGAGCCGTGCTGGCAGTTGATTTCATCGGAACTAACCCCGTGTTCATCAAGGGCATCTCGTAATAATTGTAAATTATTATCAATCAACTGGACTGTGCTTTCCTCATCAGCCCAGAGTGTGGTTGAGGTCTGCTCCCCTTGAACCGTGATCGTTGCATAGATAGTGCCTATTGCAGGTAGATCTAGTGTAAGTGTAATTCGCCAGCGTGAATCTTGTTCTTCACCTTCTTCAGTGTCCTCTTTTTCAATGCGTAACTGCACAACATCTATATTTTCACCGTTACGCAACGGCAGTTCAAAGGCCCATGATTGTGACGTATTACTGTCCTGTGGCATCGATGCAAGCTGACTTAGTTGTACACGCGCAATACTGCTCTCTGATTGACGGATTAGCTCGTCGATAATCTGGTCTCGATGCTGGAGTAGAACAAGCGTTGGTGATTGTGTCTTTTGAGGCTGTAGTGGCAAGTGCCGAAAAAAAGGAACTGGAATGCGACTGCTCGAAGTGGTTAGTTCAGCCAGGCGTGATGGTGCTGTAGAACGTGTGCTTTCTTCTCTGCTGATTCTGTTTGAAGGGGTATTTAACAAACGTAGTAATTGTTCTTTGACTGACAGGTTAGGCGTTGTGTGTGGTTGACGAGTGTTACTGCTCGTGTTTGGTATGATACTAGCGTCTTGTGTGGTTAGCGGCAGTGGGATCTTCGAAGAGGGGCTCTGGTGGCTGGCGGGAGCTTGTCGCAACAAGCCCAGTAACTGTACCAGATTTGCTTTGAAGTCCTGGCTGACAGCTTGTGCCTGTGACGTGGTTGATGAGGTTCTATTGGCCGGTGTTGTGGTAGTCTGAGCTTGTTGAAGGTTTGCGAGCTTTTTTTCAAGCAGAATACCTGAATCGAGAATCGCCTGACGTAGCGCTTTTGGGTCGCCAACTTTATCGATATGCGTAATATTTTCGATCAATTTTCTTACACTGTTGCTAATTTCTGGCGTTAGTGGGGAAGTCAACTGCGTTTTTAATTGTGAAATTGCTGAAAGGTTGGCAAGTAGTGGTGTCAGAGGGGCTTGTTTAGGTAATAATATCTTCAGTGCGGCATTTTGTACTGATCTGGATTGCTGTGTTGTGAGTAGTAGTGGCGGGGCAACTCGTAGCAAAGGTTTATCTCCCGTACGTACTACTGTTAATGTGAGTGTTTCCCCGTTCTGGTGTTGTTTAGCGGTTGGTGCTTGCAGCAGAGTGTTACCAATACGTAATTTAACACTGTTTTTCAGGCTTTCGATCACCACTGCTTTTAGTGTCTGCCCTACCTGCAATGAGCGAGCGGTGGCTTTTTGCTGAGTCGCCGTTTGAGACGTCGCGGTGTGAGGTGCTGGAGTGGGTGGGTTATTTTTGATTTCCATTTGGCTGCTTGAGTTAGTACCGTGTTATTGGTTGCATTTTATGGTCAGATTTGCCCGTGAAACGATAACTGTTTTGATCTATGATTTTATCGGCTGTTACTAGTAATTGACCACTTGAAATCGACGAATTAATTGAATAAATATGTAACCGATGAGCAGTGTAATTGGCAAGGTTTTCCATGGTATGTACCTAAATTACGTTCTATAGAGCCTTTTGCAAAACTCTGGCAGTACTGGGGTAATAAATTGGCTGATTTTTGAAAACGTCAAAAAAATTCTTAGCCCGTTCATTACGGACTCTAATATCTCAAACGGATGATCATTTTTTG